>DATHNE010000001.1:0-22509 GCA_035486355.1 Acetobacteraceae bacterium
CCTCCGAGGGCAGTGCCCTGACGGCGGGCCAGAAGGCCTCCGAGGGCAGTGCCCTGACGGCGGGCCAGAAGGCCTCCGAGGGCAGTGCCCTGACGGCGGGCCAGAAGGCCTCCGAGGGCAGTGCCCTGCTGGCGGGCCAGAAGGCCTCCGAGGGCAGTGCCCTGCTGGCGGGCCAGAAGGCAGCGGCGGCTCCCTGCAAGGGCTGACGCACACGCGACTGTCGATCGCGGAATGGGGGGCCACATGGCCCCCCTTTTCGTATGGAGCGGCTGCAGCCGATGTCATCGCACGCGCTGGTGTCCGCACCGGGTTCGGTGTTTGCTCTGATCCGCGTAAGCCGTATGGCGCTCGACGGTGCGCACGGCAGACCTGAGTGGAGGTAGCTATGGCGAAGGCGTATTGGATCAGTTGCTATCGTTCCGTCTCCGACCCCGACAAGCTGGCGGCCTACGCCAAGCTGGCGGGGCCGGCGATTGCCGCCGGCGGCGGACGTTTCCTGGTGCGTGGCATGCCGGCGAAGACGTATGAGGCCGGGCTGAATCAACGGACCGTGATGATCGAGTTCGCCAGCGTGGCCCAGGCCATGGCGACGCATGACAGCGCCGCCTACAAGGCGGCGCTGGACGCGTTGGGCGATGGCGCCGAACGGGACATCCGAATTGTTGAAGCAGCGACGTAGGAAATAGGGCGAAGCGCCATCCTACAATCCCGGATACGTTTGTCCCCACTTGTCCTGGTAGACGATGTCGGCCAACGCGCCACGGCCAACGGAACCGAATTTCCCCATCGGGTAGCCGATCGGAAGAATGGCGTAGGAGTGCACGCCTTCCGGCAACCCCATCGCCGCCTCGGCTTCCTTCTCATACAGCAGATGGCGTGTGGTGAGCGTTGAGCCGAGACCCAGCGCGCGGGTCGCCAGCAGCATGTTTTGCACCGCGGGGTAGATTGATGCGCCGGATGCCCGATTGGGTGGGGATTTATCCTCAATACAGGCGACGATCCACACCGGTGCTTCGTGGAAATGCTCGGTGAGGTACTCGACCGCCCCATGCTGCCGCTGATAGCGCTCGGCGGTCACGCCAGGCGGCGGGGCGGATGTGGCGTAGCGCGGGCCGACCACCTCGTCGAACGCCTTCTTGTACCAGACCTGCACGGCCTTCTTGATCGCGGGGTCCTTGATCACCAGGAAGCGCCAGCGCTGTGTGTTGCCACCATTGGCCGCGCAAGCGCCAGCCTCCAGGATCTTGCGGATCAGTTCATCCGGTACCGGGTCGGGCTTCAACCGACGCATCGAGCGCGTCGTCTGCATGATCTCGAAAACATCGGTCGAGCCGGACATCACGCCACCTTCATGTGCTGATGGAAGAACGCTGTCACCGGGTCATGCGAGGCATGGCCTGCGCGGGTTTCGTAATCGATATACATCAGCTCGATCGACCCGCCCGCCTTGCGATAGTCGGCGACGAATCGTTCCGGCTCGTTGCCCAGGATCGGCGATTCCGGATCGCGATAGTCGTGCACGATGTCGGGCTTGCCCTGAACCCACAGCGCCGGTGGCGTCAGCACCTTCTCACCACGCTCCAGCGCCAGCACCGGGTTACCCTCGGCCATGTTGGCTTCGCTCTTCCAATACGTCTCATGCCGCTCCGGAATGTCGCGCACCCACGCCGGCGGCGTCGCCGTGTCACGCGCGCGGCGCGCATGACGATAACGTGATAACGGATTGATCACTGGCCAGGTCATTGCCACACAGCTCACCGTCGCATCCACGGATGGCGAATCGGTTGGCAACGGGACGGTGGCGTAACGCGCATCGTGTGGCCGCATCGCCGAGAGCATTGCGAGATGCCCGCCGCTGGATTGGCCTGACAACCCGATCAGGTTCGGCCGCACGCCCAGCTTCGTGGCGTTCGCTTTCACCCAACGGACCGCGTAGTTGATGTCGATCAACGAGGTCGGATAGCCATCCGCGGCATGGCGGAAGTCCAGACCGATCGCGACCAGACCCGACGCAGCCAGCACCTCATCACGCGCCTTGCATTCGTTGAGGTCGCCGTTGCACCAGGCACCGCCGTGGATATCGATGACGGCCGGGAATGGTCCGTCACCGCGCGGGCGATAGACGCGCAGCTTCAGCGCGCGGTCGCCGTGGCGCAGATAGTCGAAGTCTTCCGTGCTGAAGTCATACGTTCCAGTCGGCATCGCATTCCTCCCTCCGGTTGGCCGCAACCTTATGGCTGAGGCAACTCCAATCGCACCGCAACCGCGGCGCTGGCGATCACCGCGGTGTCGCCGGACGTGTCGTCAGGCACATCGAGGCCGCCCTTCACGACCGTCACACTGACCTGGCCGTGCGGCAGTGTGGCTTTCACCCGCTCGGCATCCACCTGCTCCGGACGCTGCACGCCGATGGTGACCTCGACAAGCATCTTGCGCGAGTCGAGCCCGAGCGAACGGATGATGCTGAGCGAGCTGTGATGGATCGCATCCTGCACCGCGCGGATGGCGGCCTTGGTGTAGTCACCACCATGCAGGTCGTTGCCGGTGCCCATCTCGAGGATGACGCGCTTCGGTTTCATGGCAGCTCCAGTCGCACAACCGCGGCGGCCTGGGCCAGCAGGGTGACACCAGTGCCGGCATCGTTAGGGACTTCCAGGCCACCTTGCACGACGTTCACCGTGCCCGTGCCGTGCGGCAGGATGGCAAGCACCTGGGCCTTGTCCACTCGTTCCGGATGCGGCGTGCCGATAGTGACCTCGACCTGCATCGAATCGACATGCCGGCCCAGCGCGTCGGCGACACTCAGCGAATTGTGCCACAGCGCGTCCCGCAAGGCACGAACCGCAGCCTTGGTGTCGTCGCCGCCGCGGATGTCGGTGCCCATGCCAATCTGCAGGACAACGCGTTTCAGAGGCATCTCAATCAGGCTCCGTGCTTCTCGTGTTATTGGCGCGCTACTCCCTATTTCGCCAGTTCCGGCTGCCGCACCAAGGCACCCTTGAACGCCGGCATGACCTCTTCGGCAAACCGCTGCAATTGCTCCAGCGCCTCGGACTCCGGTACGCCAACCGACAGGCTGACAGAAATTCGATCCAGCGCCGGATACTTCTCCTCCAGGGCCTTCAGATGATCGATCATCTGCTGCGGCGACCCGCAGAGGAACCCGCCCGCGTTGATCGCATCTTCGATCCTCGGCAGCTTCGCCATGGGCGCACGCTGCGGATCGCGCATGATCTCGATCTGCTCCTCGCTCAGCGCACGCACCAGACGCAGCTCGCCGAACATCTTCATGTTCTCTTCATAGTATTTCGCGGCCTTGCGGATACCCGCCTCCCGGCTGTCGGCCATGTAGAAATGAAAGCCGAAACACAGCCGTTCGCCCAGCTCGATACGCTTGCCGAGCGCGGCATGCGCCTCCTGCCAGGCCATCACCACCTTGTGCATCGCGCCGCCCTCGGCCGAGCCCCCGCCAACCATGCCCTGGATGCCGTGCTTCGCCATGAACTCCATCGCGCGCGCCGTGCCACCCTGGATCGGCTGCCAGGTCTCCACCGGCAGGCGCAGCGGCCGCGGCACCAGCGTCAGGTCCTTTAACGTATAGCCGCGATACGGCACCTCGGGTGGCAACGTGTAATGCTTGCCCTGATGGCTGAACCGATCCTGGTTGAACGCCTTGAAGACGATGTCGACCTGTTCCTCGAACAGCTCGCGATTGGCCGCCTGATCCAGCAAGGGCGCGCCAAACGTTTCGACCTCGCGCGTGTGGTAGCCACGGCCAAGACCGAACACCACGCGCCCACCCGACAGGATGTCGGCCATCGCGTAGTCCTCGGCCAGACGCAGTGGATGCCACATCGGTGCGATGTTGAAACCACAGCCGATCTTCAGATTGCGAGTCACATGCGTCAGGTGCATCGCCATCAGCAGCACGTTGGGAATGCACTCCGTGCCTTCGCGCTGGAAATGATGCTCGGCCATCCAGAACGTCGTGTAGCCCATGCGATCCATCAGCTGCGCCATCGCTTGCGCCTTGCTCAGCGCGGTGGCGAGATGTTCGTTGGGAAACAGCCGGTCATTGATCGGCGTGCCGCCGTAGCCGACATTGTCCAGGTCCACGTGGCCCGCATACAGGCTGTCGAATTTCGTGATCATAGGACGCTCTCCCGCTTGGGATTTTTCGTTCTGGCGGGTGGGGATGGTAGCGAAGGGCGCGACGTTGGCAACTGCGGCACCCCGCCGGGGCCGCGCGCTGGGCTAGTACGGTCGCATCCCCGTGACATTGCCCGGCGGCGCGTATTCACACACCCAGATCTGCCGATAGCCATCGAACGCCATGCCGCACCCGACTTCGCGCGCCGCTCGCCAGACCACCTGCGTGTAGTGGCCGCACACCCCAATGCAGCTGTTGGTGTTGTGGTTGTAATCACGTTCCTCGGAGAGCCAGGTGCGCACCACCTCGGCGGGCGCCACTGTCCCACCAGCGATCAGGAGCAGAGTCTCACCGTGCGGATCGCCAGTCCGGGGGGCGAAGGCGTGCGCTGCCATCAGATAATCGGCCCATCGATGTGCCGTTTCCGCCAGTCGATCGGACCAGGCCAACGGGGGCGATCCCACCTTGACCCGGGCGGCGTTATGCGCGGCGACCAGCTCGCGTGTGACAAGCTGCGGCACGGTCTGACCGTGGGCGGCGCTCAGCGACAACGTCACCGCCAGCAATGCTCCCGGCGCGCGTGATACCAGCGCCCAGCGCTCCCCTGGCTTGGCATGCCCATTCTGCACCTGCCGGTTCTGCACCTGCCGGCCGATCGCGGCGACAAAATGGCAGCATCGCCGCAGCCGCAGACCAGATCCCACGGGACCCTGTGCTATAGAACGCTGGCGTTTCCCTGCTGGAGCCGTTTGCTGGTCATGTTCGGTCTCGTCTTCACGCGCCGTTACGCGATGGCCCACCGCCTGCTGATGAGCGGCGCGGAGAAGTGCGCGGTGCCGCATGGTCACACGGAGACGGTGACGGTGCGGTTGCAACCATCTGGTAGGGTACCGCTGGACGGCCGGTCCAACATGGTCGAGCCGTTCGAGTTGGCGAAAGCGACCTGGCATCGCTGGATCGATGACAGCGTCGACCATGCGCTGCAACTTGGCGCCACGGATCCGCTACTAGGCTGGTTCCTGCGGCACGAGCCGGCACGGGTCGGGCGGCTGCTGGTGACACCGGGCGACCCGACCACGGAAGTGCTGGCCTGTTGCATGATGGCCAAGCTGAACGGGTTCCTTGCGGCCGAAGGCGGGCGGTTGACCTGTGTCGAAATCCGGCTGGAGGAGACGCCGACCAACACCGTGGTGTTCGATGGTGATCCGCTGGCGGTGCTGCCAGGCACGGCGCAGCGGCTGCCCTGGTGGCAACGCGCCGACATGAGCATCAATGATCTGACAGCGGACCAAAGTCTGGTTGCCGCGGCCGAATGAGCTACGCTGTCAAGGAGATCTTCTACACGCTCCAAGGGGAGGGCGTGCAGACGGGCCGCCCATCGGTGTTCTGCCGGTTCGCCGGTTGCAATCTGTGGTCGGGCCGGGAAGCGGATCGCGCGAGCGCCAGCTGTCCGTTCTGCGACACCGATTTCGTTGGCATCGATGGTGATGGCGGTGGGCGCTTTGCCGATGCCGAGGCACTGGCCGACGTGGTGGCTGCGCGCTGGCCGGGCGGCGGTGCACCATTCGTGGTTTGCACCGGCGGCGAGCCCTTGCTGCAACTGGACTCCGCTCTGGTGGACGCCCTGCATGCACGCGGCTTCGAGGTTGCGATCGAAACCAACGGCACGCTGGACCCACCGCCTGGGCTGGACTGGATCTGCGTCAGTCCGAAGGCCGGAGCGGCGCTACGGCTGATCGAGGGGGACGAGCTGAAGCTGGTGGTGCCGCAACCGGGGATGGACCTGGCGGCGCTGGAGACATTGGGGTTCCGGTATTTCTCAGTGCAGGCGATGGATGGGCCGGAGCTGGTGGCAAATACCAAGCTGGCGACCGAGCTTTGCCTGCATAACCCGCGTTGGCGCTTGAGCCTGCAGACCCACAAGCTGCTGGGGATCCGTTGAAGCGTGGTCTCACATCTCCGCGCGCAAGATTCACCACAGAAGCGCAAAGGAACCAGGGAACGGACACTTGTACCGGGTTAGCAACGGTAGTTATGGCGCTTCGCACGCAGCGCTTGCATCGCTATAGCCGCATTCGCCGGGCGTCGGAATGCCCCGATCACCTCTGCGTCTCCGCGCCACCGTGGTAGTCTTCACTTGCGGGCGCATGCCCACCCTCGGCGCCGAACGTGACGCCGGATCGATCCCATCCTAGGCTCCCCCGCGAAACAAGGGGTGGAGCGGATGGAATTCGGCATCTTTCACGAGTTCCCATCGATCGCCGGGCAGCCTGACTCTGCGGCGTTCGATCAGGCCTTCGAGCTGGTGGACGGCGCGGAGCGCTGGGGGCTCGACGCGCTCTGGCTCGCGGAGCTGCACTTCGATCCGGCGCGCGCCGTGCTCTCGTCACCGCTCTGCGTGGCAAGCGCGATCGCAGCACGCACGAAACGGATGAAGATCGGCATCGCGGTACAGGTGCTGCCGCTCTGCCATCCGCTGCGCTTGGCGGAAGAGGCGGCGACCGTCGACCAGCTCAGCCGCGGCCGGTTGATCTTCGGCGTCGGACGCAGCGGCGTCGCCGCAACCTATGAGGCTTATGGCGTGCCCTATGCCGAAAGCCGCGACCGCTTCGCCGAAGTGCTGGACATCGTGCAGCTCGCCTGGACGCAGGAGCGCGTGTCGTACGAGGGACGCTTCTATCGCTTCGCCAATGTGCGGGTGACACCGCGCCCCTTCCAGCAACCGATGCCGGACATCCGCGTTGCCGCGACCAGTCCGGATACGTTCGTTTCGATCGGCAAGCAGGGGAAGCCGATCTTCGTGGCCGTGCGCTACGAAACCGCCGATGAGATTGTGCCGCTGGTAAACGCCTATCGTGCAGCCTATCGCGAGGCGGGGCATCCTGGCGCCGGGCAGGTGTTCCTGCGTGTGCCCGCCTATATCGCCGCGACCGACAAGCGGGCGCGTGCCGAAGCGGAAGCCAGCTTCATGCATTTCTTCCGCCAGCAGGCCAATCTGCTGGCGGACTCGGCAAAGCGCGCCGGTGTGGATGGCGCCGACCGTCGCGCCGCCACCGCGGCGCGGCTGCAAGCGATGAGCTATGAGGATGCCCTGGCCGGGACGGTGCTGGTGGGCTCACCAGAGGCTGTCAGCGACAAGCTGGATGGCTTGCAGGCACAGTTGGGGCTGGATGGCGTATTGATGGAACTGAACTGCGGTGGAAAGATCACGCATACGCAGGTGAAGAGTGCGCTGAAGCTGCTGTGCCAGCAGGTGATGCCACGCTTCCACTGAACCACCTCAGCCATGCTGCGAGGTTGCCTCGATCCATCGTCGCACTTCATCGATGCCGGCGACCGGCGCGATCTCAACCGTTCCCGTCACCCCTGCGACAGCAGGTATCCCTGGGATATCCCGTGTTTTGGCGCTTCGTTCTGGATGCCGGCTTTTGCCGCCATGACGGGGATCGGTCAGGATCAAGGACCGCTGGTATCAGCTCGCACCGGCAGCGTGAACCGAAAGTCGGCGCCCCGCTTCTTGCCCGGCGCCGCATCGCTATTTGCCCATATCCGACCACCATGCGCCTCAACGATGGACCTGCAGATCGACAATCCCATGCCCATACCGTTCGGCTTCGTCGTGACAAAGGGTTTGAACAGGCGATCTTCCGCGGCCGGATCGATGCCCGGTCCCGAATCGCGCACGGCAAGCATCACGCCGTCGGCCTCGTCGAGGCGCGACGAGATCCCCAGGACGCGTTCCCCCTCCGTCGTCTCGGCCATGGCCTGAATGCCATTGATCAGCAGGTTGATCAGCACCTGCTGCACCTGCACGCGATCGGCCATGATCTCGGGCAGATGCGGCGCCAAGGACAGGTCCACCTTGATCCGCCCATGGCTTAGTTCCCGGGCGACCAGCGGCAGCGACTCCGCCACCAACTCGTTGAGGTTGAGGGGACGCCGATCAGACTCCTCCTTCCGCGCAAGGGCGCGCAGGCGCTCCACCACCTGGGCCGCGCGTTGGCCATCGCCAATGATCCGTTCGACGGCCTGCCGCACTTCGTCGAGGTTCGGCGGCTCGTGGCGCAACCATCGCAGGCACGCTGCCCCATTGGTGATAATGCCGGCGAGCGGCTGATTCACTTCGTGTGCGATCGATGCGACCAGTTCGCCCAGGGTCGAAATGCGGGACACATGCGTGAGTTCGGCCTGCGCGCGCCGCAAGGCATCCTCGGTCTGACGAAGGTCCTCGATATCGGTGTTCGTGCCGTACCACCGGCTGATATTGCCGTGTTCGTCGCGCAGCGGCGCTGCCCGGCCCAGGAACCGGCGATAGGTTCCGTCGAAGCCCCGCAAGCGGTTCTCGATCTCGAAGGCCCGGCCCGTGCGGAGGGATGTGGTCCATTTCTCGTCATGTTTCGCACGGTCGTCGGGATGCACGATGTCAAGATGATCCATGTCGGGGCCGGTGTACTCCACCCGACGACGGTTGACGTAGTCGGAGGTGCCGTCCGGCAGGCAACTCCAGATATGGGCGGGAATGGTGTCGATGGTGTCACGCAGGTCCTGCTCGCTGCGGCGAACGCGCTCCTGCGCCTGCTTTAGGTCGTCGATGTCGGTGTTCGTGCCGAACCACTGTGACACGGTGCCGTCGTCGTTGCGTTGCGGTGCCGCGCGAACGAGGAACCAGCGATAGGTGCCGTCCTTCCGCAGCAGGCGCATCTCCTGCTCGAACGGCTGGCCGGTTTTTTGGGCCGCCTCCCGGTTTCTCCTGTGCACGGCAACATCATCGGGATGGACCAGCTCCTGCCACGACAGGTTGCTACCGCCGAACTCCACCCGCGCCTGGTTGATGAAATCGTTCTCGCCATCAAGGCCAGCCCGCCAGACATGTGCGGGGATCGTGTCGATGACCGTCTTGAGCTGCCGCTCCGCGTCGGCCTGCACCTGCTCGGCCCGTTTGCGATCCTCGATGTCGATGTTGATACCGACCCATCCGACGACGTTGCCATCTTGATCGCGGACGGTTTCCGCCCGACCCAGGAACCAACGGGCGCTGCCGTCGGCGGCGACCAGACGTTGCTCGTAATGGAACGGCTGACCCGTGCGAACCGCCGTGTGCCAGGCTGCGTCGTGGTCCACGCGCTCGTCGGGATGGACGATGCCGTACCAGTCCACGCCGGTCCCCGTGTACTCCAGCCGCCGGCGGTTGAAGAACACGCCCGATCCGTCCGCACGGCTCGTCCACACATGGATGGGCATGGCATCAACCAAGGCACGAAAATCCGTCTCCGATCGGTGGCGCCGCAGCTCGTCCAGATGCGCGATGGCCTGTGCGTGCAGCGCCGCGACCTCCGGTTCGAGCTTCTGGCCCGACGGCATCCGCCCGCTTTCGACGGACTCGCGCAGCACGTTGATGGCGGTGCTGAGAGCGGTTTCGTCGTCAATCGTGGTGATATCCGCCATGATGACCTCGGTGCAGGCTAGCGTTTCGTGGCACCCTCGCGTCGACGATGTCGTCGGTGCTGTGTGCGGCGCGAGCGAGACGGGGAACGCATCGGTGCGGCAGCACAATAGCCACGCGCGGACGGAAGGTCACGCTAGGTTGGACACGGGTGCAAGCCCGGAGACATCGACGCGGTCAGCGCCACGCCCGGGCAGTGAAGACGATAACCCGTAGTTCCGTCACGCCAGCGCAGGCTGACATGCATTCGTGGCGCGGTACCGGCAAGGTGTTCTTGCCTGCGCAGGAATGAAGGTACGAAACGTCAGCCGGCCGGCGCGACGTCGCCATCCAGCGTCGCCGCCACCGCATGCACCATCGTGGCGATGCGCACGTCGCCCGTATCTGCTCGGTCGTCATGCCCGCGATGCCAAGGCGACGGTGATGGTGCTAGGCACCGCATCATTGCGTGCGGCGCGCGCCGCGGTGACGAAGCGTCCGGCACGCCGTTCCGGTGTCCCCACGGTTTTGCGCGCCCGGCTGGACAGGTTCAGCTTCATTCAGGTCCTTGGCATGGGCCGGAAACCGTCAGCGGCAAGCTGTGCGGCGCGCAGGCGGAGTTGGGGCTGAATGGCGTGCTGATGGTACTGAATTGCGGCGGCAAGATCACGCATGCGCAAGTGACCGCCGCACTGAAGCTGCTGTGCCAGAAGGTCATGCCTCGGTTTCACTAGTGAAAACGCTTGGTACCCTGGCGCGGCCGAGCTGAAAACGGATGAATGTGGACATCGAACGGCCTCTACCGGGCGAGCAGCTCGGCTGATATGACATTGGGAATGTTGACGCTCTCCTGCCTCTGCGGCCAAGTCCGCATCGAAATCCCAAAACGACCGGACTTCATCAACGAGTGCAACTGCACGCTTTGTAGCAAGTCGGGCGCCCGCTGGGCCTATTTCCATCCGTCGGAAGTCAGCGTCGTGGGAACGACGAAGGGATATAGCCGGGAAGACAAGGAAGACCCGGCTGCAGAAATCCATTTCTGTGCAAATTGTGGTTCAACGACACATTTTACTTTGACCGCCAGCGCCGTATCAAAGTTCGGGAACAGCCAGATAGGCGTCAACGTGCGCCTTGCGGATGAGAAGGACCTCGCCGGAATAGAATTGCGCTATCCTGACGGACGAGCTTGGTCGGGCAAGGGCGCCTTCGGATATGTGCAGGAGGCTCGGATCATTGGCTGATGAGCGGGTTCGGGATGATCGCTTTGTGACGAGTGCCGGTCGGTCTTGAACGACCGCAAATTGCGCGCGAGCGAACCTCTCGCTCTTGGCTACCAAATGTCAGATTTTGACCACTCGCGTCCACCCGAGCTGCCTCGTCTACGGCCGATTGGCGAGCCAGCGCAGCGCGTCATCCACGTCATGGAACAGTGCGAACTGCCGCGTGTTGAACAGCAGCGCGACGACCTTGACCAGAAGCCCGGCGAAGCGATCGCGCGACACGATGGCGATGCGCCGGCCCGCGTCGCGCCCTTTGGCGAATTCGTGCCATGCCATCGCAATCGCCCGGATATCGTTATAACCCAGATTGCCAACATAGTCGCGCACATCGACCAGGCAGTTATTATCGATGGTTTCGGGATTGGCAGGCCAGAACGCCAGGATACGCGCACGGACCGTGGGTCCATCGACATCGCCAACGCAGCGAATCACCGTGAGCTGCCGCTCACGGTCGATGGTACATTCGACGATATTCACGTATCCCCTCGACGGTGACGGCTTGCGGTTTCCCTGTTTGCCACAGCGAACCGGCTAAGACCATGCACCCGTCTGCGGGTATGTATCTATCGTTAAGCGGCCACTGCGGTCTCGCCGTCCAGCGTCGCCGCCACCGCATGCACGACCGCGGCAATGCGCACGCTGGCCTGGACCTGTTCCGTGGTCAGACCGGCCGCGCGTAGCGCACGCTCATGGCTTTCCATGCACGTGCCGCAGCCGTTCACTACCGAAACGACCAGCGAGTACAGCTCAAAGTCCATCTTGGCCACACCGGCTGCCCCGTCACATTCATGCGCAGACGGGCCGGCAGCGTGGCGTAGTCCCCACCCACCAGATGAGTGAAGCGACAATGGACGTTGTTCATCGCCATGATCGATGCCGCCGCCTGCGCCGCAATGCGCCCTTCCGGGCTCAGCGCAGGCGTGAACGCCGCGGTACTGGCGCGCGTGACCTCATCGTTGCGCGCGGCGAGCGCGGCGGCGACGAAGCAGCCGGCGCGCTGCTCCGTCGTCAGGGCCGTTTCGCGCCCAGCGTTGACAGGTTGAGCTTCAGGTCCTTGGCGTGGGCCGGAAGCCGGTTCTGCAAAGTATCGATCGACACGACCGCCCCTCCCCTCACGCGGCGGGCCGCAGGACGTCGTCGCCCTTGTTCCAGTTGCACGGGCACAGCTCGTCGCTTTGCAGCGCATCCAGCACCCGCATCACCTCGTCCGGGTTGCGGCCAACGGAGAGATCGTTCACCGAGGCAAAGCGGATCACACCCTGTGGATCCACGATGAACGTGGCGCGCAGCGCGACACCTTCGGTGCGGTCGAGCACACCGCAGGCAGTGGACAGCTCGCACTTGATATCGGCCAGCATCGCGATCGGCAGGCCGCGCAGATCCTCGTGGTGTAGGCGCCAGTTCAGATGCACGAACTCGCTGTCGGTGGACACGCCGTAGACCACGGTATCGCGATCGGTGAATTCGCCGGCGAGCTTGCCAAAAGCGACGATCTCGGTCGGGCACACAAAGGTGAAATCCTTTGGCCAGAAGAACACCACTTTCCACTTCCCGGCCGCGGTGTCGGAGGTGATGTCGGCGAACGCCGTGGACATCCTGAGACCCTCGGGGCCGCCCCGCACGGCCTTCAGCGCGAAATGGGGGAACTGATCGCCAACGGTCAGCATGGGCATGTCTCCAGGTCAGGTTTTGTGCAGGTGCGAAGCGAGGTACGACGATCCCGGGCAAACCCATCCAATGAGAAATAGTCGATGTTGTCATCGACAAAATCGATGATACCCGTACCGTGGAGCGACCTCGCGCGACCTGCCGGAGGGCAGGTCGCGCGAGGTCACAGGCATTCAGGGAGGTGCGTCGGTGGGGGCCAGCCAGGCCCGCCATCAGGCTGCTGGTCAGGGATGATTATACGCATATGCAGCAGTTGGGCCGTCGTACGCGGATCCAAGAAAAGCGTTATCATCGCTCGGCGCGCAGGACGTCAGCGACAACGCGATCATGGCCAGCGCGATGAGCACGGCGGCACACCCGACCACGCGTAAGACACGCGCCGCCACCAGCGCATTCCCCGCGGCCGTGCCGATGTGGCGGAGCCCGACGGTGCGGCCTGCGGGTACAGCCCGTGTTCGCTTATCCGTCAAATGAGTGCGTGCTGTGTTTTGCATGAGGGATACCGGCAGCGCTTCGTAATCTGGCGAAATCATTCCGCGGCCTCCCGTGCTTGACCATTGGTCGCGGCGATGACCAGCGCGGCCCGAACGCCGGCGCCGTAATCGGGGTGCACCTTGTCGAACAACGCCAGCTGACGCTGCGCGATCCTGTCCGGCACCCCGGCCATCGCGGCGGCGGTATTGGCAAACAGCCGTTGCCTTTGGCCGGCATCGAACAGCAGGAACAGCGCGCGCGGCTGGCCGAAGTCGTCGTTGCCGACCCGATGGTTGTAGCGGTCGGCGTCGCCCGAGATATTCAGCGGCGGCTCCGCCAGGTCCGGCTGCTCGACCGGACCATTGAACGAATTCGGCTCGTAATAAGCATCCGGGTTCGGGTTGTTGGGGAAGAAGCGCATCGCCCCATCCTTGTTGTAGGTATGGACCGGGCATTTCGGTGCATTGACCGGCAGCGCCTCGTAATGCGTGCCGAGCCGGTGGCGGTGTGCGTCGGCGTAGGAGAAGATCCGAGCCTGCAACATCTTGTCAGGCGAAAAGCCGATGCCGGGCACGATGTTGGACGGGCTGAAGGCGGCCTGCTCGATCTCGGCAAAGTAGTTGTCGGGATTCCGGTTCAACTCCATCACGCCGACCTCGATCAGCGGATAGTCAGCGTGCGGCCACACCTTGGTCAGGTCGAACGGGTTGTACGGCGTCTTGTCGGCGTCGGTTTCCGGCATCACCTGTACGCACAGACGCCAGCGCGGGAAGTCGCCCCGCTCGACCGCGCCGAACAGGTCGGCCTGCGTCGATTCGCGGGTCTGGCCGACGATCGTTTCGGCCTCGGCATTGGTCCAATGAAGGTGGCCTTGCATCGTCTTGAAGTGGAACTTCACCCAGAACCGTTCGTTGTGCGCATTGATGAAACTGAATGTGTGACTGCCGTAGCCGTTCATGTGACGCACATCGGTCGGCAGGCCACGATCCGACATCAGGATCGTCACCTGATGCAGCGATTCGGGTGACAGCGACCAGAAATCCCACATCGCGGTTGGCGAGCGCATGTTGGTGCGGGGGTGGCGCTTCTGGGTGTGGATGAAGTCGGGGAATTTGTAGGGATCGCGGATGAAGAACACTGGCGTGTTGTTGCCGACCAAGTCCCAGTTGCCGTCCTCGGTGTAGAATTTCAACGCGAAGCCGCGCACGTCACGCTCGGCGTCGGCGGCGCCCAGTTCGCCGGCGACAGTGGAAAACCGCGCCAGCATCCCGGTCTTCTTGCCAGCTTGGGAGAAGGCTTTCGCTTTCGTGTAGCGGGTGATGTCGTGCGTGATCGTCAGTGTGCCGAAGGCGCCCCAACCCTTGGCATGCACCGTGCGCTCTGGAATGCGCTCGCGGTTCTGATGCGCGAGTTTCTCGATCAGCTGGTAATCCTGCATCAGGACCGGGCCATGTGGGCCAGCGGTCATGGCATTCTGGTTGTCGACCACCGGGTTGCCGGCGGTGGTCGTGAGCATGGGTTTCCTGGCCACGGCGATCTCCATTCAGGGTTGCGCCAGCGGAGGTGGCGAACGCGCCCCGAACGTGCCAATGAGTAATGTCGTGCAAGATGATCGGAATAATCGATGAGAGCGCTGCCCACGCCGCAGCAGCTGCGCTATCTCCTGGCCTTGGACGAGACCCAGCATTTCGGCCGGGCGGCGCAGCTTTGCGCGGTGACGCAGTCGACACTGTCCGCTGGCATCATCCAGTTGGAACGGCAACTGGATGCCAAGATCCTCGACCGCGAGGCCGGCAAGAACGTCGTGTTCACCGCGTTGGGGCATGACTTGGTGCGTCACGCCCGGGGCGTGATGGCGGCGCTGGAGGCGATCGCCGATGTCGCAGATGCGGCGCGCGCGCCGATGGGGGGCCCGCTGCGGCTGGGGGTGATCCCGACCATCGGGCCGTTCGTGCTGCCGCGGCTGATGCCGACCCTGAGCGAGAGTTTCCCCCATCTGCGACTGCATCTGCGCGAGGAGCTGACGGGCCGGCTCACCGATTGGCTGGACGAGGCACGGATCGACGCCGCGCTGCTGGCGTTGCCCTGCGCCTGCGGCACCGCCTCGACGATACCAGTGGCGCGCGACGAGTTCGTGGTGGCGCTGCCGCGCGGCCACAAGCTGGCTGCGCGGCCGCGCGTGCCAGCGGCGGCATTGCGGCGCGAGCGATTGCTGCTGCTGGAGGACGGGCACTGCCTGCGCGACCAGGCGCTTTCGGTATGCGGCCAGCACGGGCTTGGTGCCGCGGCGGCGGACATGGATTACGCGGCGACCAGTCTGCACATGCTGGTGCAGATGGTGGCCAGCGGGATGGGGGTCACGCTGCTGCCGCGCCTGGCCGTCGAGGGCGGCATTTGCGCCGGGCTGGCGGTGGAGCTGCGGCCGGTGAACGGGGCGGGCGCGTGGCGGACCATCGGGCTGGCCTGGCGGCCGCAGGCACCCCGCGCCGAAGAGTATCGCGCACTGGTGCCACTGGTCCAGGCTGCGTGCGCGGCGCGGAGCCTGGGCGCGTGAGGAGCCTAGGTGCGTGATATGACGCGACGCGCCCGTTCAACCCGGCCGGGTTCATCTAGGTAGATTCCGAGGCTCCGACAACCGCGCCATCGCCGCGTAGCATGCAGACGGTTTGTAGCGATCCGCTGCCGTGCGCACGACAGCGGATCGTGATCAGCGCCGTGTTGAATGGCGGAATACGCACCGCCACACAGGCGTCACTAGGATGGGCACGTTTGCCTCCGCTATGGGCGGTATGTCGTCAATCCGAAATCCGTCGTCGTTCAGGAGTACCGATGCCCTCCTCCGTCAAGCTGATCTCCGTCGCGTCCGCGGTGCCGCCCCATTGCATCGAGCAACGCGATGTCGCCGCTGCGGCGCACGGCGGATTTGCCGCACGTTTTGGTGATTACGAGCGCCTGGCGCGGGTGTTCGAGACGTCAGGCATCCTGCGGCGCTACGCCGTGCGCCCGCTCGACTGGTACTTTGAGCCACTCGGTTGGCCGGAGCGCAGCGCGGCTTATGTCGAGGGCGGTAGCCAGTTGTTCATCGACGCGGCAACACGCGCGCTCGATGCTGCCGGACTGACGGCCGCGGATGTCGATACCGTCGTCACCATCTCATCAACGGGCGTTGCCACGCCCAGCCTCGAAGCGCGTGTGGCCGATCGCATGGGTTTTCGTTGCGATATCGAGCGCGTGCCGGTGTTTGGCCTGGGCTGTGCCGGCGGCGTCGGCGGGTTGTCGATCGCATCCCGCATGGCGCAGGCCCGTCCCGGCAGCGTGGTGCTGCTGGTCGCGATCGAACTTTGTTCGTTGGCTTTCCGGCTTGATAAGCTGACCAAGGCCAACATCGTCGCCACTGCCCTGTTCGGCGACGGCGCCGCCGCCTGCGTGCTGAAGGCCGGCGAATCCGGCCTTGCCGAGCTCGAAATGAGTGGTCAACACCTGTGGCCGGACACCCTTCAGATCATGGGTTGGTCGCTTGATCCGCAAGGCTTTGGGGTGATTTTCGATCGCGATATCCCGCCATTCGCCGAGGCCAACATGGCGTCAGCTGTCAGCGGCATCCTCGGCCGCGGCGGGTTGGCGCTGAGCGACATCGATCGGTTTGCGTTCCACCCCGGCGGCACCAAGGTTGTCGGTGCGCTGGAGCGGGCGTTTTCGCTTGCCCAGGGCTCGCTCATCCACGAGCGCGCGATCCTTGCCGAATACGGCAACATGTCGGCCCCGACCGCGCTGTTTGTTCTGGAGCGCGTCATCCAGGACGGTCTGGCGGCGCGCACATTGCTGACCGCAATGGGACCTGGATTCACCGCGACAAGCGTGTCGCTGCAAAAAGCCGCATGATACCGGCGATCTTCCTGCTGGCATTCGTCACGACGGAACGGCTGGGCGAGCTGTGGCTCGCCCGCCGCAATACCGCGGCTTTGTTGGCAAAGGGCGCCTATGAGGTTGCACCCGGGCATTACCCGCTTATCGTCCTGTTGCACGCGGCCTGGCTGGCGGGGCTGTGGGGATTCGGCGCGGCGCGTGCGCTCGACCCCGGCTGGCTGGTGGTTTTTCTGGTGTTGCAAGGGCTGCGTGTCTGGGTTCTGGCAACGCTGGGGCGGCGCTGGACCACGCGGATCATCGTGTTGCCGGGCGCCCCTCTGGTGCGGACCGGGCCCTACCGTTTGCTGACACACCCGAACTATGCCGTGGTGGTGGGCGAAATCGCGGTGTTACCCCTCTGCCTCGGCTTGCCGTGGTATGCTTTGGCCTTCTCGGTCGCCAACTTCGTGATCCTGGCGATTCGCATCCGCGCGGAAAACGGCTCAATGGTCGCGATGCGTGATTTCATCACGTCCTGAATCGAACGCGCCGAAACGGATGCAATTTGATAACGATGCCGGACACTAATCCGACGGGTACTCATTCGACCGGCACTCATTCGACCGGCACTCATCCGATCAGTACCTGGATCGGCTTCGCCACGATGTGCATTGGCATGTTCATGGCGATCCTCGACGTACAGGTGGTCGCAACCTCGCTGCCGACCATCCAGGACGCACTCGGCATCTCGCCCGATCAGATGAGCTGGGTGCAAACCGCCTATCTCATCGCCGAAGTGATCGCGATCCCGCTGACCGGCTTCCTCACGCGCCTGCTGAGCATGCGCTGGCTGTTTGTTCTCGCCATCAGCGTTTTCACGCTGGCATCACTCGGTTGTGCCACCAGTTTCAGTTTCAGCACGCTGGTCGCCTGGCGGGTGTTGCAAGGATTTGCCGGTGGCACCCTGATTCCCGCTGTCTTCTGCGCGGTGTTCCTGCTGTTTCCATCACACCGCCAGGGGATCGCCACCACCCTCGCAGGGGTACTGGCGGTGCTGGCACCCAGCGTCGGCCCGATCGTCGGCGGCTGGATCACCGACACCTATTCCTGGCATTGGCTGTTCCTGATCAACATCCTGCCCGGGGCCGTCGCCGCCATCATCGCGGCGCTGCTGTTGCCAAAGGCGCCAATGCGCCTGAGCGAGATCCGTACGCTCGACGTCCTGTCGTTGGGCCTGATGGCGATCGCCCTCGCCGCATTGGAGATCGCACTGAAGGAGGCGCCGCAGCACGGCTGGACCTCCGCCCTGGTCGCTGGGCTGCTGAGCCTCAGCCTGCTCAGCCTGACCGCTTTCATCCGACGCACACTGCGCGCCCGCCACCCGGTCGTCGACCTGCGGAATTTCAGCGACCGAAGCTTCACAATCGGCTGCGTTCTCAGCTTTGTACTGGGGATCGGTCTGTTCGGCTCGGTGTATCTCATGCCGGTGTTTCTTGCGTTTATCCGCCATCACGACGCGCTGGAGATCGGCGAAATCATGCTGGTGACCGGGATCACGCAGCTCGCGATGGCGCCGATCGCCGTCGCGCTGGAACAGCGCCTTGACCCGCGGCTGCTGACCGCGGCCGGGTTCGCCGTCTTTGCCGTCGGCCTTGGACTCAGCGCCTGGCAAACGCGGCTCACCGACTACGACGGGATGTTCTGGCCGCAGATCGTTCGTGGTGTCGCGATCATGTTCTGCCTGTTGCCACCCACACGCCTGGCACTCGGCCATCTGGATCCACTGCGGGTGCCCGACGCCAGCGGCCTGTTCAATCTGATGCGCAATCTCGGTGGCGCGATCGGCCTCGCGCTGATCGACACCGTCATCTACGGCCGCTCGACCATGCACGGCGTGGACATCGCGGATCGGCTGCGGCACGGCGACATGGCGACCGCGAAATTCGTTGGCCTGCCACTCGACACATACGCCACACATTGGCGCGAACCGCTGAATGCGGGGGCACAGGCCCTGCTGCAACCGCTGATCGAAGACGCGGCGCTGACCCAGTCCATCAACGAGGCATGGGCCTTGGTCGCGCTGCTCACTGTTGCCGCTATGGTCTGCGTGCCATTCGCGCCGCGGCGCGGCACGTAATCAGACAAGTATCGGGTTCGGTGGCACGGCCTGAAGTGATCAGGCTCTCATACCAACCGACGCTGGCAAGCAGTGCACGAGGTACATCGCCACCGGTCGTGCCGTTGCGCTGCAGGCAAGGAAGACTCAACGCATATGACCGCAAATCACATCCCGCCTATCCAATTGATATCATTCAGTCTGTCTGCGGACGGATGCTAAGGCACCATGGCCCCTTCCGCGTTCACATAGAGCGCGTAGACCGACGTGCTGGCGCACATGAACAGACGGTCCTTCTTGCGGCCGCCGAAGCAGAGATTGGCGCAGCCTTCCGGCAGATGGATCTTGCCGATCAGGTCGCCGCTGGGCGCGTAGCAGCGGACGCCGTCCTGGGCCGGATCGCCCCAGCCCACGCTGCACCATACGTTGCCGTCCACGTCGCAGCGCAGCCCGTCGGTCATGCCGGGCGCGAAATCCTCGGCGAACACCCGTCCATGCCGCAGCCGCGCCCCATCGACGTCGAACACGCGGATGTGCGATGGGCCACCGTGGGTGATGCCCGTCTCGACAACATAGAGACGCGACTCATCCGGCGAGAATCCGATCCCGTTCGGTCGCGTGAAATCACCTGCCACCACCGTCGCCACGCCGCTGCGCGGATCGAGCCGATACACGTTGCGCGGCAGTTCCGCGGCCACCTTGTGACCTTCGTATGGCCCGTCGATCCCATAGCCGGGATCGGTGAACCATACCGCGCCGTCCGATGCGACAACGACGTCATTCGGCGCGTTCAGGCGCTTGCCCTCGTAACGATCGATCAGCACGGTGATGCGGCCGTCGAGTTCGGTGCGAGTCACACGCTGCGTGTCATGCTCGCAGCTAATCAGCCGCCCCTCGCGGTCGCGCGTATTGCCGTTGGTATAGTTGGAGGGCACGCGAAACACCGAGAGATGCCCGTCCTCCTCCAGCCAGCGCAGCATGCGGTTGTTGGGGATGTCGCTGAAGATCAGGTAGTTGCCATCGCGGAACCACACCGGACCCTCGGCCCAGCGGAAACCGGTGGCGATACGCTCGATCGCAGCATTGCTCTGCCGCGGGAAGCGCTTGTCGAGCACCTCGATCCGCGGATCGGGATAGCGCGTGTCCGGCAGGTCGCCGAGCGGCAGTGTCATGCGTTTCCCCCTCAGCGCGGTGCGTTGATCTGCTCCTTCGCGAATCCCGCCATCGTCGCATAGCCCCGCACGATTGCCTCACGTTCGGCATGGGACGCAATGGCCTCGACATCCATGAACCCATCCGGCGCGCGCGTTTCCAGCAGGTCGATTACACGCTCCGGTCCGCCTTTGCGGTTGTTCAGCACGATCTCGGTGGTCATCGGCCGGCGTTCGGCGTCGTAGGCCGCCAATGCCGCCGGCACGTCCGGCGCACGCAGCAGATGCCGCGCCAGCGCCCGCGCATCCAGCACCGCCTGGCTCGCGCCATTCGACCCCACTGGATACATCGGATGTGCCGCATCCCCCAGCAGCGTCACCCGCCCGAACGACCAGCACGCGAGCGGCTCTCGGTCGCACAGCGGATATTCGTAGAACTCCCCGCTCGCCCGAATCAGCGCCAGTGGATCAACGAAATCCAGCCGGAATCGCTCGCGCACCAGTGGCTCCAGTTCCGCCATCACGCCCGGCCGGTTCCAGTCCTCGCGCCGCGGTGGCACGCCGCCCTCGCCGATCCGCGCCATCACTGCCCAGTTGGTCAGCCGCCGGTCCGGCCGCGCCGGGTCGGCATGGATCGGGTAGTAAACGAACTTCGCCGTCATCCCGCCCGCGATGATCATCGTCCGCCCGTCCATCCACACGGGCCAATCCGCCGCCCCACGCCACAGCATCGTGCCGTTCCACACCGGCGGCCCCTCGTCCGGGTACAGCCGCCCACGCAACGCCGAGTGGATCCCGTCCGCGCCCACCAGCACGTCGCCCTCCACTTCAAGCACATCGCCGCCGCCGCGCTGCTCGAACCGCGCCACCACGCGATCGGACCGCTCGGTGAAGTCGACAAACCGGCAGCCGGTGCGCACCGCATCCGGCCCCAGCCGGTCCCGCACCGCGGCCAGCAGCACCCCCAGCAGCTTGCCGCGATGGATGGAGAACTGCGGCGTATCCAACCCAGCATCCAGCCCGCGGAGCTCCCGCCACACATGCTGGCCGAACCGGTTGGCGTAGATCAGCTCCCGTGTGCGGATCCCCGCCGCGTCCAGGGTGTCAAGCAGCCCGAGTGCCGCCAGCTCCTTGATCGCGTGCGGCAGGGTGTTGATACCCACCCCCAGCTCGCGCGGCTCCCGCACTTGCTCGAACACCGTGCAGCCGATGCCGGTCTGGCGCAGCGACAAGGCCGTCGCCAACCCACCAATCCCACCGCCGACGATCAGGACCTGCATCACACGCTCCCCTGGCTGTCGTGCCTTGCCCTTCCGCCGCCCGGCACCGCCCCATATAAAGCCGCATGATCGCCCGTTTCGTGAAGATGCATGGCTGTGGCAACGACTTCGTCGTGTTCGACGAGCGGTTGGCGTCGCTTGGCCTGACCGCTGCCCGCGCGGCGGCACTGGCCGATCGCCGCCGCGGTATCGGCTGCGACCAGCTGATCACCATCGAGCCGCCACCCACCGGCTCCAATGCCGACGCCTTCATGCGCATCCGCAACCCTGATGGGGCGGAGGCCGGCGCCTGCGGCAACGCCACGCGCTGCGTGGTCTGCCTGCTGGCCGATGAAACCGGCCGGCGGCATCAGGTGATCCGCACCGTCGCGGGCAACCTGGCCGCCGACCTGCTGGATGATGGGCGCGTGAGCGTGGACATGGGCGCGGCGCGGCTGGACTGGACCGACGTGCCGTTGGCGCGGCGGATGGACACGCTGCATGTGGACCTGGCACTGGGCACTGTGGCCGATCCCGCGGCCTGCAACATAGGCAACCCGCACGCGACCTTCTTCGTCGATGATGTCGAGGCTCTGCCAATCGACACGCTGGGCCCGGCCCTGGAGCACGACCCATTGTTTCCGGAACGGGCCAATATTGGCTTTGCCGAGATCCACTCCCCCGATCGCATCCGGCTGCGGGTGTGGGAACGCAGCGCGGGGCTGACGCTGGCGTGCGGGTCCGGCGCCTGCGCGGCTTTAGTGAACGCGCACCGGCGCGGGCTGGTCGGGCGGCGTGCGGCGGTGGTGGTGGATGGCGGTGCACTGGAGATCGAATGGCGCGCGGATGGCCATGTGCTGATGACCGGCCCGGTCGCGACCGCGTACACCGGCACCGTCGACCTGGCGGCGTATCCGACATGAGCGTCGAGATCCTCACCTTCGGCTGCCGGCTGAACGCCTACGAGAGCGAGGTCATCCGCGGCCATGCGGCCGAACTGTCCGACACGGTGATCGTCAACACCTGCGCCGTGACGGCCGAGGCCGAACGCCAGGCGCGGCAGGCGATCCGTCGCGCCGCACGCGAGCGGCCGGGCGCGCGGATCGTCGTGACCGGCTGCGCGGCGCAAATTAACCCGCAGGC
>DATHNE010000002.1:0-4549 GCA_035486355.1 Acetobacteraceae bacterium
GCGGCGCTTGTCAGGAGGGGAAGATGTCTACCGTGTTGTCACGGCCGAGTGTGGCCGTCCGTCCGCTGGGTGCTGTCACCGGTGCCGATGTCGAAGGCGTCGATCTGGCGGCGCTGGATGCCGCGACCTTTCGGGTGATCAACGACGCCTGGCTGGATCATCTGGTGTTGCGCTTCCGCGGCCAGACCCTGACCGACGTTGACCTGATGAATTTCAGCCGCCGCTTCGGGGAGCTGGACCGGGTACCGATCCGCGCCGCCGGGCAGGTGATGACCGACGATCCGCGCCTGTCGATTGCTGCGGAGGCGCGCGAGTTCGTCACGGTGATTTCCAACGTGAAGATCGGCGGCAAGGCGATCGGCGGGCTGGGCAATTACGAATCCCATTGGCACACCGATATGTCGTACAACGATCTGCCGCCGATCGCGAGCGTGTTGTATGGCATCGAGGTGCCACCGATCGGCGGCAATACCTCCTTCGCCAATATGTATGCCGCCTATGAGCAATTGGATCCGCCAACGCAACAGCGCATCACCGGGATGCAATGCATCCATGATGCCTCGCGCAACAGTGTGGGGGAGCTGCGGCGCGGTTTTGAGGAGGTGACGGATCCGCGCCAGACCAAGGGCGCGGTGCATCCGCTGGTGCGCACGCATCCGGTGACGGGGCGGAGGTGCCTGTTCCTGGGGCGCCGGCGCAATGCCTACATCGTCGGGCTTGAGGTGGACGACAGCGAGGCATTGTTGGATCGGCTGTGGAACCACGCCGCCCGTCCGGAATTCTGCTGGACGCAGGTATGGCGCAAGGGCGATGTCGTGGTCTGGGACAATCGCTGCGCGCTGCATCGGCGCGACCCGTTCGGCGACAATCATCAACGCGTGATGCATCGCACGCAGATCTGTGGCGACCGGCCGTACTAAGGCAAGGCACCGCGGTCCAACCGTGGGCAACGTCACGGAATCGGGGAGGGGAATGGAGCCATGACAACGGATCTGCGCGCGGCCCAGTTGGCCGCACGACTGCAACGAATTCCGACCTCGCGGGCCAGTTGGATGCTGGTGATCCTCGCCGCGGGTGCGCTGGTGATCGAGGCGCTGGATATTGGCTCGCTGTCCATCATCCTGCCCGGTGTGAAGGTGATGTGGCAGCTCACGCCGGCGCAGGTCGGCATGCTGGCCGCGGCGTCGGCGCTGGGTATCGCGATCGGCATGGTCCCGGCCGGCCGACTGGCCGATCGTTTCGGCCGCAAGCGGTTGCTGGTTGGCGGGGTGATCTGGTTCTGCACCGGCACGATGCTGTCGGCCGCCAGCCCGAACTATCCGACGCTGGTGCTGCTGCGCGGCGTGTCGGGGCTGGGCATGGCGCCGGCCTTCATCATGCCGTACTCGATCGTTTCCGAGTTCGTATCGGCGACGACGCGCACGGCCTTCGCCGGATTGCTGGAGACCGCGCTGGGCATCGGCTACCTGCTGCCGCCGTTGCTGGGCATTCTAGTGATGCCGCATTTCGCGCCGGATGTGGGGTGGCGGGTGTTCCTGGTGATCGCGGGCCTGCCGGTGGTCTATGTCGGCGTCATCATCCATTACCTGCCGGAATCGCCGCGCTGGCTCAGCCGCGTGGGCCGGCATGACGATGCGGAACGCATCGTCAGCGACATCGAACGCCGCGTGGAACGGCTGATCGGAGCGAAGCTGCCGGAGCCGGTGGTAGCGCCGGAAGTGGTGACCGCGGTTGCCACGTACCAGGCGGCGCCGACGCTCGCCGCGTTGAGCGTGATCTGGCGGCCACCCTATCTGAAGCGGACCGTGGCGATGATCTGCGGTGCGCTGAGTACCTTCTCGATGTTCTATGTCGGTGTGAACTACGTGCCGTCACTGTTCATCGAGCGGCACATGGCGTTGACCAACGCGTTCATATTCACGCTGGTGATCGCGGCGGTGCAGATTCCGGCGAAGATCATGAACGGCCTGCTGGCCGAGGTGGTGGGGCGGAAGGCAATCTATCTGATCTACACCATTCCGGCTGCGATTGGTGCCTATGAGTTCGGTCAGGCCACGGATCAGCTCGCGATGCTGGGCTGGGCGAGTTTGTTCCTGTTCGGCGCCTCGGGCTCCGCGCCGTCGTATAAGATGTGGTATGCGGAACAATATCCGACGCCGATCCGGGCGACCGGGCAGGCGACGGTGGAATCGATTGGCGGGCGGCTGGTCGGCGGCGTGGTGTGGACCATGCTGTTCCCGGTGATTGTCGCCGGCTACGGGCTGGCCGCGACGATGATGATCCTGGCCATTATGGCGATCATCGCCTGCCTGATCGTGACCTTGTTTGCACCCGAAACGTACCGTCGCAGTGTCGAGACGCTGGAGGCCGCGGCGGTGGAGCGGATAGACCCGGGTGGCCGTGCCAATCCGGCGCGCGTTGTCTGATGCCGCGTCTGTGCCACGATGGGCACGCTTGCAGGAGTGCCAGAGATGATGGTTGAGGAATGCCCGTTTTGTCGCAGCGCGTCACCGGGCGGGCGGCGCGAGCGATGAGCCGGCAGCTTCACCTGAACCTGTTCGTGCATGGCCGCGGCCATCACGAGGCGGCGTGGCGCCATCCGGCGGCGTCCACGCTGAATCTGACCGACATCCGCTACTACACCGATCTGGCGCGGCGGGCGGAAGCCGGGCTGTTTGATTCGGTATTCCTGGCGGACTCGCTGGCGCTGGGCGACGACGCGGGGCATGCGCCGCGCACCTGGCTGGAACCAGTCACGGTGCTGGCGGCGATGGCGGGGGCGACGCAACGCATTGGGCTGATCGCGACCTGTTCCTCCACCTACACTGAGCCGTACAATCTGGCGCGACAGTTCGGCACCATCGACCATCTGTCGAACGGGCGCGCGGGTTGGAACATCGTCACGAGTTGGCTGGCGGCGGCGGCCGACAATTACGGTGGCGGGGGGCAGCTCAGCCATGCCGAGCGCTATGAGCGCGCCGAAGAATACATCCAGGTGGTCACCGGGCTGTGGGACAGTTGGTCCGACGACGCGATCCTGGATGATCGTGACGCGGGTATCTACGCGCGTGAGGGCAGCATCCGCGCGGTGGATCATACGGGCAAGCACTACCAGGTGAAGGGACCGCTGAACCTGCCGCGTTGTCCGCAGGGGCGGCCGGTGTTTGTGCAGGCGGGGTCGTCGGAGACCGGGCGGCGTTTTGCCGCGCGGCATGCCGAGGCGGTGTTCACCGCGCAGATGGAGAAGGCGACGGCGCGGGATTTCTATGCTGATCTGAAACGTATTGTGCTGGAGGAGGGGCGTTCGCCGGATCAGGTGCTGATCCTGCCGGGACTGAGCCCGGTGATCGGGTCGACCGAGGCGGAAGCGCAACGGATCGCGCGGGAGCTGAACGAGCTGAGCGACCCGGAGGTGGGGCGGAAGCGGTTGTCGGGCCGGTTCGGCGGGTATGATTTCTCGCACCTGCCGTTGGACAAGGTGCTGGTGCCGGAGGATTTCCCAGATCCCGACACGGTGCAGGCGGCGCGCAGCCGGACCGAGGTGATCATCGGCCTGGTGCGGCGGGAGAAGCCGACGCTGCGGCAGTTGCTGGGGTATCTGGCGGGCGCGCGCGGGCATTATGTGACCGCTGGGTCACCGGAGCGGATTGCTGATCTGATCGAGGATTGGTTCCGGGATGGCGCGGCGGACGGGTTCAACGTGATGCCGCCGGTGCTGCCGGCAATGCTGGATGTGTTTGTGGCCGAGGTGGTGCCGCTGTTGCAGCGGCGGGGGTTGTTCCGGACGGAGTATGAGGGCGAGACGTTGCGCGCACATTATGGATTGGCGAGGCCGGACGTGCGGTTTTGATGGGGGATGATCTGGTCTCCCTCGTAATGCCGTGGCAAGCCACGGCATGACGGAGTGCATGGACGGTTGCCGTAGTTCCCTCTTTGTTCTAAGATGGATCACTGCAATTCGGAGGTCGAACCATGGCCGATACCGGCATCATCCTCTATCACGCCCCGCAAACGCGCTCCTCGGGAACCTTGCTGCTGCTGGAAGAACTCGGGGCGCCCTATCAGCTCCATGTTCTCAACATGAAAGCCGGCGAGCAGCGGCAGCCGGCCTACCTCGCCATCAATCCCATGGGCAAGGTGCCCGCAATCACCCACAACGGCGCCCTGATCACCGAGCAGGTGGCGATCTCGCTCTACCTCGCCGACCTGTTTCCCCAGGCTGGCCTGACGCCCGCCCTCGGTGACCCTCGTCGCGGCCCCTATCTGCGGTGGTTCGTTTTCTATGCCGCGTGCCTTGAGCCCGCCGCTGTCGACAAGGCGATGCAGCGGGATTCCGGGGGACAGTCGATGTCACCCTATGGCGATTTTGAGACGGTGCTGAACACGCTGTTTGCCCAGCTTTCGCCGGGTCCGTATCTGCTGGGGGATCAACCCATGGCTGTCGACGTGCTGTGGGGCTCGGCGCTCGGCTGGATGACGATGTTCAAACTGGTGCCGGAACGGCCCGAGGTGATGGCGTACATCAAGCGCATGAGCGAGCGCCCCGCTG
>DATHNE010000003.1:0-17928 GCA_035486355.1 Acetobacteraceae bacterium
CCGCATCCTTCGCCGGTGGGAGAGGCGCAGCATGCCGGTGGCCGGCAACGTGAACAAGACAGTTCGGCGACATCGGTCCACAACGCGGAGTCACCGGGAAATTCCCAACAGAGTGGCGCCGAATTGATCCCCCCGGAACGCCACGTCGTTACGTCACCGGTGAGACATCGCGCGGGTGGCAAACTCCACGGCCGGACAATACAACATCGTTTAGACCGCGTTGCTGATCAGGATGACCGCCGACGGCGCCTCCGAATCTCGGCCACGCAGGCGCAATCACAGGCTTATCTTACGATCTCGTTGACCGACGGCACCGAGCCGATCGGCTCGATGCCGTCAACGCAATGTTCGTCGCGCATAGCCCCAGCCAGTCCAGCTATATCGTTGCCATCGCCGCCACCAACCCCGACTCGCTGTATGACGAGATCAGCGAAGATGGTGAGGTTTCGCCCGCCTCTATGGCGCAATGGCCATTCCCAGTGCCATTCGTGCCCGCGGACCATTGCGGTGGATTTTCGATCCGCCACCGGCGGTGTCCGCCGCCACGGCCCTTGGTGTCAGCAACCTGCTGATGCAGATGACCGATCCGACGCACGGCACGCGGCAGCGCTTTCTCACGCATGCCGCCAACGCCAACAGCACGCTGATCTTTTGCGGCCACAGCCCGGCGGGTGCGCTGTCACCGACACTGGCGATGTATCATTGCCCGCAGCCGACGGGCCGCGGCTGGCAACAGGTACTGGTCCTGCCCACCGCCGGCGCCTCACCGGGCAATACGAAGTTCGCCGCACTGTTCGCCGCTCCTATCCGCCAGTCAGTTCCGGCGTTGGCCGCGCGTATGACAACGGGAACACCGTCCATGCCAACGCCGACGATGTGATGCCGCACGCATAGGACCAGCTCAGTGAGATCATTTCGGCCCGGATGCCAAGGGCAACTATCCCTCGGTCTACGGCGTGATGGATCGGGCGATCGGCAAGGCAGTGACGGATGCGATCGAAGCGGCCGAAGCGCTGGCCCTCGGCGGCTATTACCTGAACCTGACCCAGACCAAGTTCCAGCCGACTTGGGGCACCTGGACCTGGGTACAAATCAGGATGGCCGTTGGCAGTACCCGCCGACCTGGACACCGCTGACCACCTATTACGGACGACAATCCGATCTCGACGGCAGACGTGTTCGGCGAACCGGTGCTGGCGGCGCACGTCAACCAGTACGACCCGTTCGTTGGCGTCACCCCCGGACCTCGCATGCCAGTCAACAAGCCGGCACAGGAACCCACCGCGAAGATGCAGACGGCGTTGGCGGCAGCGGCGAGGGTCTCGGTCGGTGGCGGACCGCGCCTTACTGGGGGGCGACGCCACCACGGTCCGCGAGGCTGCCCGCAACGATCACCCGGCGGGCGAGCCGCCGCACGTCCGCCAGGCTGGGCCAGATCGTGGCGTCCAGCTCCTCCAGCCGCATATCAGTGGCAATGAAGCGGTAGCCCGTGTCCAGGCGGACGGCGGCGCCGACGAAGACACCATCGATGTCGATCACGTGGGATTGCAGCATGGGAACGCGTACTCCGGGTCGGGAACGAGCCAGGCGCGGCAACGCCGCGCGGCGATGGCGGGACGGACGCCCACACGACATCGCGGCATCAAACTGGCGGACCTGGTGAACGACCTGCTCATGGGGCTCGCTTGCTCACTGCGGGAGGGGACGGCGGGCCGATAGAGGAGGAATTTCCATGATCCGGCAATGCACTCATGACAAAAAGATTTCTGTGCTACAGTTCTCCGGTTAATCAACGATCAGATTTCACCTGCCCTGCATCCCCAGGGATGCATGTATCCGCGCACTGGATGCCACGGCGCCCTTCCCCGCCCCGCGTGGACTCCGTATCACTGAAGCATCTGGAATTGGGATGCCCCGCGCCCCTCGCCTTGCCCCTGTCCCCCCACCGCCCGCGCGCCGCCGGTCGCAAACCGTTCGTCGCGCGCCACCGGTTGCACGCGCATTGGTGTCGCCCCGTCCCGGCAAGCTGCGGATCCTGCGCTGGGCGATCATCGCGACGATCTGGGGCACCCTGGCGTTCGCCGCGCTGCTGCTGTGGTACGCCCGAGATCTGCCACGGCCCGACGCGGTGCTGGATGCTTTCCGCCGGCCCAGCCTGACGCTGGAAGGCCGCGACGGCCAGGTGTTCGCCACCTTCGGCGACGTGGTTGGCGACCCGCTGCGCCTGTCGGAAATGCCGGCCTATCTGCCCGCGGCCGCGGTCGCGGTGGAGGACCACCGTTTCTGGAAAGAACCTGGCATCGACCCGATTGGCCTGATGCGCGCCGCGGTGACCAACCTGCTGGCCGGTCACGTCGTGCAGGGCGGATCGACCATAACCCAGCAGGTGGCAAAGAACCTGTTCCTGACCAACGCCCGCACCTTCAAGCGCAAGGTGCAGGAATTGATGCTGACCCTCTGGCTGACCGAGCACTTCACCAAGAAGGAGATTCTCGAGATCTGGCTGAACCGCGTTTACCTGGGCTCCGGTGCCTGGGGGATGGACGCGGCGGCGCGGATCTATTTCGGCGTCTCGGCCCGCCACGTCACGCTGTGGCAGGCGGCGGTGCTGGCCGGGCTGCCGCGCGCGCCGTCGCGGTTCAACCCACGCACCAACCCCGCCGCGGCCGCGGCGCGTGGGCGGGAGGTGCTGGTCGCGATGGTGGCGGATGGTGCAATCACCGCGGCCCAAGCGAAGCAGGCCGCGACCCAGATCGCCTTCCCGCAGACACCGCCGATCGCGCCCGGCTGGTTCGCCGACTGGGCGGCCGATCAGGCGCAGACGCTGATTCCACCCGACACCGATGCGACGTTGCTGACCACGCTCGACCCCCATCTGCAGGGTGTGGCCGAGGCACGGCTGTCCAGCCTGCTGGCGGGACCAGGAACCGCGGCAGGTGCGACGCAAGGCGCGGTGGTGGTGCTGGACGCCGACAGCGGCGCGGTGCGCGCGATGGTCGGCGGTCGCGACTACCGGCAGAGTTCGTACAACCGCGCCGTGCTGGCACGTCGGCAGCCCGGATCGTCATTCAAACCCTTTGTCTGGTTGGCAGCGCTGGAGAAGGGCGAGACACCGGATTCTCCCGTGCTGGACGCGCCGATCCGCATCGGCACTTGGAGTCCGGAAGATTTCGAACGGCGCTTTTTGGGCGAGATCACGCTGGAGGAGGCGCTGGCGCAATCGATCAACACCGCCTCAGTGCGATTGCTGCTGCAGGTCGGCGGACCACGCGTGGTCGCCGACGTGGCGCATCGGCTCGGCATCACCGACAGCCTGCCGGATAACGCCTCGATCGCGCTGGGTACCGCCGAGGTGGGGTTGCTGGAGATGACGTCGGCCTATGCCACGTTCTTCAACGGCGGGCATCGCGTGACGCCCTATGGCATTTCTCAGTTGCAGACCGCCGGACACATGGCGCCCGCCCCGCACGCCGCCCCGGAGCAGGTGATCACACCCGATCAGGCAGCGATGATGGTACGCATGCTGGCGGCAGTGGTCGCGCGCGGGACCGGGCGTGCCGCCGCCGTGCCGGGCCACACGGTGGCGGGCAAGACCGGCACCACGCAGGACTATCGCGATGCCTGGTTCATCGGCTGGATCGACGGCGAAATCATCGGCGTGTGGCTGGGCAACGACAACGACGCGCCGATGAAAGCGGTACAAGGTGGCACGCTCCCAGCGGAATTGTTCCACGAGATCGCGCTCGCGGTGCGATGACGACGTCCGCGAGCGGTATGGCGTATGTCATGATCGCGCGCATTCCCGTGTCGGGCGTGGTAGCGTTTGAAGCCTGCCAAAGCCAGGTCCTACCCTTGCTCGCCGAGCATGATGGCCAATTGCAGCGACGGCTGCGCAGCGACGATGGGCAGATCGAAGTCCATCTCATCTGGTTTCCGGCCACCGCGGCATTCGAAGCCTGGCGCGCGGATCGGCGCCGCGCGCGGCATGCACCATTGTTGCAGGCGGCCAATATCCGCGCGGAACTGCTGTGCCTGGGAGACATCCCATAGAGCGCCCTTCCTCTGACCCAAGACAAGCTGGCACCGCTGGAGGTTGTGGCACGAAAGACCAAGGCGTGCGGCCCTGCGGCCTTCCCCGCCACCACCCCTTCGCCGTCGGTTTGTTTCCAGTCAGGGGAAATGTGCCCTAGGCTTGCCGGAAAGCCGGCCAGGAGGTCGTCGCCTTCCGGACCAGGCACGGGGGTACGACCATGGCTGAAGCATCCACCGCGCCCTTGGGCGCAGTCACCGAGCTCGAGCGCGAGACCATGCGGCAAGTCGCGCGCCGCCTGCTGCCGCTGCTGATCGTGTGCTATTTCGTTGCCTATCTCGATCGGGTCAACGTTGGCTTTGCCGCGCTGACGATGAATCGCGCATTCGGCTTCACCGCCGCGGTTTATGGGTTTGGCAGCGGCATCTTCTTCCTCGGCTATTTCATCTTCGAAGTGCCAAGCAATGTGCTACTGTCGAAGATCGGCGCGCGTGTGTGGATCGCACGCATCCTGATCACCTGGGGGATCATTTCGGCTGGCACCGCGTTCATTGTCGGTCCGGTCTCGTTCTACAGCGTGCGGTTCGCCCTGGGGATCGCCGAAGCGGGGTTCTTCCCGGGTATCATTCTCTATCTGACCTGGTGGTTCCCATCGTACTACCGCTCACGGATTGTCGGCGTGTTCATGGCGGCGATCCCCATTTCCAACATCGTCGGATCCATCCTCTCCGGCACACTGCTGGGCCTGGACGGCTGGCTGGACCTGGCCGGTTGGCAATGGCTCTTCATCATCGAGGCGGTTCCCGCGGTGGTGCTGGGCGTCGTCTTCTGGGTGTACATGACCGACCGGCCATCGCAGGCACACTGGCTGGCGCCAGCACAGCGCGATTGGCTGATCACACGGCTGGCGGCCGAGCGTGACCGGCGCGAGGCGATCCGCAGCTACACGCTGCGCGAGGCGATGACTGACCGGCGCGTCCTGCTGCTCAGTCTGGTGTATTTCGGGGGCACATTCTCCGGTTACGGTCTCGTGTTGTTCCAGCCTCAGATCGTACACCGGCTGGCCGCCGGCTTCGGGATGACCGGACTGATCAACGCCATTCCGTACGTCTTCGCCGCAGCCACGATGGTGCTGTGGGGACGGCATTCGGATCACACCGGCGAACGATCCTGGCATGTTGCGATCGCCTATTGCGTCAGCTCCATCGGGCTGATCGCGACCTCGCTGATGGTGGACCCGATCATGACCATGGCCATGCTGGTGATCGCTGCAATGGGACAGTCCTCGACCGGGCCGACCTTCTGGAGTCTGCCCACGGCGATGCTGTCCGGCACCGCCGCGGCCGGCGGCATCGCGTTGATCAACGCGCTGGGCAATCTGGGCGGGTTCTTCGGGCCTTACCTGTTCGGGCTGATCAAGGACGCGACCGGGGGCAGCTTCATGTTCGCCTTGATCGCCATCGCGATGGGACCGATCATGTCAGCATTCGTCGTGCTGATGCTGGGGCATGACCGGCGGCTGGAACATATCCCGGTGGCCAGACCTCAGGCGTAACGCCAGGCGGTCGCGGCGTCATTCCGATGCTATACAGCCTGGGTGGCCCGCCTGGCGGAATGGCAGACGCAGCGGACTTAAAATCCTGATATATCACCGCAGTACCAACAAATACTACATATATATCAATCTGTTATCATGACACTCTTCCTTGACACGCCTTACACAAAGCTTCCACATTTCTTGACTTTTGGCCCGCTTTGGGGCATCCTTCCTTCATGGCGATCACGCACGATCTCATCGGCGGCAAATTGCACGTCTACAAGCGCGAACACAGCGGCCACTGGCAGTGCTCCAGCTATCTTGGCGGGCGCAATCACCGCACGACGACCAAGACCGACAGCCTTGAACGCGCGAAAGCCTTCGCCGAAGACTGGTACTATTCCCTCCAGGTCCAGCACCGCACGGGCGAGCTGCGCAGCGGCCGGAGTTTCAGAACGGCTGCAGAACACTTTGTTCGCGAGTATGAAGCCCTCACGATGGGTGAGCGGAACCCGATCTATGTGAAGGGGCACAGCGACCGGCTGCGCGTGCATCTCCTTCCCTTCTTCGGGAACAAAGCCGTGACGGACATCACACCGGGTCTCGTGCAGGAATACCGCATCCACCGCATGACCTCCCGCAAGCATCCCAAGACGGGATTGCCGCTGCCGCCCGCACGCAGCACGCTGCACCAGGAGATCGTCACGCTGCGGCAGGTTCTGAAAACCGCGCAGCGCCATGATTGGATGAAATTCATTCCCGACTTGTCGCCGCCTTATAAGACCTCGGGCAAGATCACGCGCCGCGCCTGGTTCTCGCCCGCGGAATACAAGCAGCTCTACGAGGCAACGCGGCGGCGTGCTCAAAACCCGCCGCGGCCCCGCTGGCGGTGGGTTTATGAGCAACTCCATGACTTCGTGCTGTTCATGGTCAACACGGGCCTACGACCCGACGAGGCGTGGCGTCTGGAGTTCCGCGATCTGGAGGTGGTCGAGGATCGCGGTTCCGGCGATACCATCCTTGAAGTCAGCGTGCGCGGCAATCGCGGCGTCGGCTACTGCAAGAGCATGCCCGGCGCGGTCTACCCGTTTAAGCGGCTACGCGATCGGCCAAGGCCGGTGGAAGGTGGTCGCCGGCATCGATCAAGCGCCAGGAAGGGCGAAGCGGCCGTTGAAACCAGGCTGCCTGGTCCCACCGACCTTCTCTTTCCGGAAATTCATCGGGAACTGTTTAATGCCATTCTCGCCGAGGAAGATCTGAAGAAGGATCGGGAGGGCAACGCCCGGACGGCTTACAGCCTTCGTCACACCTATATCTGCATGCGCCTGATGGAAGGCGCCGACATCTATCAGATCGCCAAAAACTGCCGCACCAGCGTCGAAATGATTGAAAAATATTACGCTTCGCACATCAAACACATGATTGACGCTGCCGCGGTCAATGTCAGGAGGGCGGCGGGACCGCCGGCCAGAAAGGAGCGGCCGAACGGACGCTCCCCGAAGGGCGTGGCGAACGCCAAACGCCCAAGATCAAGCCGCGGTCAGGGGGACCCGTAGCCCCGACGTTTCCTGTTGGCGAACGACATACGCAACGCTATAGCTATAGCCCGTGCGGGCGTGGCGAAATTGGTAGACGCAACGGACTTAAGCGACTTTGAGTGCTCTCCGGGAAACTGAAGATGCAGAACTGCCCAAACTCGGGGAAACCTGTCAGATGGCAATCCCGAGCCAAGCCCGGAAACGGGACGGTGTAGAGACTAGACGGGCAGCACCTAAAGCCGGTGGCCAAGGTGAAGGGATAGTCCAGACCCCAAACCTTTCTGGCGGGATGATCCGCCGGATCGGGCGGCGAAAGCTGTAGCGGGTACGAAAATCCGTTGGGCGTGAGCCCATGCCGGTTCAAGTCCGGCCGCCCGCACCATTTTCGTGAGCTTCATCGTATGGCAAAGGCGAATTCCGCTCATAACAACGCTGCGCAGTTCGTCGACATGTCGACATATGGTTGAAGCCAACGCCTCAGCTAATCGCGCCCACCGCCAGGACTAACGTAATACGGCGTAGGCCACACAGCGAGATCATTTCGGCTCGGTTGACCCGATCAGCCCGATGCACTCACCCCGAATTACCAAGACAGATTATCACACAGCCTCCTTGCGCTCCTCGGACGGTGCCAGCGCCTCGGCGAGCAGGGCGTCGAGCAGGCGGCGGCGGGTTTCATCGCCAACGGCGAGGCTCACCTCCAGGCGGTCACATAGCGCCATCAACGCGTCGACCTTGGCGACGCTTCGGCGCTGTTCTGCCAGGGGGAATGGGTATCGGGAGCGGCTTCAGATTTGCCGCCTTGATACCCCTTGGCAGTCATCCCGGTAGCGTGCGCATCAATGAGCGACTGCATCAGGTCACTCATCAATGCGAACATTAAAACCTTGGTATCGATCCCCCCATAAGGCTGAAAGCAAATGGCGCGCTGGGCGAGCGCAAACGGCCCTTCGATCTCGTTGAGGCAGACGTTCGCAAGTGGCGCTTCAGTTGTGAAGAACAGGTCGCCGATTGCCGGAAACCCACGCGTCATCCATGTCTTGAAGGTCTTCTCGGAAACGTATTCCCGACGCTCCCTGTTGAGATGTCCCATACCCGGGCCGGTCTTTCACCGGCTGGACCGCGCCAGCTTGGCCTGGCGCACCTCACCCAGATTGTCGCGCCATAGGCAATCCTATGCGCGGGTCGGCAAGGCCGCGCTGATCCGCCATCAGCGCTACGCCCACGCCAAGCAGTTCAAGCGTGCCAGTCGTGCCTTGCGGACACTGCGCACCCAGCTCGGCCGCGTCATCCGCGATATCGGCCGAAAGATCGCCGATGACGCCGCGTTGCGTGAGATCTTTGCCCTGCCGCTACTGCTCGTCCGGCGGGTGCGAACAACGCCAGAGGCAGCGTGGGCGCAAGGTCTACAGCCTGCATGCGCCCGAGGTGGAGTGCATCGGCAAAGGCAAGCCGCACTCGGCCCTACGAGTTCGGCGTCAAGGTCTCCGTCGCCACGCCACTGCGACGCTGCCGCGGTGGGCAATTCGTCGCTCATGTCGCCTCGCTGCCAGGCAACCCTATGATGGCCACACGCTGGCCAAAGTGGTTCCCGCGATCACCGAGCAGATCGGTGTCCCACTGACCCGGATCATCGCCGATGCCGGATATTGCGGGTACAATGCACCAGACGGGTCGGGTCTGCGGGTCTACACCTCAGGACAGAAGCGAGGTGTCACCGAGCAGATCAAGCGCGAACTGCGACGACGCCCAGCTGTCGAACCGGTCATCGGCCATCTGAAGGAAGATCATCGCTTGGCCCGCAATTACCTCGCCGGCCGACAAGGCGATGCCGTCAACGTCATCATGGCCGCCGTCGGTTACAACTTCCGACGTATCCTCGTCTGGATCACAGCGCTCTTGTGTGCGCTCAGCACGCTGCTCCTCACAACATCAGAAACGTCAGCCCTTCAGTCCAATACCACCTGAAGCCACGTTCTTGACAGACGACTATCTCACGTCGGCATCACTCACGCGAGAGTCGACGACAGTCGTCGACAATATCCATGAACGAACGTCGACATGTCGCAGTTGTCCACCCCAAAGCAGCCGTTCCGCTACGACCAGTTCGAGGTCCGCTCTCATCACGCAATGCACTCGCACCCCAACACCGTCGGGCGACTTTTTCAACAGCATCGGCCGAGAGCAGAATATTGGCTTTCGATTATCGGGGCGCTCGAAGCGGACGCGGGCTTCGCACCGCGATCGGGTGGCGCTTTCTGATAGAGAGCGACGATCTATCTGACAAACGACGATCTATCCGAGCAGATCCCGACCTCGCTGCGCCGTTTGACTCTCCTACACCTCAACCTCAGGACAAAGAAATAGCCTCAACTGAGATCGGCGACCTGTTCGACCGAAATAGCATGGACCAAGCCTTTGTAAACAAGCTACCCCCTCTGTCGGAACATGAATGCGTGTTCGCCTTGACATGCAACGCGGCGTGACAATGACTGTCGCCCCGACGCAATGACCGGAACGCCCTGATGAGACCTTTCCTCTCGCTTTGGCTGCTGCTGGCGATGCCTGCAGTGTTGTTTCTCGGAACGGAATCGTCGCGGGCGCAGACGACGACCGCCGCGCCGGCTCTCTCCACGCCACTGCCGGCGCAGATCAAGACGCGGGGCAAGCTCATCGTCGGGGTCAAATGTGACTATCCGCCGCTCGGCTATGTCGATGCCGCCGGCAAGCATGTCGGCTTCGAGATCGACCTGGTTCACCGGCTCGCCGAACTCGCTTTCGGCAATCCCGACGCGGTCGACTTGGAATGCGTCTCCGGACCGAACCGCATTCCCTTCATCACCAGCGGCCGGGTCGACTTCATCATCTCCGTGCTCTCCTACACGCCTGACCGCGCCAAGATCATCGGCTTCTCCGATCCATATTTCGATTCCGGTGTGAAGATGATTGTGCCCAAAGGTTCGAAGATCGCCAACTGGTCGGACGTCAAGGGCAAGACGGTGACCACTACCACCGGCGGCACGCCGGCGATCTGGCTCGGTAAATGCATGCTCGACGTGCAAGTGCTGCCCTTCGACAACACGGCTGACTCGCTCGCCGCGTTGAAGCAGGGGCGCGCCGTCGCCTATGCGCAGGATGTCACCTTGCTCGTCGGCATCGTCGCCAAGGACCCGAGTCTCAAGATCGTCGCGGACAGTGAGGTGCGTGGCCCGCTCAACATTGGCATGGAGCTCGGCGACACGGCGCTCGATGCCTGGGCCAACGCCGCAATCGCGGAGATGACCAAGGAGGATTTCTTCTGGAAGACCCTGCAGAAATGGGTTCCGGCGGACGCGATCGATGGCTTCAAGAACGCCGTGCCCCGGCCGGGTGGACGGCAGATCTCCAACGCCGAGGCGAACGACATCTACAAATGCCCCTGAGCTGAGGTCGCGGCGATCCGGGTCTTGTGCATGGGCTTCGGCTACCAACTCGACCCGGGCTACGTCGTCGCGCATGCCCCGGAGCTCCTGTTCGGCCTCGTCTGGACAGTCGTCCTAACCGGCATCGGTGTCGCCGGCGGCATCCTTTTCGGTATCGGCGGAGGCATCTTGCGCGCCTACCGCGTCCCGATCGTCTCGCCGCTCGTCGCCGCCATCGTCGAATTCATCCGCACCACGCCGCTGTTCGTGCAGATCTACTTCCTGTATTTCGGTCTGCCCGAACTCGGCATTCAGATGCCGGCCTTCACGGTCGGCGCGCTTGCCTTGGTGGTCTGGGGTGGCGCCTACAACACCGAGAATTTCCGTGCCGCTATCGAGGGCGTGCCGGGCCACTTTAGCGAGGCGGCGCGCTCGCTCGGTCTGCGCCCCGCAACGGTCTTCCGCCTCGTCACGCTGCCCATCGCCGCGCGCTTCGCGATGCCGTCAGTGACCAACACCGCGATCGAGACGCTGAAGGGCTCGTCGCTGATGCTGGCGATCAGCTTTCCCGAGCTCACCGACACCACCATGAACCTGATCTCGGTGAGTTTCCGGGTGTTCGAACTCTTCTTCGTGCTCGGAGCGGCCTATCTCCTGCTGTCGGCCGGCCTGTCGCGCCTGATGCGCGCGGCGGAGCACGCCTTGGCCTGGCCGGGCTGACGCCATGCCGAGCTGGGTCCCTCCGGTTGCACTCTACATGCTCAAGGGGCTCGCGGTCACCTGCGAGCTGGCGCTGATCAGCGGCGTCGCCGCGCTGACGCTCGGCGTCGTGCTCGGGCTCCTACTGGCCACGGACAACAAGCTGCTGAAACGGGCGATCACGCTCTATGTCGAGCTGTGGCGCGGCCTGCCGCTCCTGGTGATCTTGTTCTTCGCCTTCTTCGCACTGCCGGCCGCCGGCATCCGCCTGACTGGCTTCCAGGCGGCCGCCGTCGGGCTCACCTTATGGGCCAGCGCCGTCACCGCGGAGAATGTGCGTGGCGCCATCCAGGCCATCCCCGCGGGCCAGATGGAGGTGGCGCGCGCGCTCGGCTTCGGCTGGATCGGCGCCATGGGCCTGATCGTCCTGCCGCAGGCGCTCCGTCGCCTCCTGCCGCCCACCCTCAACCTCCTGACCTCGCTGATCCACGGCACCTCGCTCGCCGCGCAGCTCGGCGTACTCGAGCTTCTGGAGGCGAGCCGGCGCTCGAGCCAGCGGCTGGTGCTCGATGCCGGGGATTCCCATGGCCTTGCCATCTTCGCCGCCGTGCTGGCGGCGTTCTATCTGGTGTGCGCGCCACTTACCGCCTTGTCGCGCCGGCTCGAACGCAGACTGCAAAGCTGATGGATCACGCACGATGACCCGACATTCGATTACGGAGCGCCATCGCATCGCCGGTTATGCGCGCGCCGATGGCGGCTTTGGGCTGCACAACATCGTCCTCGCGGTGTCGCTCATCGACCTCGCCAACGACGTGGCGATCCGCATTGCGTGCAACATGCCGGGCGTGGTCGCCGTGCTCACGCCGGCGGGCGGCCTCAGCTTTGGCGAGGAGGCCCGCCTCATCGGCGCATTGCGCAAGGGGCTCACCTGCAACCCGAATGTCGGGGGCGTTATCGTGATCGGTCCGGCGCCGCCCACCGGATCGGCGCTTGCCGATATGGCCGGGCCGGGCCGCCTCGTCGCTGCGGTCTCACTGTTGCGCGAGAGGGATACGCGCGCCGCCATCGATGCCGGTGTCGAGGCGTCGAGGCGCATGCTTGACGCGCTGGCGGAGCAGCGGCGCGTGGAGCACCATCTTGGCGCGCTCGCGATCGGTCTGCGATCGAGCAGCAGCAGCTTGGAATCGGCGCGCGTCGTCAATCCGCTGGTCGGTGCACTGGTCGACCGCGTCGTCGATGCCGGCGGTAGCGTGGCGTTCAGCGAATTGGCTGATCTCGTGGGCGTCGCCGAGCAGCTCGCCACCCGCGCCATCTCGCCGGAAGTCGCGGTGGACATCCGCGCCGCCATGGCAGGTCCTTGCCGTCTGCTGGCCAGTCTTGCCGCGGAGGCGCCCGACCCGACGCCAACCAACATGCAAGGCGGCATCGCCACCCTCGCCATCAAGGGGCGCGGCGCGCTGCGGCGGCTCGGTGGTCGGCTGATCCAGGGCGTGTTCCCGTTCGGCGAGGCATCGCCGGGACCGGGCCTACGGATGATGGACGGGCCAGGGTCCGCTGCTGTTTGCCTCACCGGGCTGGCAGCGGCGGGCTGCACACTCCTGGTCTATACCGTCGGCTCGACCAGCGGTACCGCGACCATGCCACTCATGCCGGTCGTTCGGGTCGGGCCGCCGCTGCTGCGCGCGAGCCGCGACCTCGACTGGTGCGCCGCCGAAGCGGGCGACGTGGACGAATTCATCGATCACGTCCGTGCCATCGCCTCGGGCCGGCCGACCGTCGGCGAGCCGAACGAGGCGCGCCAGATCATGCTGCCCGGTCATCTGCCGCCCTTGTGAACGTAGGCCAGCCTAACCGACCGAAACACTGTTCTCGGCGGCGAGCTTCAGATAACGGTCGAGCAGCCTCGTTGTGAACGGACCCGGTTGGCCGCCGCCGATGGACCGGCCGTCTACCTCAATGATCGGCACAATCTGGTTGACTGTGCCTGTCAGGAACATCTCATCGGCCATATATACGTCGCTGAGCGAGATATTATCCTCGGTGAGGTCGAGTCCCAAATCCAGCGCCATGGCCATCACCGCGCCGCGCGTTAAGCCTGGCATGATGGAATCGCAGCGCGGCGTCGACAGCCGCCTGCCGCTCACGATGAAAACGTTGGCGGAGTTGGTCTCGGCGACGAAGCCCTGCATGTCGAGCATCAGCGCTTCCTGGGCGCCCGCCTGATTGGCTTCCATCTTGGCGAGGATCTGGCCGAGCTGGTTACAGGTGTGCAGCTTCGGGTCGAGGCACTGCGCCGGTGTGCGCCGCACGCTGGAGGTGACGACACGGATGCCGCTCTTCGGCAAGGCCGGCTTCTTTGGCTCGACGATGATCACGACGGTCGCCGGCGTCGCATTGCAGATGCGCGGGTCCATGCCGGTCGAGGGCGCGTCGCCGCGCGTCACCGTGATTCGAATGTGGGCATCCTCGGTGAGGCCATTGGCGCGCACCGTGTCGAGGATGGCGCGCGCCACCGCGTCGCGGCTCATCGCTATGACTATGCCGATCGCGTGGGCGCATAGGAACAGGCGGCGGACGTGCTCGTGGAGCTGGAAGACGCCACCACGATAGACCCGCAAGCCCTCATAGACAGCGTCGCCGCTCTGGAAGCCGCGATCCCAGACGGAAACTTTCGCGTCTTCGCGCGCAACCAATCTTCCATTTAGGAAAACCAAGCTCGACGGCATCAATTTTCTCCACCCGCGGTGACGCGTATTCGCAGTGCGCAAGACACGTCGCGCGCTGAGATCACCGGGAAGCCAAGCACGCACTGCGGTTAATACTCGACCGATTCCCGAGAGCCCAGCCCATATGGAGACTCTTTGTCCTCTTCTGGTGCGAATTCGATCGCCACCACCGACCCGAACGAATAGCAGGTTTCAAGCACAGCCTCTTAATCGGTGAGCGACGTGGATGAGCGCAAAACAGAAGCAACCGGCCAACCGCGGACTGGCCGCTTTGGAGTGCGACATACGACGAAGCGGACACTAACACGGCACCCATGGGTCGAACTCGTGCACTGTCTACGGTGCGAATGACCCATCACTGATGATACCGTGAGCAGGGGCGTGCACACAGGTTGGACTTCGATAAACGCTAATCGCAGTAGAGCTCGACTCGCCGGAAGCATCGGGTGAGGAGCCCAGTCTGCCGGTCATGACCAGTCAACACGTGCCGTACGAGAGCGATCCCATATCGCCTATGCGAGATGTTAAGCAAAAGGTACGGATTGCGCTGTCGACGCCCCCACGGTCGATGAGGACGATCGGATGTGGATCAGCCAAAGATTGCCGCAGGTTGATCCCTGCGTACCCGCGCTCTACAGTGACTGAATGTTCAGTCGGACGCATCCCAGGCTATCGCTTGCATGAGGGTGTGCAACGCAAAATCGCGTTCTCGGCGAGGAGAGATAGTGGATATGGCATCTGTTGCGGTGGTCACCGGCGGCGCGTCCGGCATCGGTAGAGCAGTCGTGCGGCGGTTGGCAGCTGATGGATTTGATCTCGCGTTGATTGATGTCAACGAAGCGCAGGCGCAGGACGTTGCCGCCGCGGTCGCGCGGGACGGTCGGCGTGCTGTCGCCTGCCAGGCCGATGTAACCAATCGCACAACAATTGCTGCCGCGCATGACAAGGTCGTCAGTGCGCTCGGTCCCGTTTCGGTTATCGTCAATTGCGCCGGCTGGAGTGTGGTGCAGCCATTTCTGGAGAACGACGAGGCCTTCATGGAGAAGGCGATCGACGTCAATCTGATGGGGGTGATTGCCGTTACACGGGTCTTTCTCGACGATATCATCGCCAGCAAAGGCGGCCGCATCGTCAATATCGCCAGCGACGCGGGACGCGTCGGCAGCGCCGGGGAAGTCGTCTACGCGGCGGCGAAGGGCGGGGTCATTGCCTTCACCAAATCCCTGGCGCGCGAGGTGGCGCGGTATGGAATTTCGGTGAACTGCGTCTGCCCTGGACCGACAGCGACGCAGATGCTGCTGGTGCAAGATCCCAAGCGGATCGACGCGCTGACCCGTGCCATCCCGATGCGCCGTCTCGCCGAGCCCGAGGATATTGCAGGTGCCGTGGCTTTCTTTGCCAGCCCAGCCGCGGCCTACATAACAGGCCAGGTGCTCAGCGTCAGCGGCGGCCTCACTATGGCCGGCTGACGCGACGGGAACGACCGGCATGTTCGACCTTTCCGTCGTCGATCAGATCTCCACGGTGACGATGAATCGGCCACCCGTAAATGCGATGAGCAGCGCGTGGGTGCGCGAATTCCATGCGCTGCTAGATCGGCTGGAAGACCGCGACGACTGGGTGGTCCTGCATATTCGTTCCGCCCTGAAGGTGTTCTCCGCCGGCGCAGATCTGAAAGAGATGCGGGCGCGCTTCGCCAGACCCGACGGCATCGATGCGACGGTGCAGGCGATCCGGGACTATCAGCAACTGTTCGCCCGCATCGAGGCGTTGCCCAGGGTGACGCTGGCGGAGATCGCAGGCGGCGCCGTGGGGGGCGGCTTCGAACTCGCGCTTGCCTGCGACCTGCGCATCGCCGCGGATGATGCGCGCGTCGGCCTGCCGGAAGTGGCCATCGGCCTGCTGCCAGGCGCCGGCGGCACGCAACGCATGACACGATTGGCCGGCTTCCCGACGGCGTTACGCCTGATCCTGGGTGCCGAAGTGGTCAACGGCACGGAAGCCGCGAGCCTGGGATTGGCGCAGTGGACGTGCCCGCGGACCGAGCTCGCCGCGACGGCGACAGCAATCGCGCGCCGCTATGCCGCGCTGCCCGCACACGCCATTGCAGCGGCCAAGGCATGCATCGCCAAGGCCGCCCCCCGCGCGCAGGACGGCTTCACCGCCGAGGTGGATCAGTCGCGTGGCTTGCTGCACAGCCCGGTCACCGTCAGGCTGATCGAGCGCTTCCTCGATCGCGGCCAGAGCTGAAGGCCGATCCACCAGCCTCAGGCAGCGAGGCCGACACGCTTGCGTTTCGTCTTCATCGCACTCGCCGGCTTCGCCTGCTTCCAGGGATAGGAGGCGAACCGGCGCGCGCCCTGTGGCGTCAACACCGCGCCCAGCATCATCCGGAGGCCGCGGTCGACATAGTCATCGACGGTCATCCGGCTGGCAAAGCGCCACGCCTTCAACGCCCAGGCATGGCAGAACATCACGATCTGGTAGGTGAACAGCTCTTCGTCCACCTGCGTGAACAGGCCGGCGTACACGCATTCCTGGATTGAATGCTGGATGATCTCGTTGGTTTCGACCTCCTTCTGCTTGATGATGTTGCGGCGCGCGCGGCGTAACGATTTCGTTTCGCGATACGCCAGCACCGTAGCGTCGACCGACGTGCCATTCACATTGCAATAGCCGCGGACCGTCGCGCAGAAGCGCTCCAGCGGATCGGTGATCCCTTGCGTCGCGAGCGGGATCTGTCGCTTGTAGGAGTCGAGTACCTCCAGCAATGCGAGATACAGCAGGTCTTCCTTATCTTCGATGTATTGATAGATCAGGCCGACGCTGACGCCGGCGTGATCCGCGACATCCTTGATGGTGGTCGCGTGGTAGCCGCGCTTGCTGAAGCAGGCGATCGCCGACGCCGACAACTGGGCGCGGCGTTGTTCGACCAACGCCAGATCATCGACCTTGTGCCTCATCTTCGGCGACATACTGTCTCGTCCGTGATCCACTCGCAGCGAAATGACCAACCCCCACCTACGGTCCGAGGCCCCGTCTGGTCAAGCAAATCCCGCGCCGGCTGCCCGACCGTTATGGCATCGGCACACGGCCGCCCCCTTATCCGTTCCCCTTCGCCGCGGCGTACGGTGCCAGCACCTCGCGCGCGATGATCAGCTTCTGCACTTCACTGGCGCCCTCGTAGATACGCAGTGCGCGTATTTCGCGATACAGCGATTCGACGATCACGCCGCTTTTGACGCCCAGCCCGCCAAACATCTGCACCGCGGCGTCGATCACACGCTGCGCGGCCTCGGTGGCATGGAGTTTGGCCATCGCCGCTTCGCGCGTGATCCGCTGCTGGCGAACGTCCCGCAGCCAGGCGGCACGATACACCAGCAGGGCGCTGGCTTCGATGTCCGTTGCCATGTCGGCGAGTCTCGCCCGAGTCATCTGATGGTCCGCCAGAGACCTACCGAAGAGCTGCCGCGCCGTCGCCCGCTGCAGCGCCTCATCCATGGCACGCCGCGCGAAGCCAAGGGCGGCAGCACCGACCGTCGGACGAAACACATCGAGCGTCGCCATGGCGACCGCGAACCCCTTGCCTGGCTCGCCCAGGCGGTTCTCATCTGGCACTACGCATTTATCGAAGCGCAGCGTCGCGAGGGGATGCGGTGCGATCACCTCGATGCGCTCGGTGATGTGCAATCCCGGCGTGCCCGCATCGACAACAAACGCCGTCAGGCCGCGGGCACCGGGGGCTTCGCCGCTGCGGGCGAACACGACGTAATGATGCGCAATGCCGCCATTCGAGATCCACGTCTTCTCTCCGTCGAGCTGCCAAGCACCGTCAACGCGCGTCGCGGTGGTGGATAGCGCTGCGATATCTGATCCGGCACCGGCTTCGGACAGGGCAAAAGCCGCGATATGCCGCCCCTCCCGGACCGGCGGCAGGTAACGTTGCCTGATCGGTTCGGTGCCGAATAACGTGATCGCGCCAGTCCCCAGGCCT
>DATHNE010000004.1:0-12214 GCA_035486355.1 Acetobacteraceae bacterium
ATGCGGTTCCAGTCACCGGCGCCGTAGATCGCTTGCAGCGTATCCATCGAGATGTTCTGCATGTCGGCGACCCCCAGGTCTGGGTTGCCGGCGCAATTGCGCAATATGCCGGGGTGATGCCGTAATTGGTCGCCCCACCCGTATCATTGGGATCGTCGGTGGATCCTCCTTCCTGCCGCAAGGTGAACGCCGGCGAGGCGGGGAAGGTATCAGCCGCGGACGGGCGCTATGTTGGTCCGATGTTAGCATGAACCAAACGATCAGTGCGGTGACGTCGTCAAGCGATTTCATTGCGGCCCCGCGTGATATCGCCCTCGACCGGGCGTGACGTTGCCGGCGGTGGCATGTGTTGCGACACTTGGCGCGGTCACGGAGGTTTCCGCATGCGCATCGTGCTCATCGGCGTGTCGCATTGGCACGTCCCGTTCTATCTGGACCCGTGCCTGGCGTTACCGGGTGTGGCGGTGGTGGGTGTCAGCGATGCCGCCATCGACCGTGCGGAGCCGATCGCCACGCAGGCTGGCTGTCCCGCCTTTGCTGACTACCGCGAGATGTGCGCGCGGCTGCGGCCGGATTTCGCCTTCGCGCTGGGCCGGCATTGTGACATGGCAGAGTTGGGGCGATTCCTGATCGAGGCGCGGATCCCCTTTGCCATGGAGAAGCCTTGCGGCATCGCGCTGGCCGAGGTTGCAGACCTCGCCGAGCGCGCCCGCGCCGCCGGCGTGTTCGCGGCCATTCCGTTCGTGTTCCGATATTGCGCGCTGGTGGACGCCGTGCGCGAGCTGGCGGCAGGGGAGGCGCTGCAATATCTCAGCTTCAAGTTCATTGGCGGATTGGTCGAGCGCTATCGCGAGGCGCGCTGCGACTGGATGCTGGATCGGGCGACCGCGGGCGGCGGGCCGTTGATCAATCTTGGTGTGCATTTCCTCGATCTGTGCCGCGTGTTGCTGCCAGGCGTCCAGTTGGATGTGGCGGGCGCAGTGATGTCGAACGCCAATGCCGGGTTGTCGATCGAGGATCACGCCGTGGTGACGCTGCGCGGTGGCGGCGCGACCTGTCTGGTCGAGACCGGTTATCTGTATCCGGCACCGCATTCGGTGTTCGACCTGCATTACAGCATCCGCACCAGCGGCCATTACTTCGCCGCGCGCGATGCCACGCTGCTGGAGATCAGCGACAACGCCCGTCATCGCACCACACGTGAGATGGTGCTGATCAATGCACCCCTCTACCCGACATTCGTTGCCGATAGTTTGCGCCGGCTGGAACTTGGTGAGGCGCCGATCGCCAATTTGGATGACATGGCGGAGGCGATGCGTCTGGTGGAGGCCGCCTACGCTGCTTCACCCCTCTGAGCGCGATGACAGCTCCGGTGGCTGGGGATCGGTCAGCGCCAGCGTAACAGTCGCCGTTCGAGGTGCGTGAGCAATGTGGCGACCGTCAGGCCCAACAGCGATAATACGGTGATGCCCGCCAGGAGGTTGCCCGTATCATAGAGATTCCCCGCCGCCAGCACGAACGCGCCAATGCCGCGATCTGCGCCGATCATTTCCGCCGCCACCAACAGGATGATCGCGATCGAACTGGTCACGCGAAATCCACTCAGCAGTGCCGGCAGTGCACCCGGCAGCACGATCTTGCGCACGACCGAGGCATACGACAGGCCGAAGCTCTGCCCCATGCGGATCAATCCACGTGGCACATTGTCCACCCCGCCCACCGTCGCGATGACCGTGGGGAAGAATACACCAAAGGCAATGGTGATGATCTTCGATCCCTCGCCGATGCCGAACCAGATGATGAATAGTGGCACCAGGGCGATCTTCGGGATTGGAAACATCGCCGAGACGATTGCCATGCCCGACGAGCGCGCGATCGACCACAGGCCGAGTGCAAGCCCGATCGCGATGCCGAACACCGTGCCGATCGTCCAGCCGATGGCAAGGCGCGCCAGCGAGGCGGACAGATGCCGCCATAGTTCGCCACTCATCGTCAGTTGATACAGCGCGGTGGCAATTGTCACAGGTGCGGGCAGGAACAGGCTGTGGATCAGGCCCGCCGAGCACCCGGCTTGCCACAGGCCGATCACCCCAACCAGCGTCGCCGCACCAGCCAGCGCGTGTTCGCGCGGCACGAAACCGCCGCCACGAAACGGCACGGGCCCATCGATCCGCCGCATCGATGACCTCACGCGGCGCCCCGCGCGGAGCTGGGACAGCCCACGCTAGAAGGTTTCGCCAGTTCCATGATCATGCCTTTCGCTCTCGTCTGCCGTGGCGCGTTCATCCCGCGCGCCAGGCCGTGGATGAGGTCACGCACCGTATCGATCCGTACGAGTTTCGATCTCACGCGCCGCCGCCGCCGCGTCGTCACGGATCATCTGCCATAGCGTCGCCTCCATCGCGCTCAGGTCAGCGTCGGTCGCCGCGCGTCCGGCCAGCGGCCGATCGATGCGCAGCATGGCACGCACACGCCCTGGACGGCGTGACAGCACGACGATCTGGTGACCAACGCGCACGGCTTCGGCCAGGTTGTGCGTGACATAGACGGTGGTGGTGTTGGCACGCTCGATCAGCGCGGTGAATTCATCCAGCAGCAGGTCGCGCGTCTGCGCATCCAGGGCCGACAGCGGCTCGTCCAGCAGCAGACAGGCCGGCCGCACGGCAAGCGCGCGGGCGATGCCGACGCGCTGGCGCATGCCGCCTGATAATTGCCGTGGCCAGGCCTGAGCAAACTCGCTCAGACCCGTCAGTGCCAGCACCTCGGCCACCCGTGCGGCGCACGCGGCCTTCGGTAAGCGATCTTCCAGCACCAGCGCCACATTGTCGGCCACGCTGCGCCATGGCAACAGGGCGAAGTCCTGGAACACATAGGTCAGCGGGTTCAGGCAGTCATCGGCGATTGCCCCTTCGCAGCGCACCGTGCCGCCGCTTGGGGCCAGCAATCCCCCCATGATGCCGAGTAATGTCGACTTGCCGCAGCCGGAGGGGCCGACCAGCACGAGCACCTGCCCTGGTTCTGCTGTCAGATCGATCCCGTCCAGCACGTTCAGGTCGCGATAGGCATGGCGCACACCCGACAGCACAAGCCGCAGGCCAGGCATCAGCGTGCGGGCAGGAAGCTGGTATCGATCAACTTGGTTGGATCGATCTGCGCCTTCACCAGACCCTGCTGCTGGAACCAGCGGAACTGGGCGATGATGTCGGCGACGTCGAGGGCGCCGCCCGGATCATAGTAGCCGATCCCATTCAGGATCTTGCTGCGTGCCGCTGGATCACCGGTGAACACGTATTTGGTCAGCAGCGGGATCATCGCATCGGTCTTGGCATCGACGATGGGTCGCCCCTGCGCATCCAGACGCAGGAAGGCATCACGGTAGTCGGCCACGCCCTGTTGATAGCCACGTGCGAAGCCGCGCAGCGTGGCGGCGCGCCGGGCGATCATCGTCGCGGTCGTGAACAAGGCGGTGATCTGGTACGGCACGATGTCGCCGACCCAGCCGATGATATGCGCCTGGCCCGACGTGGACAGCGGTTTGGCCATCGACGCAATGGCGATCGTCGCATCCACCTGGCCGGTCTGCACCGCTGCGATCATGTTCGGCACCTGCTGCACCGGCCGCAGCGTGACCGTCGACAGGTCGAAGCCTTTGGCCTGGGCGATGCGCCCCAGCATGTAATGGAACGAGGATCCGTATTGCGTGATGGCAAAGCTGTGGCCGCCCAACTTGTCGGGGGAGGTCAGTCCGGCCTCGAAGGCCTGGTTCGACACCAAGATCGCCGACCCCTCGTAGCCGCGCTGCTCATGCAACGCACCACCGATCACCTTCAGCGTCCCCGTTGCCGCGAGGTTGAAAAACCCGCCGGTCAGCGCGGTGACGCCGACATCGATATCCCCCGCCACCGCTGCGGCGGCGATTGGCTGTGCCGCCTCGAAGAAGCGGAACGTCAGATCGACGCCGTTCTGGGCGAAGTATCCGCGTTCCTGCGCGATGTAGAACGGCGCCGGAGACAGCGTGTGCAGCAGCCCCAGGCGCAACGGCGGGGCGGCGCGCAGGCCAGGGGATAAGATGGGGGACACGAAAGCGGCGCCGAACGCCCCGAGGGCGGCGCGGCGGCCTAACAATATCCTGTTCATCGCGCCGTCCTAGCGGCGTAGCGGCAGCGTGCCAAGCAGGCCGACGATGCCGCCTGCCATGAGGTAGAACGCCGGGATGAGGTTGCTGCCTGTGACGGCGATCAGCCAGGTGATGATCAGCGCCGCCGTGCCGCCGAACACGGATACGGCAATATTGTCCGACAGACCCAGCCCGGTCGCCAGCGCACGGTTGGGGAACATGTCGCCGATGCCGGTCAGGATCGGGCCCTGATACAGTGCGATAACGACCCCGAACACCACCTGATAGACCAGCAGGGACGACAAGCTGGGTTCCGCGTTTATGTAGCGGAACATCGGCCAGGCGAGGACGATCAGCAATGTCGGGGCGAGGCGCAGGAACACGCGAGGGCCGAAACGATCGACGAAATGTCCCACCACCGGGATCAACACCCCGGCGGTGACCGTGCCCACCATTGTCGCGGTGAAGCCGGCTGTCTGCGGCAGATGCAGCGTCCGCACCGCATAGACAGGTGTGTAGACCAGCAGCACGTAGGTGCAGATGGTCGACAGCGTGATCAGCGCGCCGCTGGCAAACGCCTCGCGCGGGTACTTGTTGATCACGTCGCGGAATGGCGTCGCGTGGCGATCATGCGTCCGCCGGTGTTCCGGCGGATCGGCGATGCGGGTGCGTAGTAGGTAGCCCACCGGGCCGATCAGCAGGCCGAACAGGAACGGCACCCGCCATCCCCAGACTTCCAGCTCCTGTGGCCCGAAGCCGCGCGTGACCAGTGTACCGACCGCGAGGCCCAGCGCGATGAACAACGAGGAGGATGCATAGACCCAACTGACGTAGAACCCCGAACGGCCGGGTGGGGCGTATTCGCGCATGAAGGCGGTCGCGTTGCCCATCTCGCCGCCGGTGGAGAAGCCTTGCATCAAGCGCGCCAGCATCAGCAGCAGGGGCGCCGCGAGACCAATCTGTCCGTAGGTCGGCATCAGCGCGATCATCGCGGTGCCGATGCACATCAGCAGGATGGTGAGCGACAGCGCCGCCTTGCGGCCCATGCGGTCGGAATACATCCCCAGCAGCGTGCCGCCGAGCGGGCGCATGAAGAAGCCGACCGCGAAGGTGCCGAGCGACAGCAGCAGTGATGTGAGCGGATTGCTGACAGGGAAGAACAATTTCGCGATGACACCGGCGAAGACGCCGTACAGCATGAAATTGTACCATTCGAGACCATTGCCGATCACCGCGGTCAGCACCGCGATCGGCCCGCTGGCCGCGATCGCACGCGTGGCGACTGCCGCACGTTGTTGCATGGCCCCACTACTCCCGAACATCGCGCGGGAAGCGAAGCAGAAAGTGCGTCGGGCGGGAAGGGCAGGGGTGCGCATCACGGTCGGGTTTGCCCGGCCGTGACCGCCAGCGCGTGATTGAATGCACTATGGGACGGATCGCTACGTCGCGACCTGCATCTCGCCCAGATACGCCTCGCGGATCAACGGATTCTGCCGCAGCTCCTGCGCCGGACCGGACAGCACCACCTGGCCGGTCTGCAGCACATAAGCTCGATGCGCGATCGACAGGGCCATATTAGCGTTCTGTTCCACCATAAAAATGGTGGTGCCCTGCCTGTTGATCTCCTGGATGATATCGAACACCTGCTCGACGAAGATCGGCGACAGGCCCATCGATGGCTCATCCATGCAGATCAGCCGTGGCCGCGCCATCAGCGCGCGTCCCATCGCCACCATCTGCTGCTCGCCGCCCGACAGGGTGCCGGCGATTTGGTCCCGCCGCTCCTTCACACGCGGAAACAGCGAATAGACCCGTTCCAGGTCTTGATCGAATTCCGGCCCGTGCTTGCGCAGATAGGCCCCCATTTCCAGGTTCTCGAACACGGTCATGCGCGGGAACAGGCGGCGCGCCTCCAGCACCGGGGCGATGCCGCGGCGCACGCGGTCGGCGGTTGGCAGCTTGCCGATCGGCTGGCCATCGAAGAGCACCTCGCCGCGGGTTGGCCGCACCACGCCCATGATGGTCTTCATCGTGGTGGACTTGCCGCTGGCATTGCCGCCGAGCAGGGCGATGATCTCACCCTTCTCAATCGAGTAGTTCACATTCTTCAGGACGTGCAGATCGCCGTAATAAGTATCGACGTTCTTGAATTCCAGCAGCATGTCAGGCCACTCCCGCGGCCGCGGCCTGGGTATTGCGGCCGAGATAAGCGCGCAGCACCTCCTCGTCTTTGCGCACTTCGTCCGGCTTGCCGACGGCGATGACGTCGCCATGATCAAGCACGTACACGGTGTCTGCCAGACGCGTAACCACGTCCAGCTTGTGTTCGATCAACAGCACGGTCAGCCCCAAATCGTTCAGGCTCTTGATCTGCTCGGCCAGCTCCAGCGTCTCCGCCGGATTCATGCCCGCCGTCGGCTCATCCAGCAGCAGGATGCGCGGGCGGGATGCCAAGGCGCGCGCGATTTCGATACGCCGTCGGTTCGCATAGGATAACCCCGCGACCATCTGCTCGACACGCGGCACCAGGCGATTGCCGAAGATCGAGAAGATCTCCATCGCCCATTCGCGCGCAGCCTTCTCCTCGGCGTGCGTCGAGGGCGGTCGCAGGATGGCCTGCAGCACCCCGGTCTTCAGGCGCGAATGCTGGCCGATCAACGCATTGCTCATCACCGTCAGGTTGGTGAACAACCGCAGATTTTGGAACGTGCGCGCGATACCCTTTTCCAGGATTTCGTGCGATTGCAGTCCGACCATCTCCTCGCCGTGGAAGCGGATCGAGCCGCCATCGGTTTCAACCAGTCCGGTGATGGCATTGAACAATGTCGACTTGCCGGACCCGTTCGGCCCGATCACCGCGACCACACCGCCAGTGGGTACCGTGATGTCCACCTTGTTCAACGCGACTAGCCCACCGAAGCGCACGGTGACGCCCTTGATCTCAAGCGCCGCGGCACCGGTACGAACCTCGCCACCCAACCCCTGCAGCTTCAGATCCTTGAACCCACCGCGGCGTATTTCAGCGTGCTGCTGGTCGAAGGTCAGTGCCTTCTGTTGCCGCACCGCCGGGATCAAACCCTGTCGTCGGAACAGCATCATGAACACCAGGATCAGGCCGAAGATCAGCTCGATCGACTGCACGAAGTCGGCCTTCTGCAACACCGTGCTGCCAACCGCGCGCCCCAGCATGTGCGTCCATTCGGTCAGGTCCTGCAGCCACCAGGATTGTAGCAGTTGCAGGATGAACGCGCCCAGCACCACACCCCAGACGCTGCCGATGCCGCCGAACACCACCATGACCAGGATCATGACAGAGACCGGGAAGCCGAACATTTCCGGTGTCGCCGTCTGCAGTTTCGCGACGTAGAACACGCCGGTCATGCCGCCGAACGCCGCGCCGATCGCGAAGGCCAGCAGCTTGAACTTGGTGCGATTGACTCCCATCGCGCCCGCGGCGATTTCGTCCTCGCGGATCGCCATCCAGGCGCGACCGATGCGGGAGTCACGCAATCGGATGGAGATGAAAATCAGCATCGCCACCATCAGAATCGCAACATAATAATACGGTGTAGAATCGACCCCGAAACTCCATCCAAACAGACGTGGTGCGGCAACGCCGTTTAACCCAGCAGCACCGTTGGTTAGGCCGTCCCAATTGCGCACGACGATCGGCACGATCTCGCCAAAGCCCAATGTGACAATCGCCAGATAGTCGCCCTTCAGCCGCAGCGTGGGGGCGCCGAACAGCACGCCACAGAACGCCGCCAACGCCGCCGCGAGCGGCAGCCCTAGCCAGAACGACAGTGTGAAGTGCACCACCATGCCCGTGCCGACATCCGCCGGGACCGGTGTGGCGAGGCCCAGGGTCTGGAAAATATCCCAGAACGGCCCCCAGGCCGGCTGCAACTGGAACGCCGTGAGGACGCCATAGGTGTAGGCACCGATCGCGAAGAACGCGGCATAACCCAGATCAAGCAGACCAGCGAAGCCGACAACGATGTTGAGGCCGAGCGCCAGCGTGGCATAGGCCGCGGCGTTCGCCATGCTGTCGATATCGGCGTCGTTGCTGTCGATGTAGAGTGGGAATGCCAGGGCAAAGGCGATCAGCAGGGCGAGGCCCAACTGACGGCGTCGTGCCTCGGGGATCCAAGCGATCGGCCGCATCAGCAATGATGGGGCGGCCGCGGTGGTGGTGGTTGCGCCATTGGCCATGTTGGTCGCCCTCAGGATTTGGTCGGTGCGACGCGGCCGAACAGGCCGCTGGGCTTGAATACGAGCACCAGGACCAGGATCGAGAAGATGATCACGTCGGTCCATGCGGTGGCGATGAACTGCCCGCTCATGGCTTCAATCAGGCCGATCAGCACGCCGCCTACCATGGCGCCCGGCACATTGCCGATACCGCCCAGCACGGCGGCGGTGAACGCGCGAAGCCCTGCGGTGAAGCCGATGATGAAACTGGTGAAGTTGTAGTACAGGCCGAAGATGAGGCCGCCGGCTCCGGCCAGCGCCGAGCCGAGGAAGAAGGCCATCATAATGACCTTGTCAACTTCCACGCCCATCATCCGCGCCGCTTCCTGGTCTTGCGCGGTGGCACGCATCGCCTTGCCCAGACGGGAGCGTTGCACGAAGTAGTACAGGCCCAGCATCAGCAGGAGGGCGATGATCCAGATCAATACGACGCGGAAATCCAGCGTCGCCTCACCGAGATGCCAGCGGATCGTCGGCAACGGATTCGGAAAGTTTTTCGAATCCGCGCCGACGGTCAGCAGGACGATGTTGAACAGGATGTATGACACACCGATCGAGGTGATCATCGCGGCTGGTCCCTTGACGTTACGCAAGGGACGCAGGGTTATCCGCTCGACCACCACGCCGAGCCCGCCGCAAAACAGCATGGTGACCGCGAAGGCCACCAGCAGCACACCGGCGAGCGGCAATCCGGTCAGGATCACATCCTGACCGGACAGCCCAAACATCTGCAGCGTCCACATGGCGACAAAGCTGCCGATCATGAAGACGTTGAAGTGCGAGAAATTGATCAGCTCCAGGATGCCGTAAACCAGCGTGAAGCCAAGCGCGAGCAAGGCGTACATCGCGCCCAGGCTCAGCCCGTTGATGGTCTGCTGCAGCAGGAGATCAGTGAATGTCATAGCCGTGCTACTCTACGCCGCGATCAGGACTGCGGCGCGACTTCGAGGTACTTGTACTGCGCCGATGGATCATCCAGCGGCTTGGTCGTGTCCTTGGTGATCTGGAACACGCTAACGGTGCGATCCGCCAGGTCGCCATTGGCATCGAACGACACCACGCCCTGAATGGTCGGCACCTTGGAGGTCAGCAGCGCCGCCTGCACCGCTTCGCGGGTGACCGGCTTGCCACTGGCGGCAATCCGCTTGACCGCATCGATGAGCACCAGCGCCGCGTCATATGCCGTAATGCAGTAATCGTCTGGGACCATGCCGAACTGACCCTTGTAGGCCGCGACGAACTGCGCGGCTTTGTTGTCCTCGGTCAGATGCGGCGCGGCGATCGTCGAGTACCACCCCTCCACCGCCGGGAAACCACCGCCGGTCAGGAAGTCGGCACCATAAGTCCCGTCTGGCCCGCCCCGGATCATCTTCGGCATAATATCATAGGATTGCTTGGCGAGCTTCACGCCGGCCTGCGACACACCGCCGTAATAGATCGAATCCGGATTGAGCGACTTGATCTTGGTCAGGATCGCCGTGTAATCGGCGGCCTTCGGATCCAGCCGGTCACGGCCAATTACCTTGAGGCCCTTCTTTTCAGCTTCGGCCTGGAAAGTATCGGCGACGCCGACGCCGAACGCGCCACTGTCATCAAGGATGTAGACCGACTTCACCTTCAGCTTCTCGGCGTAGAAGTTCGCCATGTTCGGACCTTGATAGGCGTCCGTCGTGACGGTACGGAAGTAGATCGCCTTGCCCGCCGGGCGGAACTGCGCGGCGAATTTCGGATTGGTGATGTCGGGATTGGTCGACGACATGGTGATCGTTGCCAGGTTGCCCTGGCTGAGGATTGGTGTCATCGCCTTGCCGGCGCCGCTCATTTCGGGGCCGAGGGCAGCGACCACTTCCTTGTCCGCAACCATGCGGCGGGCATTGGTGGCGGCCTGTGCCGGATCATACTGGCCAGCGGTCGCCGTGCCGTCGTCCAGCATCAGCAGGTCGAACTGGTAGCCAGGCACTGCATTGGCTTGGTTCGCCGCATCGAACGCCATGGTGATCGCATTCTTCACCCGGATGGCACTTTGGGCATCGGCGCCGGTCAGCGACAGATCGACACCGATCTTCACGACCTTAGCGGCCGCGAACGCTGGGCTCAGGCGCGCGGCCCCGAGTCCGGCGGCCAGAGCCGTGGTGGCAAATAGTTGGGCGGCTGCCCGACGAGTGAACATTCTTTAGGTCTCCCTTGACCGTTGATGGTGCGGCGGACGTACGTGAAGCAAACCGCAGGCCAGAGCTTTGTGCTCAATTGTGGACGTTTGCACTCCCCCGGCGCCGAGGCGCTCACAAGTCTGTTTACCAGTCTCTTCCGGCCGCTGTCACCGGCGGAAGCGCAAATCGAGGCCGCGCGCGCGCCATCCGACCTCAATTGTGTCCAGATCGACAACGCCGGACGGATTGTCCCGCCGTGGCGACAGGGCCAGCCGGGGTGCGCCTTGCTCCCACCACAGCTCCAGGAGCCGATCCAATTCCGCCAGCGGATCGGGGTGATCGTCTACCCGCAGATCCAGATCGGGGAAGTCCTCGGTGGTGATCAGGCGCATCGCGGCGGACTGGCGGCCCCGCCGATCGCCGCCGGCCGCCTCACCCGCCAGCATCGCCATCATTAGCTTTTCCGGCAGCGAGGCCGCCGGGCGGACCTGGAATGTTGCCAGCGTTTCAGCAATCACCGCCTCCCCGGCGAGCATATTGCCCGCGACGCTGACACCCTCGGCCGCGACGCTGCCGCACCATTCCACGCAGTTCCGCCCGGTCCAGGCGGCGGTGCGGCCGTGCCGATCCACCGCATGGACCTGGCGCAGCCCGCTGCCGGCATCGCCCGCCAGAGCGCCCTCGATGGCGGAGGCCGGGTCCAGGCCACGCGCCAGCCCGTCCAACACGGCCGGGCCGAGGTATCGATTGGTCATCGATTGCGTCGATACGGCGCCCACGCCGGCGCGCACGAACGGGCAATACGCGCCCACCGCGAAGGCCCTTGTCGTGACGGCGACCGCGAAGGCTCCGGTGGCGGGGTCATGGGTGACGATGGACCAGGTCATCCCGCGGCTCCTGTCTCAAGTCCCAGATAGATGCGTTGCACGTCCACGTCGTCCGCAAGCTGCTGCGCTGGACCTTGGAGCACGGTGCGGCCGGTTTGCAGGACGTAGGCGTAATCCGCCACTTCCAGTGCCAGCTCAACTGCCTGTTCTGCGAGCAACAAGGTGAGACCCTGCCCGCGCAGGCGGCGGAGGGTCTCGTACAGGCTTTCCACCACCGCCGGCGCCAAGCCAAGGCTGGGCTCGTCCAGCATCAACAGCCGCGGATCGCTCATCAGCGCGCGTCCTGTGGCCAGCATCTGCCGCTCGCCGCCGGACAGCGTGCCGGCGCGCTGGCGGCGCCGCTCGGCCAGGCGGGGGAACAAGGTGTACACGCGCTCGAGCAGTGCCGGAATCCGGCCTCGGTCCTTGAGTACCGTGGCACCCAGCCTCAGGTTCTGCTCGACGGTCTGCTGCACGAACAATCGCCACCCCTCCGGCGACAACGCCAGCCCACGCGCGACGATCGCATAGGCGGGCTGACCCGCGATCGGCACCCCGGAGAAATCAATTGCTCCGCCCGCCGGTGGCACCAGGCCGGCGATCGCGTTGAACGTGGTCGTCTTGCCGGCGCCGTTGGACCCCAGCAGTGCCACCACGCCGCCTTCCGGCACCTCGAGCGAGACATCCGCCACGCCGACCAGGTCGCCGTAGCGCACCATGAGGTTGCGGACCGAGAGCAGCGGTGCCGTCACATCCGCACTCGCTTCATATGATGGCCAAGATAGGCGGCGACCACGGCGGGATCCTCGACCACCACGCGTGGCGCACCC
>DATHNE010000005.1:0-43144 GCA_035486355.1 Acetobacteraceae bacterium
CCCCGCTTTGTTCATGCCGCAGAAGCAGCCCGCCCGTCCGATGACGAAGCGGCTGGAGGTCGTCTCGGAATACGAACCCGCCGGCGACCAGCCAACCGCCATCACGGAGCTGGTCCGGGGCGTCAACGCCGATGACCGTGACCAGGTGCTGCTGGGCGTCACCGGCTCCGGCAAGACCTTCACCATGGCCAAAGTGATCGAACAGGTGCAGCGCCCGACGCTGATCCTCGCCCCCAACAAGACCCTGGCCGCCCAGCTTTACGGCGAGATGAAGAGCTTCTTCCCCGACAACGCGGTGGAGTATTTCGTCAGCTACTACGACTACTACCAGCCCGAAGCCTACGTCCCGCGCTCCGACACCTATATCGAGAAGGACGCGCAGATCAACGAACAGATCGACCGCATGCGCCACGCCGCAACGCAGGCATTGTTGGAGCGGAACGATGTCATCATCGTCGCCTCGGTGTCGTGCATCTACGGTATCGGCTCGGTCGAGAGCTATGCGCGTATGGTGGTCAAGCTGGAGGTCGGCGGCCAGATCGATCGTGACAAGCTGGCCCGCGCACTGGCGGATCTCCAATATCGCCGCAACGACGCCGCGTTCCAGCGCGGCACCTTCCGGCTGCGCGGCGAAGTGGTGGACATCTTCCCCAGCCATTACGAGGACCGCGCCTGGCGCGTCAGCCTGTTTGGCGACGAGATCGAATCGATCCACGAATTCGACCCGCTGACCGGTGACAAAACCACCTCGCTCGACCAGATCACCGTCTACGCCAACAGCCACTACATCACGCCACGGCCGACGCTGACGCAGGCCATCGTCGATATCAAGAAGGAGCTGAAAATACGACTGGACGAGCTGACGCACGAGGGCAAACTGCTGGAAGTGGAGCGGCTCAATCAGCGCACCACCTTCGACATCGAAATGATGGAGACGACCGGGTCCTGCAAGGGGATCGAGAACTACTCGCGCTACCTGACCGGACGCAACGCCGGCGAACCGCCGCCGACCTTGTTCGAATACCTGCCGGAGAACGCCCTGCTGATCGTTGACGAAAGCCACGTCACCGTGCCGCAGATCGGCGGCATGTATCGCGGCGACTTCAACCGCAAATCCGTGCTGTCGGAGTACGGCTTTCGCCTGCCGTCCTGCGTCGACAATCGCCCGCTCAAGTTCGAGGAGTGGGAGACCTATCGGCCGCAGACGTTGTTCGTGTCCGCTACGCCGGGCCCGTGGGAGATGGAACGCACCGCCGGCATCTTCGTCGAGCAGGTGATCCGTCCCACCGGCCTGATCGATCCGGTGACCGAAGTGCGGCCGGTCGAGCGTCAGGTGGACGATTTACTGGCGGAATGTCGCATCGTCGCGGCAGCGGGCGCGCGCGTGCTGGTGACCACGTTGACCAAGCGCATGGCCGAGGACCTAACCGAATACCTGACCGAGCACGGCGTGAAGGTGCGCTATCTGCACTCCGACATCGACACACTGGAGCGGATCGAGATCATCCGCGACCTGCGGCTGGGTGTGGTCGACGTGCTGGTCGGCATTAACCTGCTGCGCGAGGGCCTGGACATCCCGGAATGCGCGCTGGTGGCGATCCTGGATGCCGACAAGGAAGGCTTCCTGCGCAGCCAGACCAGCCTGGTGCAGACCATCGGCCGCGCCGCGCGCAATGTGGATGGGCGCGTGATCCTGTATGCCGACGTGATGACACGATCATTGCGGGCAGCGATCGAGGAAACCGAGCGCCGACGCAACAAGCAGCGGTCGTGGAACGAGGCGCACGGCATCACACCACAATCAGTGAAGAAGCAGATCGCCAAGGTACTCCAGAGTGTGTTCGAACAGGACTACGTCACGGTGACCCCGGTGGCGGATTCCAGTGTCGCGGAGTTCGTCGGTAAGGATCTGAAGACGACAATCGCGGAACTGGAAAAACGCATGCGCGCCGCGGCGGCGGATCTGGAATTCGAGGAGGCCGCCCGCCTGCGCGACGAGATCAAACGGCTGGAGGCACTGGACCTGGGCCTGGAACCACCGCCGGTCGCCAGCGCGTCGCTGCGCCCACGGCGCGATCGGACGCCGGAACCCATGGGCCCAGGCGGCGGCGGCTACGATCCCAGCAAACGGCGCGGCGGCATGCGCCGGCGCGGGCCGTAGTCAAGACCTTCCCGCGGGGCGAAACACTTCAGCGCGCGGCGGCGTCACGCGCGCCATGGTCGCTTCGTCAGCGCGGCATCCCGCCACGCGCCAGCAACGGAGACCGACCGTGAAGATTTTCGCCCTGACCGCCTTCGCCATCCTCGGTGTCGTTTTTAGCGCCGCCACTGTTACTCTGCCGGCGCATGCCAGCACGGTGTCGCTGTTCCCGCCATCGCAGAGCAACGGCTAAGAAGCGGCGGACGCGCGCGGTGCAACGGACGTCGGTCCTTATCGCATCCGGCTGGCCGGGCGCCGCGCTGCGCGAGCTGGGCAAAATCCTTGCCGCCGCCACCACCACGATGCGGACCAGCAGCATCCCCCTGCAGGCGATCACGACAGGAACCTGCTCGGTCCTGCTGACCATCATCATCGTGACACTGCTGGGTCATCTGACACTGAGGCTTCGCTAGGGCGACCGCCCGTCCAACCCGCCAGCCGCCACGCCGCCTCCCGGCTGACGCCCCGTTCCCGCAGCGTCCGCAACGTCACCGCCTGATCGCGTTTCGCCAGCCGGCGCCCGGTCGCATCGGTCAGCAGGGGATGATGCACATAGCGCGGTGCCGGCCAGGCCATGAGCATCTGCAACAGACGATGCAGGTGCGTTGCTGATTTCAGATCCTCACCGCGCGTCACGAGCGTGACGCCCTGCACAGCATCATCGTGCGTCACGCAAAGATGATAGCTGGCGGGCGTGTCCTTGCGGGCCAGCACGACATCGCCGAACCGCTCCGGGGCACAGACCACCGTCCCCTCGCCTTCTGCCTCGAACGTCAGTGGCCCGGCGATCGTCCCCAACGCCCGCACCACATCCAAACGCAACGCATACGGCTCACCCACCGCGACACGCCGCGCGCGTTCCGCCGCCGATAGATGCCGGCAGATACCCGGATACACCACGCTGCCATCCGGCGCGTGCGGCGCCGAGGCCGACGCCGCGATCTCCCGCTGAATATCCGCGCGCGTGCAAAAGCACGGATACAGCAGCCCACGCGCCTGCAACGCTTCCAGCACCGCGCGATAGTCCGCCAGGTGCGCCGATTGCACGCGCACCTTCCCATCCCAATCGATACCGAGCCAGGTCAGGTCCTCCTCGATCGCCGGCGCGAACGCCGGCCGGCACCGCCCAGGATCGATATCCTCGATCCGCAGCAGGAACCGCCCCCCTGCCTCGCGCGCGCGCCGCCAGGCGATCAGCGCCGAGAAGGCGTGGCCCAGATGCAGGTATCCCGTGGGGCTTGGCGCAAAGCGCGTGACGATCGACATGACACCGCGGGCCAGGGTACCCGAACCCGGCAAGGAGAACACGATGGAACTCGATGGACCACGCTGGGGCCCCGCCTCAAAGGGTACCCCCAAGCAGCTCGTCGTGCTGTGCCACGGCCTCGGCGCCGACGGCTACGACCTGATCGACCTGGCGCCAACCTGGGCCCACGCCCTGCCGGACGCAGCGTTCGTCGCGCCGACCGCGCAGGACCCCTGCGACCAAGGACCGACCGGGCACCAATGGTGGAGCGTCATGGATCGCACCCCCAGCGTCATGGCCGCCGGCGCCCGCCGCGCCGCCACCTTCCTGAACCCGCTCATCGACGCCGAACTTGCGCGCCTCGACTTGCCGGCCGACGCCTACGCGGTGATGGGCTTCAGCCAGGGTGCGATGCTGTCGCTGTTCACCGGCCTCCGCCGCCCTGTCGCGCCCCGCGCCATCCTCGCTTTCTCCGGCGCGTTGCTCGATCCCGACAGCCTGGCAACCGAACTCACCCACCGCCCGCCCGTCCTGCTGGTGCACGGCGAGGCCGACGACGTCGTCCCGGTCAGTCGTTCGCACGACGCCGAGGCCGCGCTGCGCGCGCTCGACGTCCCGGTCGAGGCCACCTATGTCCCCCGCCTGGGCCACGGCATCGACGACACCGGCCTGGCGATGGGGGCACTGACTCTGCAGCGTGCGTTCGCGTAACGGATCGGATGACAGAGGCATGAATCCGCGCCGCCCGGGCGCCCGCCGCGCTTGCGACCTGCGGCGGCCTTTGTCATAAACGCAGTGGGTTATCGGCGGCGCACAACATCTGGCGGGTCGACTGGCTACTTGCCACTAGTGTTTGCGCTCCGTTCGTGAGGGAGCAGCGCTTGCCCGACGGCGGACAGTTCTACCCGGCGCTTGTCTTGAACGCGGATTTCCGCCCCCTGTCCTATTTCCCACTGTCGCTGTGGGCGTGGCAGGACGCGGTGAAAGCGGTCTTCCTCGATCGCGTCTCCGTGCTGTCCGAATACGACACCGAGGTGCACTCCCCCAGCCACCGGATGCGCCTGCCCAGTGTGATCGCGCTGAAGGACTACATCCCGTCCGCGCGGCGCCCGGCCTTCACCCGGTTCAACGTCTTCCTGCGCGATGCGTTTACCTGCCAGTACTGCGGCGAGCGGGCGCCGGCGCACAACCTGACCTTCGACCACGTGGTGCCACGGTCGCGCGGCGGGCGCACGACCTGGCAGAACGTCGTCACCGCCTGCGGTGAATGCAACCTGCAGAAGGGCTCGCGCCTGCCGCGGGAGTGCAAGATGTTCCCCCGCATCAGCCCCCGCCAGCCGACCACCTGGGAGCTGCAGGACACCGGCCGGGCCTTCCCGCCGAACTACCTGCACCAGAGCTGGCGCGACTACCTCTACTGGGACACCGAACTGGAAAGTTGATCGCCGCCCGCCTCAATCCGGCAGGGCGTCGTCTTTGGTCTCCCGCCCCAGTGCCATCGCCACGATCGACAACGCCGCAAAGCAGGTCATCACGGACGTGGCCTTGGCAAAATCGCCCCCGAACGGCGCCGCCAGCAGTCCCGCCACCAGCGGCCCGAAGCTGGTGATCACCCGCCCTGACCCATTGCAGAACGACACCGCCGTGGCCCGCACATGCGTCGGGAACAGCTCCGGCAGATACACCGCATGGCCCGAGAACACGCCGAACACGAAGAAGCCGAACACCGGCAGCATGACCGGATACAGGCTGTAGTCCTCCGCGCCGAGATACAGATAAAGCCCGCTGGCGATGGTGCCGAGACTGTACAGCACGATCGTCGGGCGCCGGCCAATCAAATCGGCCACGAAACCAAAGGCGGAGTAGCCCAGAATGCCGCCCAGCCCCCACAGCATCATGCCGTGCCCGATGAACGGCACCGCCGCCGGCCCACCGATGCCGCTGCGCGCCAGCACCTGGCCCTGAATGGTCGGCAGCCAGATCTGGCTGGTCCAGATCGCCAGCAGCGACCCCAGACAGAACAACACGCCCACCATGGTGCTGTAGCGGTTCTGCCGGTTGAACAATTGTTTCGGTGCAAAACTGAGAAAGGCCCGATCCTCGTCGCTGATGTCAGACGCCGATTTCAGTGCCTGGCGACGGGCGTGCGCGGCCTGGAACCGCTCAGGCTCCTCCATCCCGCGCCGGATCAGCAGTAGGATCAACGCCGGCAGCACGCCGGCGAACAGCACGTAGCGCCAGCCATAGGGCCCCACCAAGGCGTAGAGCTGCCCGCCCAACAGGCTGCCGAACCCGCCACCTGTCATCATGATACCGAGCACCTTCGCGCGTTGCGCCTCGGCAAACGCCTCCGCCACCAGCGGAATGCCCACCACCAGTTCCGCCCCCGTGCCAACGCCGGTGAAGAAGCGGCAGATGCCGAACACCACCGGTCCTTGAGAAAAGCCCTGCAGCGCGGTGAAGATCGCCACCATCACCACGCTGAGCGCCAGCGTACGAACCCGGCCGATATAATCGCCCACGACCCCGAAACAGAATCCGCCCAGCGCCCAACCCAGCAAACCCACCATACTGAGAATGCCGCCCACGCGGCCAATCTCCGCGATCGGCGGATTGCCGCCCAGCAGCTCGGTCAGCGCGGGGCGCAGCACCAGGGCAAATAGATTGAAATCGGTGTTGTCGAGTGACCAACCCAGCCAGGCCACCAGGAACACCATCCATTGATAACGGGTGATGTCCCGCACCCAGCTCAGGCCACCGGTAGCCACCCCATTGTTGGGCATTGCCGTCCTCCCACTGCCGAAGCCATTCGCGGCTCGTTACGTTCCCGCGTCAGGCTAGCAGAACGGCAAGCGGATTTGGCAACCCCAATCGAGACTGCGCCGCGAAGCGTTACAGCCGCTCGCTCAGCGCGATGGCGGCGCGGCAGCCCGCCTTGATGACCGCGCGCAGCAGCCGGTAGCCCGGCGCCTGCTCCGCGCCATGCGCCAGGCCGATGTCGCGATGTTCCAGCTCCTCGTCGCGGAACCGGCTGATCGTCGCTTTCAGCGCCGGCTCGCGCTCATCCAGCACGTCCAGTTGCTTCTGGTAATGCGCGTCGATGGTCTCCTCGACCGCCACGGTGCAGGCCATCGCGGCACGCTCGCCCAACGCGGCCGTGGCCGCTCCGAGCGCGAAACCGGCCAGATGCCATACCGGCATCAACGCGGTCGGCCGCACCCGCCGATTAGCGAGCATCGTGTTGAAGGTCGCGAGATGATGCCGTTCCTGCTCCAACATGGTCCGCAGCAGATCGGTCTTGCCCCGTCTGCGCAGCGCCGCGATCTGCCCCTGGTAGATGCGGACAGCCCCATATTCGCCGGCTTGATCCACCCGGATCATGCGCGCCACGGCCGCGTCGGCCGGCGGATCGCCCGGCAGGCGGGATGATGTCGGGCTCATGCGTCACGCCTCCGGCTGCACCACAATGCGCCCGCCACCGCCGCCGCAAACACCGCACCAAACAGCAGGTTCATCGCCGCCAATGACAGCTTGACGCCAGGGATCAGATAATTCGCTGCATCGCATGGCTTGGCCGGATGCGCCGGCATGGATTTCAGCATATCGGCGATCGACCCGCCGTTGAACGTCGGAGCGGCGCATTCCGGTAACGGGCTGGGCCATGCGTGGTTCTCCACGCCGATATGCACCACCGCCAGGGCCACGTCCGCCAGCACCCCCAGCAGGACCAGTCCCAGCAACACGCGCGCAGCGCCATGCGGCACCACCGCCGCGATCAACCCAAGCACAATGACCGCGCGATACGGCCACCGCTCCACCAGACACAACGCGCACGGCGCGAGGCCGCCCCAGTTCTGCAATCCCCAGGCGAACGCCAGGGCAAGCCCCGCGGCCACGGCGCTCAGCAGGCCGATCGTGCGTGCAGACATCATCGCGCGCATGTGCGCTCGAAAACCTTGGCCCGCAAGATAAGGTCCAATTGCCGTACTTTCACGCTCCGTTTACGATCCGATTCGCGGCATGGGCGGGGGACAGTTTGATGCAGCGTATTCTCTGGGGGCGTGACACCTCCAGCAACGTCATGAAGGTGATCTGGTTGCTGGAGGAACTGAACCTTCCCTACGACCGGATCGATGTCGGCGGGTCGTTCGGCAAGACCGAGCTGCCGGAATATCGCGCCATGAACCCGACCGGCTTGGTGCCGACGTTGCAGGAAGACCACTTCACGCTGTGGGAGAGCAACGCGATCCTGCGCTACATTTGCGAGGCGCACGCGCCGGACCATCCGTTCTGGCCACGCGAGCCACACAAGCGCGCACACATCGATCATTGGATGGATGCGCAGCAGACGCTGCTGAACCGGCCGATGTCGGTGGTGTTCTGGGGCCTGGTGCGCACCGCGCCGGAGAACCGCGACGCCGCCGCGATCCGGGCCGCGATAACGGACACGGCGCGGATCTGGGGCATGGTGTCGGCGCAACTGGCGCGACACCCCTACCTCGCGGGCGATGACCTGACGCTGGCCGACATTCCCTGGGGTCCGCACCTGCATCGCTGGTTCACCATGTCGTTTGACCGGCCTGACGTGCCGTATCTGCGCGCGTGGTATGATCGGCTGCTGGAACGGCAGCCCTATCGCGACCATCTGGCTGGACCAGTCGTGTAGACCCGACCGGTATACCAGCCAGCCTCAACGCGTCTCAGAACGGCCGAACGATCACCATCACCACGATGATGATCATCAACACCGTCGGCACCTCGTTGGCGATGCGGTAGAACCGTTGCGGTCGCGTGTTGCGGTCTTCCAGGAAGTCGCGCCGCCACCGCGACAGCGCACCATGGAATCCCGATAGTGCCAGCACAGCCGCCAGCTTCACGTGCCACCATCCCGCATGCCAGTCGATCACCCCGGGTGTGAACGCCAGCACCAATCCGAAACCCCACACCGCCAGCATCGCCGGCAGGATGATCTGCCGCAGCAGGCGCCGCTCCATCATCTTGAAGCGTTCGCTCTCGACCGAGCCTGGTTTGACCTCGCAATGATAGACATAGAGCCGCGGCAAGTACAGCATCCCCGCCATCCAGGCGATCACCGAGATCACGTGCAGCGCCTTGATCCACGGATACAGCGTCAGCAGCACGATCATCTTGTCACCTCCAGGGCCGCGCGCAGCAGGTCCGGCAGATCGTACAGGCTATGAAACGGTGCCGCGCCCGCTGCGCGCAGCGTTGTGCCGTCATCGTGCGGGCAGAACCCCAGGCAGGTCATCCGCGCCGCCATTGCCGCGCGCACGCCCGGCATGGAATCCTCAATCACCACACAGGCTTCCGGCGCCACCTGTTCCGCGGCCGCGGCGGCCAGGAGCAGGTCCGGTGCCGGCTTGCCCTGGGCCACGTCGTGATGACTGTGCAGCCGGCCCGCGACCAACGTCGCCAGCCCATGGCGCCCCAACTTCGCATGCAGCTCGGCGTGCGAGGAATTCGACGCGATGCGCCACGGCAAGCCGAGCTGCGTGGTCGCCGCCAGCGCCTCCGCGGCCCCCGGCATCAATGGCACTTCCTGCCCCAGCACGGTGATCAGACGGGCAACCAGATCACGCTCCCAATCCACCGGCAGGGCGCGCCGCAGCGCCGCTTCGATCAGTGGCACCATCGTCCCCAGACTCAGTCCGAGGAAGCGCTGATGGCTCTCCTCGCCGGTCATCGCCCAACCAAGTGCCGTCAGCTCCTCCGCGACCACGCGATTGACGATCGGTTCGCTGTCCACCAGCACGCCATCACAGTCGAAGATCACCAGCCGCAAGGACGCTGACCGCTGCCGCAGCGCCTGCAGCGCCAATCGGCTCATGCCGCAACCCGCCGGTGCAATGGACACGCTGTATGGGCCGCCAGGCACGCCACGCCATGCGACCGTGTGCATACCCCAGGACCATGCGCAATGGCATGGCGTACAAGATCCGCGAGCGCACCAATGAACGTCGGATCCGCATTCGGCGTCGGCACGCGAAAATAGCCCGGCACGCCCAGACGATTCGCCAGGTCCCGATATTCGACATCGAGTTCCACCAGCGTCTCGGAATGCTCCGACACGAACGCGATCGGCACCACGAGCAACGCCACCTTGTCATGCGCGGCGCGTTCGATCTCGGTCTCCGCGCTAGGCTCCAGCCATTTCTGTGGCGTGGCGCGCGACTGATAGCAAATCCGCCAGTCGATATCGGATCGGCTCATTGCCCGGAGCACCGACGCCGTCGTGCGTTCGATCTGGTACTGATACGGATCGCCCGCTCGCACAATCGTTTCCGGTAAGCCATGCGCGGAAAACAGTACCCGCAGCTTCACCTTACCCGGCAGTGCCACCCGGGCCGACGCAAGCGCCTGCGTCACAAGCCTCGCAACGGAGTCCGCATAGCGCACGTCATCGAAGTAGCAGCACACCGTGGACACCGGCGCCACCAACCCATGCCGCGCCGCTGCCTCGCGCCAAACTGTCAGCGAGCTGCCCGTGGTGGTTGTCGAGTACTGCGGATACAGTGGCAGCAGCACGACGTGATCCGGCCGCCACGCCGCCACATCGCGCACCGCTGCGTCGCTGAACGGATGCCAGTACCGCATCGCAATGAAGCACGTCGCGTCGAACGCCGTCAGCTCCCGCTCGAGCGCATTCGCTTGCTGCTTCGTCAGGTCCAACAACGGCGACCTGCCGCCGAGCAGCGCATAGTTCGCCGTGGCCGGCGCCACACGCGCCCGTGCGATCCACCACGCCAGCAAGGGCCGCACAAAAAACGGCACGCGCAAGATTGCCGGATCACGAAACAGGTTGAGCAGGAACGGCCTTATCGCCTCGGGCTGGTCGGGTCCCCCGAGGTTGAACAACACCACGGCCACGCGAGGCTTCGCGTTATCCTGCACGCACCAGGTCCGTCAGCTCGGCAACATGCGCGGGCGGCGTTTGCGGCACAATCCCATGTCCAAGATTGAACACGAACGGTCGCCCGCGCATACGGCGCAGAATAAGATGTGTCTCATCGGCCAACGCTTTCCCGCCGGCAACAACCGCCAAGGGGTCCAGATTGCCTTGCATCGCCACGTTCGCTGGCAGCAGGTGATGCGCCACTGCCAGCTTCATCGATGTATCGAGGCCAACAGCATTGATCCCAATCGCTGCGTATTCACCGATCATTGAGCCGCCCAAGCGCGGAAATCCAATCAACGGTATCGTCGCATGACGCTGTCGGATCCGTGCCACAATACGCTGCGTGGGCGCGATCACGCAGGTGCGGAACCGCGGCGGCGATAATATTCCGGCCCAGGAATCGAATAACATCAACGCCTCGGCGCCAGCATCGATCTGTGCCAACAGATAACTGATCGTTGCCTCAGTCAGCACCTCCAGCAACCGCCCGAACAACGCCGGCTCACGATACGCCATCACCCGCGTCGCCGCGAAATCGCGCGATCCGCCGCCCTCGACCATGTAGCAGGCCACGGTGAAGGGCCCACCAGCAAAGCCGATCAACGCCGTCTCGTTGAAACCTTCGCGCGCCAGACCCGCGCGCACGCCGCGCACTGTTTCCATGATCGGCGCCACGGCATCCGCAACGCGCTCCGGCCGCAACGCCGCGATCCCCTGGGCATCCCGCAGCGGCGGCAGCACCGGCCCCTCGCCCTCCTTGTAGGCGAGACCGTGCCCCAGCGCCCAGGGCAGCATCAGGATGTCGCTGAACAGGATTGCCCCGTCAAAGCGATACCGGCGGATCGGCTGCAACGTCACTTCCGTCGCCAGCGACGGTGTCGTGCAAAGGGCAATAAAATCCGGCACCTTCGCCCGGATCTCCCTATATTCCGGCAGATAGCGGCCAGCCTGGCGCATCAGCCAGATGGGGGGTGGCCATCGCGTCTCACCTCTGAGCACGCGCAGTAGCGGCTTCGTCTCGTCGCTCATGCGCACCGCATACCAGTAAGAGAGAATAAAGAAAGTGATGGTAGCGGTAGTAGGGGCTGTGAATCCCAGGGTACCCGGCCTCGCCAGGATCGTTCAGGACTTCTCCACAGCAAGCTGGATCGGCAAGGGACTGTGCTGGCAGGTTTGTTTGTGACTCTCCCGCGCCTCCCCATCGACCGGGGCGAAATGGTCCCCAGTGTCGGCGATTGGCGTCTTATCCCCGCTATCCCAAGGCAGGGGGACCACATCGCGTGCTTGTCCCCGTTATTCCCGCTATTATCCACAGGATGTCCATCACCCGCATGAACCTGCATCTGATCTCCGACGCGACCGGGGAGACGATCAACGCGATCGCGCGCGCGACCACCGTGCAGTTCGATCATGTCGATATCGTTTATCATCGCTGGAGTCTGATCCGCAGCCGATTGCAGTTGCATCGGGTGATCGGTGGCATTGAAGCCGAGCCTGGCCCGGTGCTGTCCACGCTCGTGGACAAGGCGCTGAACGCGGAACTGGAAGCGGCCTGCCAGCGCCTGGCGGTGCCGGTGGTCAATGTGCTGCAGCCAGTCATGGGTGTGCTGCAGGACTATATCGGCGAACAAGCCGCCGCGCGGCCGGGCAAGCAATATGTGCTGAACGCCGACTATTTCCGCCGGATCGACGCCATGCACTACGTGCTGGCGCACGACGACGGTCAGGCGCATCCGGGGTTGGCGGAGGCCGACGTGGTGCTGGTCGGCGTCTCGCGCAGCTCCAAGACGCCCACCTGCTTCTATCTCGCCAATCGCGGGATCAAGGCGGCGAACGTGCCGCTGGTACCCAACACGCCGGAACCGCCGGAGCTGGCGCAGGCGCAATGCCCGGTGGTTGGGCTGACGCTGGACGCCAAGTCGCTGATCGAGATCCGTCGCTATCGGCTCCAGATGATTGGCAACGCCGCCAATGCCGGCATCGTCCGGCAGAATGGCACGGACTACGTCGATGCGGATGCGGTGAAGGCCGAGCTGCTGTGGGCCCGGCGTCTGTGCACCAGCCGCGGCTGGCCGATGATCGATGTCACCCGCCGCTCCATCGAGGAGACTGCCGCCACCGTCCTTCAGCTCATGGAGGCCTGGCATGAGCGGCGGAAAAAGGCGGCTGCCGCCACGCCGGCCTGATGCTACAACAAGCAACGCCGCGCCTGATCCTGGCCAGCGCCTCGGCCTCGCGCCGCGCTTTGCTGGCCAATGCGCGCGTGCGGTTCGACGTCGAACCCGCTGCGATCGATGAGGCGGCAGTCAAGCAGACGGCGCGCGCCGAGGGTCTCACAGCGGCCGATGCGGCGATCATCCTGGCAGATCTGAAGGCCGCGCGGATCTCCACACGGAATCCGGACGCCCTGGTGATCGGCGCTGATCAGATCTTGGTGTGCGATGGCGCCTGGTTTGACAAGCCGGCGGACGCAGCCGAAGCCGAGACGCATTTGCGGACGCTGCGGGGGCGCACGCACACCCTCGCCACCGCCGCTGTCTGCCATCTGGATGGGCGTAGCATCTGGCAACACGAGACCCAGCCGCGGCTGACCATGCGTGAATTTTCCGATGCGTTTCTGGCCGCTTATCTCGCCGTGGAAGGTGGTGCGCTCACCACCACGGTCGGGGCGTATCGCCTGGAAGGCGCAGGAATCCACTTGTTCAGCCGGATCGAAGGGGCACACGATGCGATTCTCGGGCTCCCTGTGCTTCCGCTGCTACAATTTTTCCGCGATCGTGGGGTACTGACCGCTTGATCCGCCGTAATTGGCTGGCGGCCAAACCAGAAAAGTCCCATATCGCGCGCGATGATCGAACCCCTGAAAGCTGGCGAACGTCTGGCGGCGTCGCGCCCCGAGGAAGGGCCGGGTCGTCCGACGCGTCCCGCACGCCCGCCGAAGAAGCCCCGAGCCGGCGGTGGCTGGGTCCGCAAGGCTCTGGGTGCGCTGTTCGCGTTCGGGGTGATGGGAATGCTGGCCGTGGGGGCGGGCGGCTATATGGCCTATCTCCACTTCGGCGCCGACCTTCCAGATGTGGACGGGCTGCGCAACTACCAGCCCCCGATGATGACCCGGGTGTTTGCGTCCGACTCGCGCCTGATCGCCGATTTCGCCACCGAGCGACGTATTTTCGTCCCCTACTCCGCGATCCCGGACCTGGTGAAACAGGCCTTCGTCTCTGCCGAGGACCAGAATTTCTGGACCCATCCCGGGATCGATCCGCTGGCCATCCTGCGCGCCGCCGCGTTCGATGTGACACATATGGGCGAGGGGCGCCGGCCGATCGGCGCCTCGACCATCACCCAGCAGGTCGCCAAGAACATGCTGCTGGACAACGAGGTGTCCCTGTCGCGCAAGGCCAAGGAAGCGATCCTGGCGATGCGGATCGACCAGGCGCTGACCAAGCAGCGGGTGCTGGAGCTGTACCTCAACGAGATCTACCTGGGTTTGCACGCCTATGGCGTCGCCGCCGCGGCGCAGGCTTATTTCAACAAGCCCCTCGACCAGCTCGATCTGAGCGAGGCCGCGTTCCTGGCGGCGCTGCCGAAGGCGCCGAACAATTACAACCCATTCCGCTATCCGGAGGCGGCCAAATCGCGGCGTGACTGGGTGCTGGATCGGATGCTCGAGGATCACGCCATCACCGCCGCCCAGGCAACCGCGGCGAAGGCGGAGCCGGTGGTTGCAGCGCAATACCATCGCCCTGAACCGGTGCCGGGCGCCGACTGGTTCGCCGAGGAAGTACGCCGCGAACTGATCGCCCGCTTTGGCGCCGACAGCACGACGCAGGGTGGGCTGATGGTGCGCACCAGCCTGGACCCCGCCTTGCAGATCGCCGCCGAGCACGCCGTGCGCGACGGCCTGATCAGTTACGATCACCAGCGCGGCGGCTGGCGTGGCCCGGTAACGCATCTCGACCTACCCGCCGCCGTGACGCAGCCGGCCTGGGCCAAGGCGCTTGGTGACGTGACCGTGCCCGGCGCCATGCTGCCCGCATGGCGTCTCGGTGTGGTGCTGTCGGAGACCGACGCGGAGGCCCAGGTCGGCTGGCTGGAACCGCCGGCGCAGACCTATCCTGGCCAGACCGTTACCGGACAACCACGCACCGGCGCGCTCGCGTTGGCCGATCTGCGATGGGCGAGGCCGTCGCACGACGGCAAGCTGGGTGCCGCGCCGCGCCGGATGAGCGATGTAGTGAAGCCAGGCGATGTCGTGATGGTTGAGGCGGCCGCGCCAGCACCCGCGATGCCCACCCGTCCGGCGCCCGCTGCGAACCGCCTCGTACTTTGCCAGGTTCCGCAGGTACAATCGGCACTGGTGTCGCTGGATCCCGCGACTGGCCGCGTCCTCGCCCTGGTGGGTGGCTGGAACTTCGACACGAGCCAGTTCAACCGCGCCACGCAGGCCCAGCGCCAGCCGGGCTCCAGCTTCAAGCCAATGGTCTACCTGACCGCGCTGGAGCACGGCGTTTCGCCGAGCCAGCGGTTCCTGGATGCGCCCGTGGTGATCGACCAAGGTGCCATGGGACGCTGGCGGCCGAACAACTACGAGCGCGAGTTCGGCGGGCCGACACCGTTGCGCGTCGCGCTGGAGAAATCGCTCAACCTGGTGACGCTGCGGGTCGCCGCCTATCTGGGAATGGATGCGGTGGCCGATACGGCGATCGCCTTCCATATGGTCGACAATATGCCGCGCCTGCTGCCGGCCGCGATCGGTGCTGTGAACACCACGCCGATGCGTGAGGCCGCTGCCTATGCCTCGATCGACGCGGGCGGGCGTGAAGTGGTGCCCAGCCTGATCGATAGCGTGCAGGACCGCGACGGTCATGTGGTCTGGCGGCCGGCGGGCGTCGCCTGCGCCGGCTGCGACGACGCGGCTACGCCGCCGCAACTGGTGGACCAGCGCAAGCAGATCGCCGATCCGGCCAGCGTGTTCCAACTGATCAACATGATGGAAGGCGTCATGCAGCGCGGCACCGGCGCGCCAGTTGCAGCGGGGCTGCCCCCCCGGCCACTGGCCGGCAAGACCGGCACGACGAACGAATTCACCGACGCCTGGTTCTCCGGCTTTAGCGCCGACCTGGTGACCGTCGTCTGGGTCGGCTTCGACAATCCGGCCTCGCTCGGCGACAACGAAACCGGCGCCGCGGTTGCCGGGCCGATCTGGCACAACTACATGGCCGTGGCGCTGAAAGACCGGCCGGTCATTCCGTTCCCGCAGCCGCCCGGCGTCACGATGGCGCAGTGGGACACCGGATCCGGAATGGTGACCGATGCGTTCAAGCCAGGACAGGCGCCGGGCGCGTCGGACTCAATGATCGCCGGCGCCGACATCTCGCGCTCCGCCAGCGCGGCAGCCAATCCAGACGCCGCCGCGGCGACGGCGGCCTCGCGCCCGGTCAGTGGCGGGGTCGACAGCAGCATGGGCGGGCTGTATTGACGGCGCCCCGGAGCGTGATCGTCCGAGGTGGAATCGCCAGAGGACGTGAATCACGCGACAAAACAAATAGTTAGGGCGGCGTGACTTCGCCTGCCAGAAGTCATCCCGCCCGAGCCGAGCAGGTTGTGTGATGTCCGCCGAAACCGACGCCCTGAAACAGCAGATCGAGCAGTCCGTCGCACTGCTGAGGAGGCATCTTTGACTGGGATGTCGCGCTCGCTCGGCTGGATGAGCTGAACCACCAGTCTGAAAACCCCGATCTCTGGAACCATCCGGCCGCGGCGCAGAAGCTGATGCGCGAGCGCAACCAGCTCGCCTCCGGCATCGAGGGCGTGCGCAAGCTGGAAACCGAAATCTCCGACACGCTGGAGCTGATCGCGCTCGCCGAGGCGGACGGCGACGACGCGATGGCAGCCGAGGGCATGGAGGCGCTGCGCGCGATGGCCGACGACGCCAAGCGGCGCGAGATCGAAAGCCTGCTGTCGGGCGAAGCCGACGCCAACGACTGCTACATCGAGATCAACGCCGGCGCCGGCGGTACCGACGCGCAGGACTGGGCCGAGATGCTGGTGCGCATGTACACCCGTTGGGCCGAGCAGCATGGCTACAAGGTGCAGTTGCTGGAAGAAGCCGAGGGCGAACAGGCCGGCATCAAGTCAGCGACGCTGCAAGTGACCGGGCTCAACGCCTATGGCTGGCTGAAGACCGAGGCGGGTGTGCACCGGCTGGTGCGCATCTCGCCGTTCGATTCGAATGCGCGGCGGCAGACCAGTTTCGCCAGCGTGTGGGTCTATCCGGTGGTTGATGACACGATTCAGATCGAGATCAATGATTCCGATCTGAAGGTGGACACGTTCCGTGCCTCGGGTGCCGGCGGGCAGCACGTCAACAAGACCGAGAGTGCCATCCGCATCACACATGTTCCGACCGGGATCATCGTGGCGTGCCAGAGCGATCGCAGCCAGCACCGCAACCGCGCGACGGCGATGCAGATGCTGAAGGCGCGGATGTATGAGGCGGAGCTGCGGAAGCGCGAGGCGGCAGCGGCGGCGGACGAGGCGGCGAAGACGGACATTGGCTGGGGCCATCAGATCCGCAGCTATGTTCTGGCGCCGTATCAGTTGGTGAAGGATCTGCGCACGAACGTTGAAAAGGGGAATCCGGACGCCGTGCTGGACGGCGATCTGGATGACTTCATGGCGGCATCGTTAGCCGCGCGGGCGGGCGCGACACGCAGCGAGGCGAGCGCGCAAGCGCGATAGGCGACGCGGTCCGGCGCGCGCCAGCTTCCATTGCGAGAGCGGTACGCGTGGCGCATTGGGTTGCGGCGCATCCGGCAACATCGCGATGCATTCCAGCGAGTGGCCGTCCGGATCATCGAAATACACGCTGGCGGCGGCAATCCACGGAATGACCTCGGGTTCGTCGATCGCGTTGCCGTCTTCCGATCTTGGTCGCAGTCCGGCCTCGCGCAGAGCGGCCACGGATGCCGCGATGGGCACCAATGTCACCTGAAACGCGAAGTGCAAACGCAGTCCCATCGGCCCGTTGCCGGTGCCCCACAACCCGAGCATGGCCCGGCGTGGCTGGCCGACCCAGAAGGACGCGACGTTCCGCTGTGGCACGTCTGGGCCAGCGGTAGGCCGTGCACATCACGATAGAACGCGATCGAGCGATCCAGGTTGCTCACGGTCAGATGGGTCTCCCACAGGCCCTCGATCGGCACGATGGTCATGGTGTCCTCCGGCATGGATAAACAAATCGTTTTGTGAAGGATCTGGGCACCGATGTCGTGGACGGCAATCCGGACGCGGTACGGAACGGCGACTTGGGCCATGTCATGGCCGTGTTCGGCGGCATGATCGGCCAATGCGCGCGCCATGCATCCACGCCACCGGCGTGACGTAAGGCACACACTCCGTGCACGCTGTTCATCGAATCTTAAACCTCGCGTGGGCCAACCCCGCCGATGCAAAACGTTGCGACTGCGTTGACCGAAGCCATCTCGCATCAGCAGCCCGCGCGCGATGCGGACGCCGCGGCGGCAAATCGCGAAATGCTGTTCGAACATCCGTCCGACCCGTCCGCGACGTATCTGTATGGCCTGCTGCGATTGGACACAGGTCGGCCCGTGCAGGGCGCGCGCAACCTGGCGCGCGCGGTTGCGCGGCACCGCGCTCGCCCGACCTGCGGTCGCCGTCGAAACCCTGTCCCGCGCGATCGTGGCCGATCCCGCCAATGTTGCCGCCTACCTTCACCTGGCCAACGCGCTGGCCGCCATGGACCAGTATCATGCCGCCGAAGCCGCCTGCCGTGCGGCGCTGGCGCGCGATCCCGGCTTTGTCGAGGCATGGGTCAGCCTTGGCTTCATCCTCACCAGCCAGGGCGCCTTAGCCGCCGGAATCGAGGCCTGCGACATCGCCATCGCGCGGCGGCTGGATTGCGCCCAGGCGCACTGGACTCTCGCCCTCGCCGCGCTGCTGGCTGGCGATGACGCGCGGGATTTCGCCGAATTTGAGTGGCGCAAGCGGCACGACCGCTTCCGGCAGGACTTCGTCAACCTGCGCGGTCCGGTGTGGACCGGCGACGACCCCGCCGGCCGCACCATCCTGATCCACGCCGAGCATGGCTTTGGCGATACCATCCAGTTCAGCCGCTACGTGCCACTGCTGGCGGCGGGCGGCGCCCGTGTGGTGCTGGCCTGCGATGCGCGGCTCACCGAATGGCTCGGCACGCTGCCCGGCCTCGCCCAGACGGTATCGCTGGACACGGCGCTGCCCGCCTACGACGCCTGGATCGACCAGATGAGCCTGCCACGCGCCTTCGCGACCGACCTCGACACCATTCCCCTCCCGGGCGCCTATATCTTGTGGCCGATCCGATGCGGCAGGCATCCTGGTGGGCGAACTTGCCACCTGGGCGCAAGGTCGGCCTCGCCTGGGCCGGCAATCCGCGGCACACCCATGATCGGCGCCGGTCGCTTCCGCCCGGTGCCGCCATCGCGCTGGCCGCGACACCCGGCGTCAGCTTTATCAACCTGCAGACCGGTCCGCGTGCGACCGAAGCCGGACTGCAGGATCTGTCGCCGCGCCTGGCCGACTTCGCGGACACCGCTGCGCTGGTCGCCAACCTGGACCTGGTAGTCACGGTCGACACCGCGGTCGCCCATGTCGCTGGGGCGCTCGGCATCCCGTGCTGGATCCTGCTGCCCTACGCGCCGGACTGGCGCTGGGGCCGTCAGCGGGACGCCAGCCCCTGGTACGCTTCGGTCCGCCTGTTCCGCCAGCCAGCACCGGGAGCGTGGAACGATGTGGTCGCGGACATAACGGAGGCCCTGGCCGCGTGGCGTGACGCATGATTTGCCCCCCGATTTGTCACCGTTGCATACCTGGGGTCGCCACCATGCGGAATTGGCGGGCGTGAAATTGCGCCGGATCATGTCATATTGCAGTGCAGCATAAGTAGCATCTGCCGCGACGCGTCGCCACCGGCGGCACATCCAACTTGGCCCGCTTCAGGGGCTGGGACCCGGGAGGGAGGAAGCGGCCGCGCCGCCGCCGATGTGACGACCCGAGTTCGAGGATGACCAATGGATTCGCAACCTTCCAACGCAACGCCCACCGCCGGAACGGTGCTGACCTTCCTGGCGATGACCGTGGTCTGCATGGCGATCGTCATCGGCATGTGCGTCCGCCTCGCCCAGGAGCTGGAGCCGGGCGTGGGCGACATCGCGGAGTTTGTCCCCGGACGGACGGCGCAGGATCTGCTGTCGGTCAACGTTACGGCGCAGGACGGCAGCCATAGCTGCGTGCTGGCATCGGACGTCATCGCACGCACCGGCGGCAGCTTCGTCGTGGTGGCGCGGCAGCCGCAGCAGGGCGCATCCTACCTGATCCATTGGGTCGGCCCGCACACCAGCACGGGTGCGTCGGATTGCGGCGCCTCGGCCGACCTCGTGGTCTCCAAGCACGACCTGCTGAGCCTGGCCGGCATGGCTGGCGGCTTCGGCATCCATCCGGAGTGGCACAAGTCCACCTGACCGGCGGCCGGCCGCCGGTGCCATGCCAGCGGCCGTTCGGACTGACTGACCGCCGCCCTCCCTGCGAAAGCAGGGGATCCGTGGGATGTCCCGCCTGTTGGTGCTCTCTCGTGGATGGCGGTGTGCGCAGGCACGCGGATAGATGCGAACCAATGGCGCCTGATTGGCTGGCGCCCGTGTCATAGGGGCACGGTGGCGCCGAAGTGGATTATCTGGCCAACATCCCACCGACCGAGCCGGGGGATGCCAGATGAGCGACCGCATGATCGAGCCAGAGGGCGCACGCAACATCACGCTCGTCGGCCACAGTGACCAGGGGGGTCGCGGCGACGGCGTGCAGGTGATGGTCGCCCGTGGTCACGCCTATGTCGGCACCCGCGTCAGCCGCGGCATCATGGTCACCGACGTGCGCGACCCGCGCCACCCGAAGCCGGTCAACTTCGTCCCAACCCATCCGAACTCGGCCTGCATGCATTTGCAAACCGCCGACGACCTGCTGCTGCACATCCAGGAGGCCGACCAACGGGCGCTGCTGTCGGCCCAGGCGTATTACGGCGGCGGTTCCAAGGCCGACAGCAGTCGCTTCGGCAAGCGCGGCCAGGACTATGCCGCCGGTATGACCGTGTACGATATCAAGGACCCGGCCAAGCCGCGCCGCATCGGCTTCCTGGAGGTCGAAGGCCTCGGCATCCATCGCATCTGGTGGATCGGCGGCCGTTACGCCTATGCCTCGGCGTTGCTTGACGGCTTCACCGATCACATCCTGATCGTCATTGATATGGCGGACCCGACGAAGCCCGTGGAATGCGGCCGCTGGTGGATCCCCGGCATGAACGCCGCCGCTGGTGAGACACCGACCTGGACCCAGCGCTACGCGCTGCACCACGCGATCGTGCGCGACGACATCGCTTATGGAAGCTGGCGCGACGGCGGGCTGACCATCCTGGATATGAAGGACAAATCAGCACCGCAGCTGATCGCGCATCGCAACTGGTGTCCGCCGTTCGGCGGCGGCACGCACAACGCAGTGCCGCTGCATGACCGCAACCTTCTGGTGGTGGCCGACGAGGCGACGCTGAACATCGATCAGCAGCAGATGAAGCACACCTGGGTGTTCGACATCCGCGAGAAGAGCAACCCGGTCAGCATCGCCACCCTGCCGACGCCCGCGGAGCAGGACTACGTGAAGATGGGCGGTCAGTTCGGGCCGCACAATCTGCACGAGAACCGGCCGGGATCGTTTGAATCCTCCACCACCATCTTCGCCAGTTGGCAGAGCGCTGGCGTGCGCGTGTTCGATATCAGCAATCCGTTCCGGCCGGAGGAGATCGGCTATTTCGTGCCGCCACAGCCGACGCAGTGGATGGAACCGATGCGCGGCCGTGCCAAGGTGCGACACAGTGCCGATCTGTTTGTATCTATGGACGGACTGATCTATCTGACTGATTACGACGCCGGGCTGTACATCCTGCAATGGCAGGGTGCCTGAACGCCGGGCCGTACCAAGGGACGCAACATGGGAAGCGCCATCGTCATCGTCTGGGTTCTGATCCTGGTTCTGGTCGTCGTTACGCTGTTCGCCGGCGTGAAGACCGTGCCGCAGGGTCAGGTATGGACCGTCGAACGCTTCGGCGCCTACACACGCCTGTTGCAGCCCGGACTGAACTTCGTGCTGCCCTATGTTGACCGCATCGGCCGCCGCCTGAACGTGCAAGAGCAGGTGGTCGACATTCCCGAGCAGAGCGTGATCACCCGTGACAACGCGACCGTGCTGGTCGACGGCATCATCTATTTCCGGGTGATGGAGCCCGAGAAGGCTGCGTACCAGGTGGCCAATCTGGCGGTGGCATTGAACACGCTGGCGATGACCAATATCCGCTCGGTGATCGGTGAGATGGAGTTGGACGCAACATTGTCGTCGCGGGAGCGGATCAACACCACCCTGTTGTTGACGCTGGATGGCGCGACCGAGCCTTGGGGCGTGAAGGTCAGCCGGGTCGAGATCCGCAAAATCGAACCGCCCTCAAACCTGGTGCAGGCGATGAACCTGCAGATGACCGCCGAGCGCGAACGCCGCGCCGTGGTCGCGCGCGCCACCGGCGAGCGGGAGGCCGCGATCCAGCGGGCCGAGGGTGAGAAGCAGGCCCTGATCCTGTCCGCCGAAGGGCGGCAACAGGCCGCCATCCGTGATGCCCAGGCGCGCGTGCAGCTCGCGCAGGCCGAGGCGCAGGCGACGCAGTTGGTGTCCGACGCGGCGGCACGGCACGGCCAGGCGGCGCTGCAGTATTTCATCGCCGATCGCTACGTGGCGGCGTTCAAGGCGATCGCGGAATCGCCGACGTCGCGGCTGGTCGTGGTGCCGATGGAGGCCACGGGTCTCGCCGGCGGGATTGCTCAGGCGCTGCAGATTCTGCGGGCCAGTGGCGGGCCGCTGGGCGAGGGTGTGACGCCGCCCGCCCCGCCCTTCGCGCCACCGTCATCCTCCGCGTCCCTGTCCAGCGTGCCGCCGGTCATGCCGGGGCCGATGGCCAATGCCGAGCCCGCGATGGTCCGGCCAACGGAACCCGCACCACCGCCCGCCTCGCCGCCAGTCCAGACGACGCCCTCGCCCTGGGGCACGCCATCTGATAGCGCGGGATGAGTGCCTGGACTGTCTGGCTGCTCGCCGGACTGGCTTTGGCGATCGCCGAGGCGCTGCTGCCCGGCGCTTTCCTGATCTGGATCGGTTTGGCGGCGGCGGGGACCGGCCTGGTCACCCTGGCCGCGGATCTGCGCTTTGAGTTGCAGGTGATCCTGTTCGCGGTGCTGGCCGCGGGGTCGCTGGCTGCCGGCTTGCGGCTGCGGCGCCAGCGCTCGCATTTGAACACGCGGCACGCTGGTCTCGCCGGGCGAACCGCGACGGCGCTGGCGTTCCGTGGCCGCGAAGGCCGCGTGCGCCTAGGCGACAGCGACTGGGCGGCGCGGCTGCCCCCCGACGCCACCGAGCCTGCGCCTGGCGCCGTGCTGCGCGTGGTCGACGTCGACGGCACCGTGCTGATCGTGCGCCCGGAGACGTAACGGTTCGGCATCGCGTGGCCGGAGGTTCACTCGCGGATCACCAAAGGGAAAACTCGGGCGGCGCTATGTGCCGCTTCGATAGCCCATCCGCTTGGGAAGGGGACCATACGCATGTCCAGCACAACGCACGATCACTTTGCCGCGCACGCGGATCATCGGCCCGGCTTCGTGCGGCGCTGGCTGATGAGCACCAATCACAAGGACATCGGTACCCTTTATCTGATCTTTTCCGTGACCGCCGGACTTGTCGGCGGCGGGCTGTCGATGCTGATGCGGCTGCAGTTGCTGCACCCTGGCCAGCATTACGTCACGACCGGCCAGGAATGGAACACGGTGGTGACCGCGCACGGGCTGATCATGATCTTCTTCGTGGTCATGCCCGCCCTGATCGGCGGTTTCGGCAACTGGTTCATTCCGCTGATGATCGGCTCGCCCGACATGGCGTTCCCGCGGCTCAACAACATCAGCTTCTGGTTCCTGCCGCCGGCGTTGGCGCTGGTGCTGACCGGACTTCTGCTCGGTGAGTCTGGCACCGGCTGGACGCTGTACCCGCCGCTGTCCAACAGCATTTTCGAACCCGGCATCGGCCTCGACTGCACTTTGTTTGCGCTACATCTGGCGGGCATGAGTTCGTTGCTGGGTGCAATCAACTTCATCACCACGATCTTCAACATGCGTGCCCCTGGCATGACGCTGCACAAGATGCCGCTGTTCGTCTGGGCGATGCTCGTCACGGCGTTCCTGCTGCTGCTGTCGATCCCCGTGCTGGCCGGTGCGATCACCATGCTGATCTGCGATCGTGATTTCGGCACCGCGTTCTTCGAGCCCGCGGGCGGCGGCGATCCGGTGCTGTTCGAGCATCTGTTCTGGTTCTTCGGTCACCCCGAAGTCTACATCATGATTCTGCCGGCGTTCGGCATCATCAGCCAGGTGATCTCCACGTTCAGCAAGAAGCCGATTTTCGGCTACCTGGGCATGGTCTATGCGATGGTGGCGATCGGTGTCGTCGGCTTCGTGGTGTGGGCGCACCACATGTTCGTTTCCGGCATCGCCGTCGACACACGCGTCTATTTCATGACCGCGACGCTGGTCATCGCGGTGCCGACCGGGATCAAGGTCTTCTCCTGGATTGCCACGATGTGGGGCGGATCGAACGACTTCAAGACGCCGATGCTGTGGGCGGTTGGCTTCATCTTCGTGTTCACCGTGGGCGGCGTCACCGGCGTGGTGCTCGCCAACGCCGGTATCGACGAGGTGCTGCACAACACCTACTACGTCGTGGCGCATTTCCACTACGTGCTGTCGCTGGGTGCGGTGTTCGGGATCTTTGCCGGATTCTACTACTGGATCGGCAAGATGTCGGGCTACGAGTATCCGGAATTCTGGGGCAAGGTGCATTTCTGGACGACGTTCATCGGCGTCAACCTCACCTTCTTCCCGCAACACTTCCTCGGCCTCGCCGGCATGCCGCGCCGCTACCCCGACTATCCGGAGGCCTTCGCCGGGTGGAATTATGTCTCCTCCATCGGCGCCTTCATCGCTGGCGCTTCCACGCTGGTGTTCCTCTACGTGGTGTTCCGCACCTTCACCGCGGGCCGGCGCGTCGCCGACAATTACTGGGGCGAGGGCGCGACGACGCTGGAGTGGTCGGTGTCATCCCCGCCCCCATTCCACACCTTCGAGGTGCTGCCCGAGATCGTGTGAGCCCACGCGTGATCCGTCTGCATCGCCGCCAGCTCCTCGGCGGACCGCTCGCATTGCTGGCTGGCTGCCGGGCCAAGGAGCACTGGCACAACATCGACGTCACCGGCGAGTTTCCACAACTGCAATTCACCATGGCGGACGCGGCTGGCGGCGGCATCGTCAGCGCCGCGTCATTCCTGGGTCGGACCGTTTTGCTGTATTTCGGCTACACCGACTGCCCAGACGTCTGCCCCCTGGCGCTGGGCAATATCGCCAAGATCCTCAATCGGCTCGGCCCCCTGGCGTCGTGGCTGCGCGTGCTGTTCGTCACCGTGGATCCGAACCGCGACAGCCTCGCAACACTGAAAGCCTACACCGCCCAGTTCGCGCCGCAGATTGTCGGCCTGCGCGGCACCCCCGATCAACTCGCCGCATTGGCCCGCACCTACCGCATCGCCTATTCCGTCACGCCCGGGTCGCCTGGTCAGCCATATGAGGTCACGCACAGCGCCGCGGTCTATGCGTTTGACGCCAAGGGCGCGGCGCGGCTGCTGATCCCGTCATTGGCGTCGGCCAAACCGGACATCGCGGGCACCACCGCTGACCTGCAGCAGTTGATCCTGGGACCGCCGAGCATCGGATTTTGGGACTGGTTGCGGCAGACGGCATAAGCGTTACGCCGCTATCGTCCGGTCCACGCGCTCGCGCGCAGCGTCACCCGGCCGGAGACCGCATCAGGCTGCGGCCTTGCCCGGCGCGCCTCCGCTTCTTCGTTGAGGCGGTAATTGTTCAGTACGACGAAGAAGCCGATCACGCTCATCATCGCCCCGGGAATCCATACCACGATGCCGCCCAGATGCTGATCCAGCATCGTGTCGATCGTCGGGTATACACGTCCGCATAGATCGTAATATGGATACAGCACCTGATTGCTGAAGGTGATGACCGATCCCATCAGGATCTGCGGGAACATCACGCCGATCGCCAGGATCGCGCGCACACCAAACCCCAGGCGCGCTGGCGGCCGCGGCTGTGGATCGAGCACAAGGCTCCAGAACAGAATACCGTCGACGACCATGCTCCAGTTCATCACGGCGTAGAGCTGCGGATCGATCATGGCCGCGAAATGCACCGGCGGAAGCAACCACAGCGCGATCAGCCCGACGAACAACGCAGCCGCGATGATCGGCTGCTGCACGACGCGCAGCGCCAGGCGCACCGCGCGATGGTCGATCAGGCGCCGCATCGGTGCCGGCATGCCGCGTCGGATCGTCGCGCCCGGCCGCCCCAGCGCGATCAGGAACGGACCCAGATGGTGCATCGCCAGATGCTGCAGCCGGTTCAGGAAGAACATGTGCTGGCTGAGGTAAAGGAACCGCGTCTGCAGCACGACGTAGAGCACGACCAGACCGGCCAGGAAGCAGATCTGGCGCCAGGCCGCCGGCCGCTCTTGCGGCGTGCTGCGCGTTAGGCCGCGGCCATACCACCAAAGCGCGGCGGCGGTGGCGGCGAATTCCTGCCACGAAAAATCCCACGGCGCCCATGCGGGGAGCGACGCAGGATGCGTCGCACTCGCCCACCACAGCACCAGACCAACGCCCAGCGCTGCGGTCCATGCCAGAAGTTCGGACCAATCAGGGCGGCGCGCGACGACAGCAGGCAATGGCGGTCTCCGGTATCGCTGGGGCGGCGATAAGCCGGCGGCCATGATGCGTCAAACGCCACGACGCGACGTTGCGCAAGGCTGTTCATGACTCTCCCGACTTGAATAGAACATCGATGCGCCGCAGACTGGCGGCGCCACCGGCGTGTGGCACAGGGGCTTGAGTGGAGGAACGCCATGGATTTCGCTGCGGTCGAATCCCGACCGCTGACTTGGATCGCGGCCGCGCGTCTGGTGCAGGCGGTGGAGGATGCGTTCGATACCGCCGATCTGGTCTCGATCCGCGCCGGATTCACCGAGGATGCCGTGGCGCGCTTCGCCGACTTCCCGGAGAAGCACGGACGCGACGCCATCATGCAATTCCTGGAGGCCCGATTTGCCCGTACCCGGAACTATCGCCTGAAGAAGACTTTGCGCTGCGTGATGGGTGACATCATCGGCAACACCTGGAACGCCACCTGGGAAGATGCCAAGACCGGCAAGCTGATGCAGGGACGCGGCACGGAGTTCTGGGTGATACGTGACGGCCAGATCGCGCTGTGGGATGCGACATTCAATGCGTGGGAAAAGGGTGGCCCTCCCACGACGCCGCTGATCTGACCCTACGTCATGCCAGATCGTTTTACTCTCGCAGCGTGTGGCCGCGCGTTCGGTCGGAGACTTGTACCACGGCCGCTGGGTCTGCCCTAGTCCCGTCATACCTGCGAGAGCAGGTATCCATGGGACGTCCCGTCTTTTGGTGCCCTATCGCGGATGCTATCGCAGGCATGACGAGCATGGGCGGGACGCAGGGCACCTAACTCCCATCCCAGCCCTCTTGCCCCCTCGCGTTCAGCGCGCCATCGCCACCGTACGTGGCTGCCGGCGCCCGATCACGAGCACGGCGATCGTACCAAGCGTCGCCACGGCGGCGATTGGCATCAGGGCCAGCGGGAAACTCCCAGTTTCCGCCTGGATCCACCCAATCAGGTAGAGGAAGACAAAGCCGGTCAGGTTGCCGAGCGCATTGATCTGCGCCAAGCCCGCGGCGGCTGACGTCGCGCCGAGCCACTCCGACGACAGCGCCCAGAACGGCCCCTTGCTGGCGTAGGTGCCGGCGGCGATCAGCGTCAGCAGCGGAATCATTCCCCACAGGCTGTGAATCGCGAAGAACGTTGCCACCATCGCCAGCACCATCCAGCCAAGCGGCAGGGCATTGTGCCACACCCGCTCGCCGCTGCGATCGGAGCTGCGCCCCCACAGAATCATCCACACCGCGGCGATGCCGAACGGCACCGCGTTCACCAGGCCAGTCTGCCAGTTGGTGAGGCCGAACGACTTGACCAGCTGCGGCATCCAAAGCGCCAGCGACGTCGAGGCCCCAACGGCACCCGAGTACACCAATGCCATGATCAGCACGTATTTGTTGCTGATCACGCGCCAGACCGATTGGTGTGAGACGCGCGGTGCGCGGCGGCGTTCATCGGCGAGCCTGGCGAGCAGCCAGGTTTTCTGCTCGGGCTGCAGCCATGCCGCATGCTCTGGGCGATCGGTCAACCAAACGAACGCCAATACGCCGAGCAGCACGGCGGGTGCTGCCTCGAGCAGGAAAATCCACTGCCAGCCGCCGAGGCCAAGCAGGCCATCCATGTAGAGGATCGCGCCCGACATCGGCGAGCCGATCAGACCCGCGACGGGGATCGCCACCATGAAGATGCCGACGATGATCGCGCGATACTGCGCGGGGTACCAGTAGGTGATATAAAGGATCACACCCGGAAAGAACCCGGCTTCCGCGGCGCCGAGCAGAAAGCGCAGAATCAGGAACGAGGTCGGTCCGCCGATCAGCGCACAGGCGGCCGACACAATGCCCCAGGTGATCATGATGCGCGCGATCCAGGTGCGTGCGCCGAACCGTTCGAGCGCCAGGTTGCTCGGCACTTCCAGGATGAAATAGCCGACGAAGAAGATGCCGGCACCGAGACCGTAGGTCTTCGTGTCGATGCCGACGGCCTTGTTCATTTGCAGTGACGCGAAGCCGACATTCACCCGGTCGATATAGCAGATCAGGTAGGCGGCCAGCAGGAACGGCATCAGGCGCCAGGACACGCGTCGCATCGTGGCGGTTTCAAGCATTCGCTCAGCGCTGTCTATCGGCACGGTCGTTTCCTCCGACGGTTTCCGTCTGGTTGGTTTCGCTATGGCAAGCTTGGCCGGTTTGCTGGAATCCGGCAACATCCGGTCGGCATCCGATCGGCTTCTGGCCGGCTTGGTCCTGGCCTATGATCGCACGACGAGCGCGCGTCGATGGGCGACGACAAGAGCATAAGAGCAAAGGGAGGTTCGAGATGCGGATTGGGTTCATCGGACTGGGCATGATGGGCAAGGGCATGGCCGCCAACCTGCAGAAGGGCGGGCATGAGCTGGTGGTGAACGACCTGACGCGGCAGGCGGCATCACAGCATTTGGCGAATGGGGCCACCTGGGCTGAGAGCCCGCGCGCGGTCGCGCAAGCCTGCGACATCGTTTTCACCTCCCTGCCGACGCCTGCGGATGTCGAGGCGGTGGGGCTGGGTCCTGACGGCTTGGCCGCCGGTTTCCGCAAGGGTGCCGCATGGTTCGATCTGTCCACCAACGCCGTGGACGTGGTGCGGCGGCTGCACGCGACACTGGCCGAGCAGGGGATCGCCTTCCTCGATGCGCCGGTCAGCGGCGGGCCGTCGGGGGCGAATAGTGGGCGGTTGGCCATCTGGGTCGGCGGCGACAAGGCGATATTCGACAAATACCAAGCCGTGCTGGATGCGATGGGCGACCAGGCGCGCTATATCGGCCCGGTCGGTGCCGGAACAATCGCCAAGCTGACGCACAACTGCGCCGGCGCCGCGATCAACACCGTGCTGGCCGAGGTCTTCACCATGGGCGTGAAAGCCGGCGTCGAGCCGCTGGCGTTGTGGGAGGCGATCCGCCAGGGCGCCACTGGCCGGCAGCGCACCTTCGACCGCCTCGGTGGTCAGTTCCTGCAAGGCCGCTACGACCCACCCGATTTCGCGCTGCGCCTGTTGCACAAGGACGTGTCGCTGGCCTGCCAGCTCGGCCGCGAGGTGAGCGTGCCGATGCGTTTGTGCAATCTCGCGCTGCAGGAGATGACCGAGGCGCTGAACCGCGGTTGGGCCGGACGCGACAGCCGGTCCTTCATGCTGTTGCAGCAGGAGCGCGCTGGAATCACGCCACTGGCGGTGCCGGCGGATCAGATCAAGGCGGTGATGGAAAAGGGCTAGGGCAGGGCCGCGACGATGATCATCGACTGCCACGCGCATGTGTTTCAGCACTGGGCCGGCGCGTGCGGCCACGGGTCAAGCGAAGTGCATCGTCGCTACATGCAGAAGGTGCAGACCCGTACCGTCGCGCGCATCATCCGCGCACGCGATGGTAAAGTGGTGTCGGGTGAGGGGTTGTTCACGCCCGGCCGGAATGGTTGGTCGGGCCTGAAGGATGTGGAATTCCGCGTCGGCAATTACGGGCGGTTCGATTTCACCATCGACAGCGAGGACTATCATTCGCAATACATGCCCGTCGCGATGCAGGAAATCGTTGCGCCACCGGAGCTGATGCTGGCGCAGATGCAGTATGCCGGGGTGGACCGCTGCGTGTTGCAGGCCGGCGGCGGCTACGGCGCGATGAACGACTACAATGCCTTCGCGCAGAACCAGTACCCCGACAAGTTCTTCGCGCTGCTGAACGTCGATGAACCGCGCGCGTATACGGATGCCGGCCTGCGCGAATTCGATCGGGCGGTGAATACGCTCGGGTTGAAGGGTGTGTATTTCGGCCTGGAGTCCTACGCCCGCTACGACTTCGACATCACTTTCGACGATGCGCGCATGGATGCGTTCTGGTCGAAGGTGGATGCTGCGGGCCTGCCGGTGTTCTTCGAGATCTCGGCAATCCCCGACTACGACCGGGCCAGTGCCATTGCCAACGTCCTGCGCTTGAAGCGCGTGATGGACCGCTGGCGCAATACGCGGTTCGTGCTGGTGATGGGCCCACCCGTCGCCCACTTCGCCCCCAATGGCCAATGGGACTTCTCGCCCGAAGTCCTCGCCGCCTACCGCCACCCCAACCTGCTGATCGAGATCATGTTCCCGATCACCTGGGGTGGCGTCTGGGACTACCCCTATCCCGAGGCACAATCACTGATCCGCCAGATGCGCGACCTGTTCGGCGTCGACCGTCTGGTGTGGGGCTCGGACATGCCGAATGTGGAACGGTTCTGTACGTACACGCAGTGCGTCGACTATGTGCGGCGACATTGCACGTTCCTTACCGCGTCCGAGAAGGATGCAATTCTTGGCGGCAATATAGCGGCGTTGCTGGGAATTCTCTGACGGTCATTGCGAGGGGCATGGCGACGAAGCAAGCTCGATCCAACGGCGCACGAACCACGGCGCCACTCTCGCCCGAGCCTGCTTCGTTGCCATGCTCCTCGCAATGACAATGAGGACGAAGGTATCCTACCCAAAGATGTCCCCCAATCGCCGGATCGACCCCAGCACCTTCTCCTGCTCCAGCCCCGGCCAGTGGCAGCGCATCATGAAATGATCCACGCCCAGCGCCTCGCGATAGCGCACGACTTCTTCCTTCACGAACGCCGCGTCCCCAATGATGAACCGGTCGCGCGCATACTCCTCGAATGGGGGCTTGTCCTTCGAATCCATCCCCCATGACGCATAGGCATCGTACTTGTACTGCAACGGCCCCCGGCACTCCTCGAACGCCGTCCTGTGGTTCGCCCCCACATAGCACTCTCGAATAAGCGGGAACGCATCGGCCGCCCGTCTCTCCTCCGCCAGCGCCGCGCGATACACCGCCATCTGCTCGGCGACCTTGCCCAACGGCGTCACCGGCACGATCATCCACGCGTCCCCGATCCGCGCCACGCGCTTGATCGCGGCATCCACCTGCGCCGCCATCCAGATCGGCACACCCCCCTTCCGCGCCGGCTTCAGGCTGAGACCCGCGTCTGTCACCGTATAGAAACGACCCTTGTGCGTGACCTTGTCCTCGGTCCACAGCCGGCGCATCAGCGCGATGCTCTCCTCCAGCCGCGGCGCGCGCTCCTTGATCGAGATGTTGAATGCCTCGAACTCGGTCTCGCGATACCCAAGCCCCACGCCCAGCACGTAGTTGCCACCGCTCAGAACATCCAGCGTGGCCGCCTCCTCCGCCACATGCACCGGGTTCAGCAACGGCAGGATCAGGATGTTCGGCCCGATCAGCATGCCCTTCGCTTCCGGCAGCAGATAGGCCATCGCGGTGTGGATCTGCAGCATCTGCAGCGGTGCGGTGAGGTAATGGTGCGGAAACCACAGTGAGGCAAAACCACACGTCCGCGCGGTCCGCACCTGCTCGACCAGCTCCGGCACGCGCGCCACGACATTGTCGCCCACCGGAAACTGCGTGTTAAGGAACAGCCCGACCTTCATGGCCGCCTCCCGCGTCGTTAGCGAAAATTCTACCATCGCCAGGCTGAACTGACGACCGTCCCCTTGATCCCGGCGCCCCCCGCGCCACGTGGAGCGCATCATGCCCGATCGCTACCGCCTCGAAATCGACATGCGGCCCGACGGCAGCTTTCGCGAGCCGCAGAAGCCGCCGCTGATGGCGCGCATCTTCTTCTGGGCCGTCTTGATCGCCACCATCGCCGGTAGCGTGGTGGTCGCTGCGCTGGCGCTGTGGTTCGCCCTGGCGCTTATCCCGCTGGTCTTGGGCGCCGCGCTGGTCGCCTATCTGGCGTTCCGCTTTCAGCTCTGGCGGAGCGGCGGATCACTGGGCGGCGGCCGGTACCGGTTCCGCCGTTAGCCCGAATTCCGCGGCCAGCAGCGCGTAGGACCGCCGGCGGGCCTCCGGGTCATAGACCGTCGTCAGCACGGCGACTTCCGCCACCTCCAGCTCCGCGGCGATGGCCCGCAGCCGCGCGCCCACCCGTGCCGGCGAGCCCCAGATCGCCCGCTCCTTCAACCGCGCCACATGCTCGTGCTCGCTCTTGGTGTAGCGGTGCCGCGCCGCTTCCTCGGGCGAGGGCAGTGGCACGAACAGCCCGCGATCCCGCCCCAGACGCCACATCGCGCGCGAGCCAAACAGGTGCTCGGCCTCATCATCCGTTTCGGCGGCCACCGCCCAGACACAGACCGCGCCATGCGGCGTGGGATGCCGCCGGCTGGGGCGGTAAGTCTGCCGATAGAGCGCCATGGTCTCGGTCGCACCCGCGCCGTCGGTGATGAAGGCGGCAAAGCAGTAGGGTAGGCCGAAATGCGCTGCGACCTGCGCGCCGTAGTCGGAGCTCCCGAGAATCCAGATCTCCGGTACCGTGGGACCTTGCGGCTGGGCGCGCACGCTGCGGAACGGGTGGCCTTCCACGAGCGGCTCGGCGCTCGCCCAGGCGATCACATCGCGCACCTGGGCGGGGAAGTGGTCGGCCGCTGTGTTGGCGGCGGGGTTGAGTGCGAAGGCAGTCAGCCCGTCGGAGCCGGGCGCGCGGCCGAGGCCAAGATCAATGCGGCCGGGCGCGATCGCCTCCAGCACGCGGAACTGCTCGGCGACCTTCAGGCTGGAATAGTGCGGCAGCATGACGCCGGCGCTGCCGACACGGATGCGCTGTGTGGTGGCGGCGATGGCGCTGATCAGGATTTCTGGCGCGGTGCCGGCCTGGCTGTCGGAGTTGTGGTGCTCGGCGACCCAGTAGCGGGCGTAGCCCAGCCCTTCGCAGTGGTGGGCGAGCTCCAGGCTTTCACGGATCGAGGCGTCCGGCAGGCGGCCGGAGACGACGGTGGACTGGTCGAGGACGGAGAGGCGGATCAACAGACTTGGTATCCTGGGACGATGCTGGCCACTTCCGTTCGAGTGTGCTTGGCGGTCGCGCCGGCCTCAACCCCTCGCGACGCACGCGACCCTTGCGGGACGCTGGGGGTTGACCCCGGCACGACCGCCAAGCAAGTCGCCTGGGTGCCGTTTAAGGGCGAGGAGTGCAGACCTTGGATATGATGGAGGGAAGTGCGGCGGTCGATGCGGCGATCACGTCGCGCCGGTCGTTGCGGGCGTTCTTGCCGACGCCGGTGCCTCGCGCGACGGTGGAGCATCTGCTGGACGTCGCCGCCCGCGCGCCCAGTGGCACCAACATGCAGCCCTGGCGCGCCCACGTGATGGCGGGGGAGAGGCTGCGGCGGTTCTGTGATGAAGTGGAGGCTGCGTTCCTGGCCGGGATAAAAGAGGAGCGGGATTACCGATACTATCCCGAGACGTTTTTCGAACCCTATCTCGCGCGTCGGCGCGAGGTCGGCTGGGGCCTGTATGCGCTGCTCGGCATCGGCCGCGGCGACACCGACAAGATGCAACGCCAGCATGCGCGGAACTTCCGCTTCTTCGACGCACCGGTGGGCGTGATCTTCACCATCGACCGCCGGCTGGAGATCGGCAGTTGGCTCGACTACGGGATGTTTCTGCAGAACATTATGGTCGCCGCGCGCGGTCTGGGATTGGACACCTGTCCGCAAGCCGCCTTCGCCAACCTCCCCAACACAGTGCGCTCCGGCCTGGGCTTGCCCCACCAGGACGTCGTGGTGTGCGGTATGGCCATCGGTCACGCGGATCCCGACGCGGTGGTAAACACCCTGCACACGACACGCGTGCCCGCGCGCGCGTTCACCACCTTCGAAGGCTTCCAGGACCCATCCACATGATCCAGCGCTTCGGCCCCTCACCCCTGTCACAGACACGCGGCCGCAGCGTGGTCTGCAACGGCATCGTCACCACCGTCGCCACCGCGCCCACCAAACATCCGACACTCTACGAGCAGGCACGCGAAGCGCTTGCGGTGATCGATCGCAACCTGGCGGAGGTCGGCACCGACAAGTCCCGCGTCCTCACCGTGATGGTCTACGTCTCCGACATCCGAGACAAACCCGCGTTCAATCGCGCCTGGGACGAATGGGTCGATCGCGCCAACCTGCCGATGCGTGCGTGCCTGGGCGTGGAACTCGAAGGCGATGATCTGGTGGAGCTGGTGGCGACGGCCGCGGTCAGTGAAAGTCCCGCGTCCGCGGCTTGATCCTGCGCTCGCGCGGGTCGCTGTTGTTGGGATGCGTCACCGCATCGCCGCGCCCGCGCTCGATGGGGAACGCATCGTCGCGCTGGCCGACGCTGGCCAGCAGCGCCGACAGGTCCGTCATCTGATCCGCCACCACATGGATCACCTCGCCTTCCTTCTGCACCTTCCCGCGGCAGGCGATCATGCTGGATGACATCACCACCAGCCGCTGACGTTCGAACACCGGTGGCCAGACCACCAGGTTGGCATGGCCGGTCTCGTCCTCGATGGTGATGAACACCACGCCGCTGGCGCTGCCAGGCCGTTGCCGCACCAGAATAACACCCCCGACAGTCGCACGCGCGCCGTCGCGCAGATTGACCAGTGCCGCGCACGGCACGACACCTTGCGCTTCCAGGTCCGCGCGCAGGAACGCCACAGGATGGCGCCGCAATGTCAGACCCGTGCTGCGATAATCCTCGACCACCTCGGCACCCAGGGTCATCGGCGGCAGCTCGACCGCGGGCTCCCGCGTTGCTTCGGCGGTGGCGAACAGCGGCAGCGGCGCATCCGCCAAACCATGAACGGCCCAGAGCGCCTGCCGTCGATCCAGACCGAGCGCATGGAACCCATCCGCTTCCGCAATATGCTCCAGCGCTGCGATCGGCACACCACAGCGTCGATGCACCGCAGCGACACTGTCGTAAGGTTGATCGGTCCGCGCGCCGATCAACGACGCGGCATGCGCGTTGCTGAGCCCTTTCACCATCCGCAGCCCCAGCCGCACCGCGAAATACTGCCCCTCTCCCTGCTCCAACGTGCAATCCCATCGCGACGTATTCATACAGACCGGCCGCACCTCAACCCCGTGCTGGCGCGCATCGCGCACGATCTGTGCCGGCGCATAGAATCCCATCGGCTGCGCGTTCAGCAGCGCACAGCAGAACACATCCGGATGGTGGCATTTCATCCACGCCGACGCGTAGGCGATCGACGCGAACGATGCCGCGTGACTTTCGGGAAAGCCGTAGCTGCCAAACCCCTCGATCTGCGCGAACGTCTTTTCCGCAAACGCGCGCGTGTACCCGTTGCCCACCATCCCCGCGATCAGCTTGTCGCGAAACGTCGCGACCGTGCCGCTGGCCTTGAATGTCGCCATCGCCCGCCGCAACTGATCCGCCTCACTGGGGGTGAAGCCGGCGCAGACGATCGCCACGCGCATCGCCTGCTCCTGGAACAGCGGCACGCCTAGCGTCTTCACCAATACCCCGCGCAGTGCGGGCGTTGGATATTCCGGCTCTTCCTTGCCCTCTCGGCGGCGCAAATACGGATGCACCATGTCACCCTGGATCGGCCCGGGCCGTACGATCGCCACCTGGATCGTCAGGTCATACAGCGTGCGCGGCTTCAACCGCGGCAACATTGACATCTGCGCGCGGCTTTCGATCTGGAACGTGCCGAGCGTGTCGGCGTGGCAGATCATATCGTAAGTGGCAGCGTCCTTCTGGGGAACGCTGCGCAGCGTCAGCCGTTCCTCCTTATGTTCTTCCAGCAAATCGAACGCCCGGCGCATACAGCCCAGCATCCCCAGGCCCAGCACATCCACCTTCATGAACCGCAGGATATCTATATCGTTCTTGTCCCATTCAATCACCTGGCGATTGTCCATCGCCGCAGGTTCGATCGGCACCAGCTCGTCCAACCGATCCTTGGTCAACACGAAGCCGCCCGGATGCTGCGACAGATGGCGCGGAAACCCGATCAACGCGCGGGACAATTCGAGGGTCAGGCGCAAGCGACGATCGGCCAAATTCAAGTTGAGCTCGGCCGCCTGCGACTCAGCCACGCCTTCCTCGCTCCAACCCCAGATCTGGCCGGCGAGCGTGCCGGTGATGTCCTCCGGCAAGCCCAACGCCTTTCCTACCTCGCGCACCGCGCCGCGCGCACGATAACGGATCACCGTCGCACACAGCGCGGCCCGATCGCGGCCATAGGTCTCATAGACCCACTGGATCACATCCTCGCGCCGCTCGCTTTCGAAATCCACATCGATATCGGGCGGCTCTCCGCGCTCGGCGCTGATGAAGCGCTCGAACAGCAAATTGCCCTGGCTCGGATCGATTGCGGTGATGCCGAGCACGTAACAAACCGCCGAATTGGCGGCGGACCCACGCCCCTGGCACAGGATGGATTTTTCGTTGGCAAACCGGACGATACTGTGAACCGTCAGGAAATACGGTGCGTACTCGAGCTGCGCGATCAAGGTCAGCTCGTGGCGCAGCAGCTTGGCCAACCCTTCCGGCACGCCGGCGGGAAAACGCGCCGCGGCCGCACCCCAGGTGAGCTCTTCCAAAGCCTGCTGTGGTGTCTGATCCGGCCGCCGTGTTTCGGTCGGGTATTGATATCGCAGCTCGTCCAGCGAAAAGCGGCAGCGCGCGACAATCTCCGACGAACGCGCCGCGGCCTCCGGATACGCCGCGAACAGCCGTGCGACTTCGTCCGGCGACTTCAGATGTCGATCTGCGAAGCGTTCACGCCGAAACCCCGCATCATCGATGGTGCAGCCTTCGCGAATGCAGGTCAGCACGTCCTGCAGAATGCGGCGCTCCGGCACATGGTACAGCACGTCGCCCGTGGCGACGGTCGGAACCTGCGCGGCCTGCGCCACATCCACCAATGATTGCACGCGCACCGCATCGTTGGGGCGTCGCCGCGTCGTCAGCGCCAGATACGCGCGATCCGCAAAATCCGCGCGCAGCCGGCCCAGATTCGCTTGCGTCCCCGCGTCCGGTTGATCCGGCATCAGAACCGCGACCAACCCGTCACCATGCGCGGCCAGGTCGTTCCAGTCGAGCTGACACGCCCCCTTGCCGGCGCGACGCTTGCCGAGCGTCAGCAAGCGGCAGAGCCGTGCATAGGCCGGCCGGTCCGTGGGATAGACCAGCACCGACGTCCCATCCGTCAGGTCTAGCCGGCATCCCACCACCAGCCGCACCCCGGTATCTTGCGCGCACTGATGCGCCCGCACGATCCCGGCCAGCGAATTGCGGTCGGTGATCCCCAGCGCCGTCAGGCCCAGCATCGCGGCCTGCGCAAACAGCTCCTCCATATGCGACGCGCCGCGCAGGAAAGAGTAGTTGCTGGTGACCTGAAGCTCGGCCGTGCCGGTCATCCCGGCACCTTATCACGCCGCCTGGCGCAGCTCCGACGCATCGGTGCGGGACAGGCTGTGCAGGCCCACCACCTGGCGGATATTGCCCTCCACCAGATGCACCATCTCGGCCGGCATCGCTTCCATCGCGATCTCGACATGCATCACGTCACGGTTGCGATGCGACCACATGCGGTCGGGCACCAGGTCGCGCTTGGCGAACGGCTCCAGCAGGCGCGACAGCAAGCCGGGCGAAGGATCGGCGTCCAGCATGAAGCGGACGGCGACGAACAATTGATGAGCGGCGGACATAAACTGGCTCCGGAGACGGAGAACGGGACAGCGAAAAGGCGCGGGTAACCCCGGCTGCTCAGGCAGCCGGGCGGCTAATTCGCGTGTCGCTGATCCGGAACCACATAGCGCAAAGATATCACGCCCCAGCCGACAGAGCCAGAGACTTGTCTGGCAAGTGTTGCGTCCGCGCTTCTTCCGCTGTCATCGCCGCGGCAAGCCCGAACGCGGCAAGCCCGAACGCGACAAGCCCGAACATGACGGGGGGGCCATGACGCGAGCGAAGCATGAGTGCCAGCGACACGTGACCGTCCGCCTATCACGGCCAGGCCAGTGGCCGCACGCGCACCAAGGGGGTGTTTCCCAGCAGCAATTTGCCGCCGCGCAAGGTCAGCGGCACCTCGACCTCCGGTGCACCGCCATCCTGCGGCACATGCGCCAGCAGCGTCATCACCGCCGTGGCGGCGAGCGCGGCGTCCGCGGTGATCACATGCTGCGCCGCCAACACACTCAGCGACTTGGCGTAACCCACGACGTGCAGGTCGGCCGTGCCGGTGGGCTGTAACTGGTCATCAAGTGAGAACTTCCCGGTGGCGGACAGCCCGAGCGGCCCCCAGCCCAGGGCCAGGTGCGTGACGTCGATCGACCCCCCATTATCACGCCATGCGGTCGCACTAGCGGTCACCGATCCCGGCGCTGGCAGTCCCCCATGCAGCGTCGCATCAATTGCCAGTGAGGAAATACGCCGCCCGAACGCCCACTCTTGCGTGCTCGGCAGCTCGATTGCCTCGGCGCTGGTATCCAGCGACGGTGCCGGTCCGGCGGTCACCTGCCCGGTCAGCAGACCAATCGTGACCTCGTCCCCGCGCAGGTTGCGCATCTCCAGGCTGGCCACCGGCGCTCCAGGTGCGGGTGTGAACGGCACATCAAGGTGCATCCGCTCCGCCTGGAACGCACGCGCCGGGCCCGGCGCGATCTGGAGCGTCTGAGCGCCCGGGATATCGACGCCCAGCAGCGACGGCGCCTGCGCGGCCAGCGTCAGCACCACCGCATCGGCGTGCCATGTGATGCGACCCGCCACATGCGGTGCCCCGCCGGAGAGCGTCAGGTCGGGCACCGTCAGGGTCGCCGCCAACGGCCAGCCGCCGCGCTGGCGGGGCCCGGCGTCCACCTGCCAGCCGGCGTGGCGGGACCGCGCCATCCAGGCATCGAACCCAACTGACAGATGATCCGTGGCGGCAAACCAGAGCGCCGTGTGACCGGCGATTAGCGCGACCAACAGGGCGCTTGGCAGCACGAATCTAACGCCGCGACGCATGGCCCGCCCTCGCAAACTCAACGCCCGATTACAGATAAGCCGCCGGGTAGGCAAACGCACCACGCGTGCTGCCGCAGCCGGCAAAGCGAGCAGCCTGCAACCACAGCGCGAGCACGTCCCAAAACCATCCCCACCCCCATTGCACCCGTCTAAGTGCATATTCGCAACGGATAATCTGGCTGTTTTCAATATATTAGGAGGCGTCGCTGCATTCCCCTGGTAGCCCGGGGATGAGTTAGCCCACAACGTTGTCCACAGGCTCTGCGAATTGTCCGATCTCAGTTCGCAAGGCGGAGTCCAACTCTTGCATCAACGCCTGGCGCGGGATGCACGCAGCAATCGGCGGCAGGATCTGAATGTGAACGATCCCCGGCAGCTTGCGAAAGGCTCGCCGACCCCAGCAGTGGCCGGAGTCGGTGATCACGGGAATGACCGGCAACCCGGTCCGCGCCGCCAGCGCCGCGATGCCGGGCTGCAGCGGCAGGATCGTTCCCGGCTCGGCCCGCGTGCCTTCCGGGAAAATGACAATCTGCATGCCGTCGCGTTTCGCCCGATCGGCCCCGCGCAACAACTGGCGCAACGCTGTCGCCCCGCCCGACCGGTCGACCGCGATCATGCCGGTGGCGCGGATCAGCTCGCTGAACAGCGGAATGCGCATCAACTCCTGCTTCAGCACGTAGCAGCAGCGCGGCACCAGCGTCAGCCAGACCATTGTGTCGAGCGCCGACTGGTGCCGCGAGGCGATCAGCGCCGGGCCGTCGGCCGGCAGGAATTCACGCCCCGCCACCTCAAGCCGGATGCCGCAGAGGATGCGCGCCCCAGCCAGCAGCACGCGTGCCCACAGCATCGCGACCGGCCTCACCCGGTGCGGCGCAACCAGGCGCACCGCGGTCCCGACAAGCGTCAGGACGAGGGTGGCGCCGAAGAAATAGAGGTTGAACAGCGCCGACCGCAGCCATGTCATCCTGGGTGTGTGCTCCGTGGCGCGGCCGGCTCACGTTCCGGGATCAGGGCCGTCAGATCCAGCCGGGCCGCCAAGTATTTGGTGTATTCCTCCACCAACAGCCGCGCCATCACCAGGTCCGGCTGACGCGACGCTTCTGGATCGACTGGCGCCGGTTCAAGTGCCACATCCGGCAGCGTGCGGTGCAGCTCGGTCAACGCGCGTGGCATGTGGTACCAGGCGGTGACCACGATCAGCGTATGGATGTCCTTGGTCTGGGCCCAGGCGGCGGTTTCTGCGGCGTTGCCGCGGGTCGAGGTCGCGTGGCGGCCCAGCGTGACGCGACCCGCGAGTGGGCCAGAATCCAACCCGGCCCGCCGGGCCAGGGGCGTGAGTTCAATGCCCGGCCCGATGCCGGAGATCAGCAACCAATCAGCACGGCCATCGGCCAACAGGTGCAGGGCCCGCTCGACCCGGTCAGCCCCGCCGGTCAGCGCGACAATGCCGTCGGCATGGGCCGGGACGGCCGGCGCGCGATTGGCCAACCGCACGAACTCCACGAACCCGGCCAGCCAGCTGCCAAGCCCCAGCAGCACTCCCAGCCCCATCGCGATCCAACGGCCGCGTCGGTGACGCCAGAACGCGATCACGGCAGATGCCGCAACCAGCGGCGCACGGTGATCTGCGCGGTCAGGCAGCCGATGGCCGCAGCCGCCAGCGGCAGGCTCGGCAGCGCCAACCACAGTGGCGCGGGCAATGCGGTCAGACTGAACGACATCACTATCTGCGCCGCGCCACCCGCCAATGGCGCGGCAAGGTTGGCCAGCACCAACATCACTGGCAGCGCCACCAGCGCCCCGACAGCCCCGCCCAGCATCGCCAGTAGTGTGGCGCGGGCGGAAAACCGGCCCGCGATGTATCCGTCCGTGGCGCCGAGCAGATGAACGATTTCGATCGCCTCCCGCCGCGAGGACAGACCGGCCCGCGTCGCGACCGCGATTACCGTCGCGGCAACCGAGGCCACCAGCAGCAGGATCGCCGCGGCGCAGGCCTGGACGCTGCGCGCCAGGAATGCGAGGCGGCGCATCCAGCTTTCATGCCGCTCGGTTAGCGTGCCGGGGGCGACCGCCGAAAGCTGCCGGGTCAGGGTGTCGACATCGGTGCCGCCGTCCGCCAGACGCACCGCAATCACCGCCGGCAGCGGCACCGCCAGCCGGTCCGCCCCAGCGCCAAGCCACGGGCGCAGCAGTCTCGCTAGCTCCTCCTGACCCAGCGGCCGCGCTTCGGCAATGCCCGGTGTTGCGCGCAATGTTGCGACCACGCGGGCCAGACGCGTGCCCGCGCCCTGCGCCGCGGCAACGTCCGGCTGGGGGACCTGTACCGTCAGCACCGCCTCGGCACCGGCCTGCCAGGAATGCGCCAACGCCGCGGCGCCGACCCACCCGCTCAGCGCCAGCGCGGCGAGAAATCCCATCGCGGCCACCAGGAATGGCAGCATCCGGTCGGAAATCGCCCGGCGCAGCCCGAGCTCGTCAAACCCCGCCGGCCGCAGCAACCGTTCGGCTCGGCGCCCCGCCATCCGTCGCCCGCTCATTCCTGTCTCATACCAATGGCAGTTAAGCCTGACCCACTCGCGTCATGCCTGCGAGAGCAGGCATCCAGGACGAAACGCCAACGGACGGGGCAATCCCTGGATACCTGCTCTCGCAGGTATGACGCGAATGAGTTGGGTCCAACGACCGCTGGTATCACCACGCGAGGTCCGCCTTCACCAGCCGTCCTTTCTCCAGCCGCAGCACCGGCGCGGGGTGGCGTGCGACCAGCGGTTCATTGTGCGTGGCGACGATCACGCTGGTGCCCAGCCGGTTCAGCTCCTTGAACAGATGCATCAGCCGCTCGGCCTGCGGGTCGTCCAGATTGCCGGTCGGCTCGTCCGCCAGCAGCAGGCTTGGCCGGCCGATCACGGCCCGCGCGATCGCCACCCGCTGTTGTTCCCCACCCGACAACGCCGCCGGCCGGGAGTCCAGGCGGTCGGCCAGACCGACCCAGCGCAGCATTTCCGAGACATCGGCCCGAATCTGCCCCTCGGGCCGTCCGGCGATGCGCAACGGCAAGGCGACGTTGTCGAATGCGGACAAATGCGGCAGCAGGCGGAAGTCCTGGAACACCACGCCGATGCGCCGCCGCAGCCGCGGCAGCACACGGCGTGGCGCCGTGGTCACGTCGATGCCCAGGATCGCCAGCCGCCCGCTGGTCGGCCGCACCGCGAGATACAGCAGCCGCAACAGGCTCGTCTTGCCCGCGCCCGACGGCCCCAGCAGCCAGCGGAAGGCGCCCTCCGGCAATTCAAAGCTCAGGTCGCGCAGGACCTGCGCACCTGTCGCGGCGCGATCGTAGCGCAGTCCCACCGCCTCGAACCGAACCATCGCGACTCCGTACGCGCCATTGGGATACTCTGGCGGGATATTCTGGCGGCGCATTCTTGCCATGCAGTCGAAGCTTGCGCACCATCGCGCCGCTCCCCGCTCGTGAGATATTCTCCCCCCATGCGTATCGTCTGCCCCGCCTGCACCGCCGCCTATGAGGTGCCGACCGCCTTACTCAAGCCGGGTGTGCTGGTACGTTGCGCACGCTGCACTAAGGAGTGGGTGCCATCGGCCGAGGCGGAGGAAAATCCGCCGGCACCACAAGAGGCGGCGGCGTCCGAACCTGCGCCGGCGGCGATGTGGCAGCCGGTGGTGCAAACCGAACGTGCCCCGATTGAGCGGGCATCCGTGCCAAGAATACCAGGTGCACCACCGACAGCGCGGGCCGGCGCGCTACGTCTCGTCTGGGTCGCCAGCTTTGTGGTGTTGGGCGCGCTGCTATGGAGTGCCTATAGCCAGCGGGTGGCCATCATGCAGGCATGGCCCCCGAGCACCCGCGTGTACGCGGCGCTCGGGTTGATCGGAGAAAACTAGTACATCGATTCCATGAAGGTGATCCGTGCTGGAGGATTCCCTTGGCTACGAAGCATGCTGTAGGCGCTGATCCTGTCAATGTGGTGGCAGGGCATCATGGCAGCACCTCGTCGTGTGTTGGAGTTGTCGATTGGCA
>DATHNE010000006.1:0-33896 GCA_035486355.1 Acetobacteraceae bacterium
AAATCCCGTCGGCGCGGCAATTCCCCGAGAAGGCTTTTGACTTCCTCGATGGCAGCGGGTTCGACTTGGCGCCCCTTGGGAACCGATCGGGCAGCCCGGCGGCCCGAACCGGGGTGGCGTGCGGCTATGTGGTTGTCAGGCACGGGATCGTCCACCTTGATCAAGGGCTGCGGCTGCGGCAGCGCTGGTGCCGCCTCACCAAGCCGGGCAGGCCGGGGCTTTGATGATCCAGGATACATGGCACTCGCGCCGCGTGGCGGCAACTGACGCCGTCGGTTGAGCCAAATGACCGGCGCCCGTTGGAGACAAATTCGCTACCTGTGTGTGAATTGGCACCGACGCCGGCTCTGGGCGTCGGATCGTCCTCAACATACTGAGACATCACCAGAAACTTCGTTCGAGGCGGGGTGGCGCATTGGCGAAACCGCTTTAACCCAGCGCCACGTTCACCGCACCACGTTTCGCCAGTAGCGGGACGATCCCGAGGGCGCGCAGCATGCAGCGTCAAACATGCGCGCGTCCTCGCCATCGCGGGTGATGCTCTCCCGCCTGGGGGAGGCCACGTGCCTGGCGAACGGCGCCGTGGTGAACCGCCTTCGCTGATGACGGACAACGCGGGTCGTCACGTCGACCCGCCGCCCTCGACAACAGTGACGGGGTGGCGTGGCGGCCGAGGCCAAAGGTCGAATGTCGCGAGGGCGACCAAGCGCACGTGGCGTGCAGATTGCGGCGGAAGCTTCGCCAGCGGCTCGATGTCCCGCAAAGCGTCCGATATTTGCTGCGTGCTGGGGGGTGCAGAAAGGGCACCAAATTGCCGCTCATAGGTTGTCACGCAGACTTTGAACGCGATCCAATTTTCGCGTCATTTAACGTTACGGCACCAAAAATCGCACCATTCTCGTCCACCTATTGGATATGCTCGCTCCATAGCGATGTTCATCCGCATGAGACGGCTGCGTCTAGCGAAGGCACGCTGCGCTATGGCTGTGCATCCTCGGCTTGTCGCCGGAGCGGATCGCGGCGTTGCCACAGGCGGGGGTGCTGGATTGGACTTGCTATTCCGGCGTTGATCACCAAGGTCTGTGACGTGAGTGATGGAGGACGCCAGCATGAAAGCGGTGGTGCAAGGCCATGAGGTCGCCGCCAGCGACGACATCGTTGAGGTCGGTGGCTACCATTATTTCCCACCCGGGACGGTGCGGCTGGAGTGGCTCGAAAAAGCGCCGAAGACCGAGGATGATCTGCGCTGCCCGCATGGCGTGCAGTTCTACGACGTGGTGATCGATGGCACCCGGCACCTGCGAAATGCCTGGTCCTATGAGGCGCCGCAGCCGAAGATGGCGCAGGTGGGCGGACGCTTCGGCTTCTGGGAAGACGTCGCCGTCAGTTGACGCAAACGCGGGCCGTGCTGTCTTGCCCGGCCGCTAGTGCGGAAGAGGGACGGGCGTTCGAGCGTTTGCCGCTGGTGCTCTCGGGTGGATAAAATTCGACATTTGGTACTCTCAAAGCCATCGCTGTTCGCGACCCAGCTCAGTCGTCGAGCGGCTACCGAGCCAGTTCCGTAAGCAGACGTCGGCCGTGATACATGATCGCGAGGATTGCGCCCTTGGTCGCCGTTCAGCGAGCCGTCACGCGTCGCTGAAGGCGGACATCCGGACCTGCACGCATCGTCGCGGAGCATCGTCCGAGCAGGATGGATAGCGGTCAGTTGCTGCAGAATTCGGATCGGCAGAGATCCGCCCAGGGGAGACTATCCGATCATTGCCGGTGAACGGCTACCAATAGGAACAAATCAGACTTATACCAGAAGCCGTAGCACGTGACTCACTGCTTTGATCTTTATGCGACGTGGTGGGGTGTGATTCCCCTAGTCCGGTAATTTGGCTGAGGGGAGCATCGATGGGTCGGGCTGTGCTGAGCACGCGTTTGGATTGGCCTGCGGCTGAATTGTGCCGTGTTGCGTCGAGAGAGGGATGGCCGGGTTGTACGGCGGCTTCTGGCGCTGGCATTGATCCTCGAAGGGCACGCGCGCGAGGCGGCCGCATCGATGAGCGGGATGCAGCGGCAGACGCTGCGGGACTGGGTGCATCGCTATAACGAGGCGGGCTTGACGGGGTTATCGTCTCGGGTCAGTTCGGGTCCTGCGCGGTTGCTGAGCGCGGACCGGATGGAGGCGTTCAAGGAGTTGGTGATCAAAGGGCCTGACCCAGAGATCAACAAGGTGGTTCGGTGGCGCTGCGTCGATTTGCGGGAGAAGCTCGCGGAGCGTTTTCCCGTCTCGGTCCACAAGGGCACGGTGGCAAAGTGGCTGCGTGAACTGGATCTCACCCGGCTGCAGCCGCGGCCGTTCCATCCGAACCAGGACGCCGCGGCCCAGGTGGTAACGGTAACGTCAGGTGCTCGCGCAGCCGTTTGCACTCGCCGCCATCCAGCACGGGCCCACCAACGCACTCCGGAGTTCATTCCATGACCTATCAATTCCTGCTCTACACCGTGGACGACCGCGTCGCGACCATCATCTTGAACCGCCCCGAACGGCACAACGCACTCAGCCAGCCGCTGGTCGACGAGATCATGCAAGCGGTCGCGCAGGCGGATGCTGACCCTGAGGTGCGCGTGGTGGTCATCACCGGTACCGGCGGCAAGGCGTTCTCCTCTGGTTATGACATCAAGGAATCGGCGGAAAAGCCCAAGCGCACGTTGGCGGAATGGCGCGCCCGCATGCAGAAGGACATTAAGTTCACCTATTCGGTTTGGGACTGCTCCAAGCCGGTCATCGCGATGATCGACGGATTCTGCTACGCTGGCGCGCTGGAATTCGCGATGTGCTGCGACATGCGCTACTGCTCCGACACGTCGAACTTCGCAGCGGTAGAGGCTCGCTTCTCCAATGGCATCGCCACCATGATCATGCCGTGGCTGATCGGCCAGCGCTGCCGTGCGCTGATCTACACCGGAGATGCGATTGGCAGTGCCGAGGCCTTTCGCCTTGGCCTGGTCGACAAGGTGTTTCCGAAGGCCACGCTGCAGGCCGAGGTGATGAAGATCGCCAAGCGTATGTCGCGCGTTTCGGCCGATTGCCTGAAATGGAACAAGCGCTCGGTCAATCAGGCGTTCGAGACGATGGGTCTACGCAATGCGATCATGTACGGCGCCGAGGCCTCGGCAATCATGGACTCGCTCAGCTCGCCCGAAGCCGACCGCTTCGATGAGATCCGCCGCCGCGACGGTCTGTCCGCCGCGCTGCAGTGGCGTGCCGAGCAGTTCGCGCCGTTCGAGTAGCGCCGCTGACGGCGTCACCACATTTGGGCAACGCGGAGCAAGTCAAGATCGGTCCCGCGGCCGCCAATGATCGACAAGCCGACCGGTGCGCCCTCGACGTCCGCGCCCGGCAGGTTGACTTGTGGCGAGCCGGTGAGTCCACCCACACAGGTCAGGCACGAAATGCGCTCGCGTGGGAACGCCAGGGTGGAAATCGGCTGGCCACGCGGCGGCGCGGGGAATGGTGTCGTCGGCAGGCACAGGATGGTGCCTTGTGGCAGCAGCATGCGCAGTCGCCCGCGCGCTTCCTCGCGCATCAGCGCGGCGCGATTGCGCTCGGCGTCGGTGATCTGCGCGGCAAACGTGAGCCCACGCGCGACACTGAAGGCTAAGCGCGGGTTGCACTGATCGATCCAAGACCGGAATGTCTCCCACGCCTCGCTGGACTGCAGGCAACGTTGCGCGGCCTGCCACACTGATAGGCCTTGCGGGGCCAGCAGAACGTCCTGCCGTGCGCCGATCAGCGTCGCCAAGCGGTCGGTAAGCGGCGCCAGTGCGGTGGCGACCGCCGCATCAGCGAAGGCGAATGCGTCCGTCGCGACAAGCAGTTGCGTCGGCAAGGTCGCGGATGCATCAGCACCGAAGGCCGTCGCCCCAACACGCGCGAACACGTCGCCATCCCGTGCAAACCAGCCGACCGTGTCAGAGCCGGGCGCCTGCACGGTGATGCCGCTGAAATCGAGTCGCCCATATGTCGGACGGATGCCATACAGATCACAGAAGCTGGCCGGCACGCGCACCGATCCACCGGTGTCGGTGCCCAGGGCAAAATCACACACGCCGGCAGCAACAACGGACGCAGAGCCGGATGATGACCCGCCGGGCACGCGGTCGGGCGCGCGCGGATTGAGCGGCGTGCCGGTGAAGGCGTTCTCGCCGAGGATGCCCAACGATACTTCATCGGTGGCCGTCTTGCCGATTATCGAGGCGCCGCTCGACAGCAATTGCTCGATGATCCAGGCATGCCGCGATGGCACCGCATGCGTGCGTTCCCAGTCGGGATTGCCGCCGCCGGTTGGCCAACCTGCGACATCGATCAGATCTTTCACCGCGAATGTCAGTCCGGCCAGCGCGCCCATTGCGGCGCCGGCGATTTTGCAGCGTGGACCCGGCACAAAGGCATTCAAATCATCGTCCGTCATCGCGATCTCTCCTGGCAGCGCACCCGATTACCACGCCGCCCGGGACGTGCCGATCCCGCCGCAATTGGAAATCTGCCGTTCCTGTGCCATGATTCCCGCAACAACCCTACAGGAGAGGGGATCCAAGATGGAAAACACCAGTGCGCCGTTGGCATTTCTTTCAGGCATCCGTATCGTCGATTTCACCCAGTTCGAGGCTGGCCCGTCATGCACCGAGGCGCTTGGCTGGCTCGGTGCCGAGGTGGTGAAGATCGAAAATCCCAAGCTCGGTGACCCCGGCCGCCGCCGCCGGCCGAACGCGCCGGACGAGGATCCGTGGTACTTCTATATCTTCAACGCCGGCAAGAAATCACTCACCGTCAACCTCAAGTCACCACGCGGGTTGGAGCTGGTGAAGGACCTGTTGCGCAAGGCGGATGTCTGCGTAGAGAATTTCGCACCCGGTACGATCGAGCGTCTCGGTCTCAGCTATGAGGACGTGAAGGCGATCAACCCGAAGATTATCTATTGTCAGGTGAAAGGCTTCGGCGAGGGCAGTCCATACGAAAGCAATCTCGCGTTCGATATGATCGCGCAGGCGGTCGGGGGCACGATCAGCGTGACCGGCGAGAAAGGGCGTCAGCCGGTGAAGCCAGGCATTTCGCTCGGCGACACCGGAACCGGCATGTTGATGGCAGTCACGATCCTGGGCGCACTGTACAAGCGGCGCGAGACCGGCGAAGGCCATCGGCTGCAGGTCGCCATGCAGGATGCGATGCTGCATTACATGCGCACCAATCTCTCCTCGCAGCGGCGCACCGGCAAGGTGGTGGAGCGCGCGGGCGGCAAGGTGTCTGGCATCACCAACGCGCCGTCGGGTCTGTATCCATGTAAGGGCGGCGGGCCGAACGATTGGGTCTACATCATGACCAGCCGTGCGAACCCCGAACATTGGTCACGTCTGATGACGCTGATGGGTCATGAGGAGCTGATTAACGATCCGCGTTATGCCACGCCGGCCGATCGTGTGAAGCATGAGGCTGATGTGGATGCCATCATCACCGACTGGACGCTGCGCCTCAGCAAGCACGAGGCGATGACGAAGGTGGGGGGTGTTGGCGTGCCCGCGGGTGCGGTGCTCGATACGATGGAGCTGCAGAACGACGAAAGCTTCGTCAAGCGCGGCATCATGCAGACCGTTGAGCATCCGAAGATGGGATCGTACAAGATGCCGACTTGGCCGGTGCGGGTGGATGGCAAGCCGCCGACGCTGGTGCGGGCGCCGGAACTGGGCGAGCACACCGAAGCGGTGCTGGTCGGTTGGCTCGGCATGGCGCAGGGGGACGTGGAGAAGCTGCGGGCGGAAGGGGCGCTCTGACGCCGCTACGCCGCGTCGTGGAAGATTACGCCCAGAGTGAAGCGCTGACCGCTGTGCAGCGCGCTGACGCCATGGCGTAGGGCCGCGCGGTACACCCCGCGTGTGCCACGGACCGGGCGGTGGTGCACGGCGAAGATCACCGCCTCGCCTTGGCGCAGTTGAACCACGTGCGCGCGTGATTGCGCGCGGGGTTTTTGTTCTACCAACGCGAACTCCCCGCCGGTGAAGTCGCGCATGGGGTCGCTGAGCAGGATGGTGAGCTGCAATGGAAACACATGGTCGCCGTACAGGTCCTGGTGTAAACGGTTGTAGTCGCCGGGCGTATATTTCAGCAGCAGCGGTGTCGGCCGCGTCTGTCCGGCCTTGTGGCAGTCACCGAGGAATGCATCGAGCGTCGGTGGGAATCGGCCAGCATCGCCGAACGCCGTGCGCCAGCGGTTCGCCGTTGTCGCCAGGCGTGGGTAGAACGCGTTCCGCAAGTCCGCGACGGCGTCTGGCAGGGGATAGGAGAAATACCGATACTCGCCCTGCCCATAGCCGTGTCGCGCCATCACCACACGACTGCGGAAGCCGTCTTCCGTCGCGTATCGTGCGGCGAGCGCGGTGCATTCCGTGGGCGACAGCAGTGGCCCCGATACGGCGAAGCCCGCGTCATCCAGCCGCGCGTCAATCTCTACCCAAGGCAATGCCGCTACGCGTGTGGTGATCGAGCCCATCGCCGCTCTCTCTCTGCATCGATGGAATGTTGTGCGGCGGGCGCGCTCTGACCATCCGCTTATTGCGACCGTGCCTTCTCCACCGCCAGTGCCGCTCGCCCGATCATCCCCAGCGCCAGGTCGTCCTGTGGCGGCTGGAACAGCCCGCCGCGCGCATCGCGGAAATATCGTTCCAGAGGCAGACCGGGTGCCATGCTGAAGCCACCGGCCACGCGCAGTGCCGTCTCGGTCACCGTGCACGCCGCATTGGTGCACAGATACTTCGCCGCGGCGATCGTGGCGCCGAAATCCGTCGGCCGCTCGCCGGCCATCCATGATCGCGCCGCCTGGTGCAATACCGCGCGCGCACCGCGCAGCGTTACGTCCATGTCGCCGATCCACTGCTGGATATGTGGAGCCGTCGCAATCGGCTTGCCCAGCGCCGCCGGCACACGGTTGTTGGCGTAGTGTGACGCCGCGTCGCACGCGGCTTGGCCAATGCCCAGATAGACCGCGGCCAGCGGCAGGTTCCATGGGCTGCCGCCCTGTATCCGGCGTGGCGCACCCACCTTCACCCGCTCGACAATGCGTGAGTCCGGAACGAAGACGTGATCGTAGTTCACCGCGTAGTTGCCACTCCCGCGCAGGCCAAGTGCGCCGCTCCAGGTGTCTTCCAGCGACAGACCGGGCGAGCCACCGTCGACGATCGCGCTGACCAACTCCCCGTCCGGCGCATCATCGCTCGGCGGCAGTACGACCGCCGTGGCCAGGAAGCGCAGCACTGGCGCACCGGTCACGAAGATCTTGCGCCCCGTCACGCGCCAGCCGCCCTCGGCGCGCTCGCCGGTCATGCTGGGCAGACCACCGCGCGAGATGCTGCCCAGTTCGGCCTCGGTGACACAGTTGTTCACCGTGCCGCCTTCGCGCACGATCGTGCCGCAGATATGCTCCAGCACCTGATCCGGCCATGCCTTGGTGTCGATCACGCGCCCCATCAGGCTCAGCATCATGCCCATCACCAAGGCGGTGGAGGCATCGCCGCGCGCCAGGATTTCCTGCGCCAGGGTCATGGTGAAGACATCCGCGCCCTCACCGCCATACGCTTTGGGCAGTGCCAGGCGCAGATATCCGGCCTCGTGCAGGTCACGATAGTTCGCATGTGGAAACACTGAGCCAACATCGTTGACCTTGGCGCGCTCGGCGAATTTCTCAGCCAGCTCGCCAGCCAACCGCATGATGCGAAGCTGCTCGTCGGTCGGGGCATTCAGTCCAGGCATGTGCATCGTCAGAGTGCTTTCGTCGTTTCGCCGCCAAGATACGCATCGCGGATCCGGGGATCACGTATCAAATCCCGTGCCAAACCAGACAGGGTAATTCGCCCGGTCTGCAGCACATAGCCATGATCAGCGACCGCCAGCGCCAGGCTGGCATTCTGCTCGACCATGAACACCGTCACGCCCTGCTTGTTCACCGCCTGGATCAGCTCCAACACGCGATCGACATAGAGCGGTGACAACCCCATCGTGGGCTCGTCCATGCACAACAGTTGCGGACGGCCCATCAACGCGCGGGCCATCGCCACCATCTGCTGTTCGCCGCCGGACAGTGTGCCAGCGCGTTGGTCAAGCCGCTGTGCCACGCGCGGAAACAGATCCAGCAGGCGATCGAGATCCTGCGCCACCTCGGCGCGATCGGTGCGGCAGTAGGCGCCCATCAACAGATTCTCGCGCACCGACATGGTTGCGAACAGCCGGCGCGCCTCGGGCACGGAGCCGATGCCGCGGCGGATGACCTGCGGCGTTGGCAGGCCGGTGATGTCCAAATCGTTGAAGCGCACGGTCCCGGCGCGTGGCCGTACCAGGCCAAGGATAACCTTCATTGTGGTGGATTTGCCGCTGGCGTTGCCGCCGAGCAGGCAGACGATCTGTCCGCGCGGCACATCGAGGGCCAGATTGAAGTGCACCTGCACAGGGCCGTAGTACGTGTCGATACCCGAGAGCGAGAGCAGAGGCACACTCATGCCGCTGTCGCACCGACATGACGATGGCCAAGATACGCCTCGATCACCTTGGGATCATTACGCACCATCGCGGGATCGCCTTCTGCGATCTTCGCGCCATCATCCATCACCACAACGCGGTCTGACAGGCGCATGACCAGATCCAGCTTGTGCTCGATCAGCAGGATCGACATCCCGCGCGCCTTGAGCTGACGAATGATCTCCAGCATTTCGGCTGTTTCGGTCTCGTTCATCCCTGCGGTCGGTTCGTCCAGCAGCAGCAGACGCGGTCGCAATGCGAGCGCCCGCGCGATCTCCACCCGGCGCCGATTGGCGTAGGACAGGCTGAACGCGGGATGATCCAGTCGCGGCAACAACCGCTCGCCGAACAGCGATAGGATGTCGCGCAGCTCGGTCTCCAGGTCTGCCTGCTCGCGTACCACCGAGCGCGGGCGCAGCAACGCACCGAACAGCTCCGTCAGCGGACCGATCAGCGGCGGCGCGCGCCGCACCAAACCCAGCCGCGTGTGGGCGCCGACCAACACATTGTCGCGCACCGACAGATTGGCAAACACGCGCCCGTGCTGAAACGTGCGCGCCATCCCCAGCGTGGCGATGCGCTCGGGCGCCATCCCGGAAATATCGCGGCCATCAAACATGATGCGCCCGCCATCGGGCGCATCATGCCCGGTGATCAGGTTGAATAGCGTCGTCTTTCCGGCGCCATTCGGCCCGATGATGCTGAGCAGCTCGCCCTCGCGGAAGGTCAGGTCGAGGTCTTTCACCGCGACGACCCCGCCAAAGCGGCGCTGCACATGCTCCAGACGCAGCAGTTCGGTCATACCGTGCCCAACAGCCCCTGCGGGCGGAACCTGATCAGCAACAACAAGGTAATGCCGTAGAGCAGCATCCGCCATTCCGCTGTCGCACGAAACAGCTCCGGCAATCCGATCAGCGCCACCGCACCAACGATCGCCCCGGTGATGTTGCCCAACCCACCCAGGATCACCATGGTCAGCGCCAGGATCGAGATCTGTGAGGTGAACGTCTCATAGTTGATATACGAATAGAGATGCGCGGTGACCGCGCCACTGATCCCCGCGGCGAACCCGCCCACGGCGAACGCAAGGCCCTTATAGCGGTTCAAGCTGATGCCATATGCACGCGCCGCAACATCATCATCGCGAATGGCACGAAACGCCCGGCCCAGATGCGACCCGACCAAGCGCACCTGCAACAGGGCCAACAGCGCCAACAAGGCGAATGAAACCCAGTATTCGGTCTCCGTGCTGTCGAATGGTAGTGGTGGAATGCCGGTCACGCCGATTGGTCCGCGCGTCAGGCTATCCCAGTTCAGGATCACCAGCCCGACGATTTCACCAATTCCCAACGTGGCGATCGACACATAATGCCCACGTAGCCGGAACGCGGGGAACACCAGCGCCGTGCCCAAAAGCGCGGTGATCACGCCAGCCGCAAATATCGCGATCGGTACTGGAACATTCAAATCCATTGTCAGGAGTGCCGAGGCATAGGCACCGATCGCCAAGAATCCCGCATGGCCAAGCGAGATCTGTCCGACCGTCCCCGCCACCAGCGTCAGGCTCAGCGCGAGGATCGCGTAGAGCCAGGCATTGGTTAGCGTCTGCAACAGGTACGACTGGTTCGGCACCAGTGGCAACAGTGCCGCCACCACGGCACACGCCGCGATCAGCCAGGGTGGAATCCGCATTGCGCGGCTGGGTGCGATGAACGTGCCGGTCAGCGGCTCCGGTGGTATTTGCCGCGCCGAGGCGAATAACCCGTTCGGGCGCAGCACCAGGATCAACAGCAGCAGCGCGAACGCGAACAGGTTGCGGTAGGACGAGCCGAACAGCGCCACCCCCCAGCTCTCTATCAATCCCAGTAGCAGACTGCCAAGAATGGCGCCGGGCACGTTGCCCATCCCACCGATCACCTGCGCGACAACGCCTTTCAACGTCGCCTGGAAGCTCATCGCGGTGTCGATATGGTTGTAGTACATCCCCACCAGCAGACCGGACAGGCCGCCCAGCGCCCCGGCGATGGCAAACACGGTGCGATTCACCGCATCAGTATCAACGCCCATCTGCCGCGCGGCATCGCGGTCCAGCGCTGTGGCGCGCACCGCCCAACCCAGCCTGGTGTAGCGCAGGAATACGAACAGCACTGCCGCCGTCACCAGCCCGATCGCGGCGATCAGCAGATCCAACGCGCCGATCGTGCCGCCACCCACCTGCAACCGCCAGTTCGGCAACGGATTGGGCAGCGCGCGCGGGTCCGGCGTATAGATCAGCTGCAACACCTGATCGAGCACAAAGCTGATACCGATCGTCGCCAGCAGCGGTGCGATGCGCGCGGCCCCCGCCAGCGGCCGCAAACCGATCCGCTCGATCGCCATACCCAACAGCGCGCAGGCTGCCAGCACGATCAGCATCGTCACCGGCAACGGTGTGTGCAGATAACGCACACAGGTCCAGCCGATATACGCCCCGACCGTATAGATCGATCCTTGAGCGAAATTGATCAGGTGCGACACGCCAAAGATCAGCGCCAGCCCCACCGCGAGCAGCGCATAGATGTTGCCGATGATCAACCCGTTGACCGTGTAGTCGAACCAGGATCCCACGCGGCGGCCTCAGAGCGTGGAGCGGGGCGGCTTCGCACCGTCCCAGATGGTGAACGCGTTGTCCTTCACCATCAGGTATTTGTAGCTCGCGCCATGCACCCGCCGTGTCACTGGATCGAAGGTCATCTTGCCATAGATCACGCTGGGCACATCCTTGATGTGCAGCAGGCCCTGGTGGATGTCCTCACGCGTCGTGCCATATTGCCGTGCCAGCGCCGCAAACAGGATGATCGCGTCATAGGCGATGGCACTGAATGTGTCGGGGTCTTGCTGATACTTCGCGCGATACGCCGTGACGAAGCGCTGCACCTCCGGCCGTTGTTCTGACGGGAAGAACTCAGTCATCGTAAACGTGCCGTTCGCGGCTGTTCCCGCCAGTTCAAGGAATTTCGGCGAATACACTGAGGACGCATCAACCATCACTTGCTTCATGCCCAGATCGCGCACCTGACGCGCGATCAGCGCGGCGTCGGCGTAATACGACAGCAGGATCAGCGCGTCGGGCTTCGCATCGCGCAGCCGCACCAGGGTCGGCCGGAAGTCCTGGTCGGCGGGCAGGTAGCCCTCGGTGGCGACAATCTGCGCGCCCAATCCGGACGCCGCGTTACTGAACACCTCCTTCGACGCACGGCCCCAATCCGTGTTCAGATACGCCACACCGAGCCGTTGCAGTCCCAACTGCTTCACCGCATAGGCGGCGAACTGGGGCTGTTCATCTGCCTGACTTGGCGAGCTGCTCCACATATAGTCGCCGCCCTTGGTGAAGTCGGGATGCGAGTTGGTGAAACCAAACTGGACCAGCTTGTTCCGCTGGTAGATCGGACTGGCGGCCATCGACGCGGGTGAGGCAAAGTCGCCGAGTTCCATGATGATGTGTGGATCCGAAACGAACTTCTGTGCGATTGTGATGGACTGCCGCGGATCGCTCTGACTGTCCTCAAAGACATAGGCGACGGGTCGGCCGTTGACGCCGCCTGCACCATTGATCTCATCCAGTGCCAGGTCGAACCCACGTTTCCATTGCGCACCGTATTGCGCGGCGGGGCCGGTCAACGGCCCGCTGACGCCGGCCACGATCGGTTCGGCGGCGAACGCCGGCAGCGGCAGCAACGCGAAAGAGCCGGACAGCAGAAGGCGGCGCGACAGGATCATGGTGCTATCTCTTCGATCCATGAATATTGCGTGATGCCGGGTGGGAAGGATCGATTGGACATCTCGCACCCCTTCACCGCGCCTCCGCGCAGACTATCTTTTGCGCCACGCTCTGCTATTGCGTGAACCACAGATTCGTCAGGACACATCATGTCGCGTGCCGCCCTTCTGCTTGCCGCCTTGCTTGCTACCACCAGTGTCCACGAAGCAGCCTATGCCGCCGAGCCGGTACGCATCGGCATCACCACCATCCTGAGCGGCCCCACCGCGGACCGTGGCCAGTCCGAGCAGTACGGCGCGCAGCTCGCTCTCGACGAAATCAATCAGTCCGGTGGCGTTCTGGGTCGGCCGATCGAAGCGTATTACGCCGATAATGCCTGCAAACCTGATATCGGCGTGCCCGCTACCAAGCGATTGATCGAGCAGGAACATGTCCCGGTGCTGATCGGTGCACTGTGCACCCCGGTCACCCATGCCATCATGCCGGTCGTGCAGGCGGCGAAAGTGCCACTGGTGATCGCGACTTCGGCCGGGCAGGATTTCGTCGATGCCTCGGGTGTTGGCGGCAATGCCTACGCTTTCAAGACGATCCCATCGGAGGTCGATATCGCTCGCGGGCTGATCCGTTGGCTCAGGACACGAAACGTCAAGTCGGTCGCTGTTGTTGCGGCACCGGATCGCTTCCCGCAGGCCAATCTGGTGGCGATGGCGCAGGCGGCGAAAGACGCCGGCATGACCGTCACCGCCACAGAAACCGTGCCCTCTGGCACCAGCGATTTTACCGCGCTGCTGGAGAAGCTGAAGCCCGGCAACCCCGATATCGTGCTGACCGCGCTGGGTGGCTCCACCGCCGGGTTCTTTCACGCCTACGAAACGTCGGGTTGGAAGGTTCCCATCAGCGGGCGGGTTGATTTTGGTGCCGCGATGGGTGCGGTCTCTCCGGCGTTCCGCACCACAGGTGGTCTGTCGGACCTCAGCAGCATCGCGGTTTTCACGCCATTGCTGGATAAATCGGGCGTGCGGCGCTTTGTTGCGAACTACGAGGCGCGTTACGGGCTGGTACCGACGCAACGCGCCTTTTTTGTGTATGAGGCGGCCTATCTCGTGGTGGATGCGATCCGCCGCGCCGGGACGGACAAGCCCGCGGCGATCGAACGCGCGTTGAAGACGACCAAGATGCCCTCGATGTTGGGCGGCACCTACAAGCTGGACGACCACAATCATCCGCGTCTGCCGCTGTTCATCCTTGGGATGAAAGACGGCAAGCCGGCGGTAATCGCCACGGAGTAGCACCCCGCGTCGGTGACGCTTTCGCGCCGCACGCAATGATAACGAGCGTCTCACGCCACTCAGCTCGCCTGCGCCGGCGACCCGTCCCATAGGGCGAACGCACCGTTCTTCACCACGAGTTCGATCACGCTGGGGTTCCTCACCCGTCGTGTTTCCGGATCGAAGGTGATGCTGCCGAACACCACGCTGGAAATGTCCTTCGCCTTCGATAATCCGTCGTGCACGCCGGCGCGTGTGGCGCCATATTGCCGCATCAAGGTTGCGGCGACGATCATGGCGTCGTACGCGCGCGCGTTATAGGCGCCGGGCTCGGTGTGGTACTTCGCCTGATACGCGGTGACGAAGCGCCGCACCGTCGGCTGCGTGCTGCCAGGGAAGAAATTCGTTGTCGTATACACGCCATTTACCGCGCTGCCGCCCAGCTCGAGGAACTTTGGCGAATACACTGAGCCCGCGGCAACCACCGGCACGTTGATCCCTTCCGACCGCACCTGGCGCATCAGCTCCGCGCCATCGGGATAGTACGACACCAGGATCAATGAATCCGGCTTGGCGTCGCGCAACCGCACCAGCAGCGAGCGGAAATCCTGTTCGGTTGGCAGATAGGCCTCGGCCGCCACCACCATTGCGCCATTGGCCTGCGCCGCCTTGACGAACAGGTCCTTGCTGGTGCGGCCCCAGTCGCTGTTGATGGAGGCGATGGCGAATGTCTTCAGTCCCAGCTTCTGCGCGTATCCCGCCAGTACCGGCATGTCGTCCGCCTGGTTCGGCGCGTTGCTCCACATGTAATCGCCGCCCTTGGTGAAGTCGGGATGCGAGTTGGTGAAGCCGAACTGGACCAGCTTGCCGCGCTGATAGATCGGACTGGAGGCCATCGACGCCGCCGAGGAGAAATCCCCCAGCTCGATGATGATGCGTGGATCGCTGACGAATTTCTGTGCGATCGCCACCGCCTGGCGCGGATCAGCCTGCGTATCCTCGAACGTATACGCCAGGGGCCGGCCACCGATGCCACCCGAGGCATTGACCTCGTCCACCGCCAGATCGAAGCCGCGTTTCCAGTCGGCACCATACTGCGCGTATTGCCCGGTGAGCGGCCCGCTGACCCCCACCATGACCGGCTCGCCTGAGGTCTGCGCGCGTGCCGCCACCGGCAATGCCGCGGCTGTGGCCAGCAATGCCCGACGCGACAGGATCACGACTGCGCCTCCGGCATGACCGGTTCGCCCAGCGTCTGCATCAGGCGATTCGCATTGGCGAACATCGCCACTGCGTTGGTCAGATCGAAGATTTCCAGATCGTCCATCCCGACCGCGCGCAACGGCTTCAGATCCTCCACGGTCATCGCGGCCGGTTCGCGCGTCAGCTTCGCCGCGTAGTCCACGATCGCGCGCAGCCGTGCCGGTAGTGGTGTGTCCAGCCCCTGGTCGTACAGCGCCTGGATCACATCGGGCTGTTTCGTCAGCTCGGCAAACCGCCGCGCGTGCACCGACGAGCAATAGATGCAGCCATTGATGATCGACACCACCACCGTGGCGAGCTCGCGCTCGGCCCGCTTCAGCCCGCGCGGCACATACATCACCGAATGGAACAGCGGCGACCGCTCCGCCAGCGAATCGACATCATGTGCCAACGTGCGGAAATACGGCGAGTTCGCCTGCGGGCTGGCGTCCAATGCCGCGCGCTGCTTCGGCGTGGCGGTCGCCGTCGCGACCGGGGCCAGCCATGGGTCCCACGCCACCGCCTCCAGTGTGAACGACTTCGCCTTCATGCCGCTTTCTCCGGCGCCAGCAGCGCCAACCCGACCGCGGCGCGCACCTGATAGGCGACGAACGCCACAAGTTGCGATAGCGCGACGATATCCCGCTCGCTCAATCCCACCGCCTGCAGCGCCGCGAGGTTTGCCGGCGTTGCGCGCCCCGGCGATGTCGCCAGCAGGGTGGCATGTGCCAGTAGCGCGTCCCGCCGGGCCGGTGCGACCGCCCCACTTGCGTCCACCAGCCCCTGGTAATGCGTCGCCAGCGCGGCATGTCCCGACAGGGCGGCCACGCGGTGCGCCACCAGCGCCCGCTCGGCCAACGACAACCCGCCCGGATCCTCCGGGGTCAGCAGCACATCGTAACTGCCCTGGGTGTGCTGCAGGATCTCCGGACGTTGCGCGCGCAGTGCGGCCAACGCCGAAGCCTCCGCCACGCCCAGGATTGTGTTCAACAGATCGGCCATGCCCGTCTCCGACACGTTACTGCGACTAGAGAGGCAGGTTCTTCTCCGCAGTGCAACATGACGCCGACAAAAGAGCGGGTATTGGCGCAAGTCCCGCAAACAGGAACGGATTGTTGCTGCAACCGGGGATTAGCGGCGCAGTGGCTGCCCCTTCGGGCTGAGCCGCGCCGGCAGCATTGACGAGAGCAGCAGCGTCAGCGCTGCCAGCACGCAGGCCAGCAGATAATCATTGTGCAACCCGGCGGCGATCGCATCGGTCAGCCGTTGCAGCACGTCCGGCGCCAGCTCGCTGCGATGCGCCGGGTCCAGCAGATGATCCGCCATCCCCGCCAGGTCCGGCGCGCGATGCCGCAATGTCAAATTCAACACCGCGCCAAACGACGCCACCCCCACCGATTGCCCAATGAACCGCATGAACATGCACGATGACGTCGCCGCGCCACGTTGGTGCCATGGCACCGCCGCCTGGATCGCCACGATGTACGACGTGTTGCAGCACCCCATGCCGATCCCGACCACCAGCGATCCAACCGAGGCCCATAACGGCCCGCGTTCCGGCGTCAGCGTCACCAGCAGCAGGCACCCCGCCAGCAGCGACGCGCCGCCCAGCATCGCGACCAGCCGATAGCTGGTGCGCACCATCAGCCGCCCGCCATAGATGCTGGCCACCGCCCAGGTCACCGACATCATGCCCAGCACGAGGCCGGCGATCGTCGGGCTCTGCCCCATCGCGCCCTGCACATAGGTCGGCAGGAACGCTGCCACGCCCATCATCACTGCTGCCGCCAATCCGCCGCCCACGCTACCGACCGCGATCACGCGATGCTTCCACAGCTCGAGCGGCAGCATCGGTTCCTTGATCGCGCGTTCGTGCAGCACCAGGGCCAGCAGGGTCACCAATCCGCCACCTACCAGCATCGCCAGCATCAACGGAGACAGCGTCGCCTGCTGCACCAATGCCAGCAGCAGCGCGCTGATAGACACCATCATCAGCAGCGAGCCTAACCAATCGATGCTGCGGGCGCGGGGGCGGATGTCCTCACGCAGGAACATGGCGATCATGGTGATCGCTGCGGCGCCGACCGGCAGGTTCACCCAGAACACGAACTCCCAGTTCACATGTTCCACCAGGAAGGCGCCCAGCAGTGGGCCGACCACGGCGGACACACCGAAGACGCTGGAGACGAGGCCCTGGACGTGTGCGCGCTCGGCCGGGCTGTAGACGTCGCCCAGGATGGTCATTGCGACCGGCTGCACGCCGCCGCCGCCGAAGCCCTGCAGGGCGCGGAAGATGATGAGCTGCACCATGGAGGTGGACAGGCCGCACAGGGTGGAGCTGACCATGAACAGGCCGGCGCCGACGAAGAACATGCGCTTGCGGCCATACAGGTCGGCGAGGCGGCCGTAGATCGGGATGCTGATGGCCTGGGTCAGCAGATAGACGGTGAACACCCAGCTGAACAGGTTGAAGCCGCGCAGGTCGGCGATGATGGTGGGCATCGCGGTGGCGACGATGGTGCTTTCCACCGCGGCCATGAAGGTGGCCATCAGGCAGGCGGCCAGCACCAAAGTGCGGCGCGCGTCAGGCACCGGCTCCGCCACGATCACCGTGGCGGCGCTGCTTTCGTCGTCGGCCATGTCTCCTCCCGAGCGGGGAGTCTGCCTGCTGCATGCCAGCCTGTCACCGGCTGGGCACGTGACAGCCGCCCAGGCTGGCGCAAGGCTGGGTTGCAATTCGGAATGGGGGAGGGTGCGATGCGGCTCCCGGACCCGGTGGCGCGGATCAGCCTTTGCGCGCGCCAACCGCACCGCCGCTGCCGCTGCGGCCACCGTCGATCACCAGGTGTGTGCCGGTGAGATTGCCGGCGAGATCCGAGCATAGGAAGAGCACGCCGCCGGCAATCTCTTCCGGCAAGGTGTAGCGCCCGGTGGGTGCCGTCGCGCGGTGGGCGGCATAAACCGCCTCCGGATCATTCGGGTCTCGCTGCGCCTCCAATGACCGCATCATCCGCGTCTCCACCGGTCCCGGACAGATCGCATTCACCTGCACACCCTGAGCGGCCACCTCGGCCGCGGCGACCTTGGTCAGGCCCAGCACGCCGTGCTTGGATGCGACATAGGCCGACATGCCCGGGCCGCCGAACAGACCGGAGGTCGAGGCAGTGTTGACGATTGCGCCTGATCCTTGTCGGAGCATCACCGGCAGCACGTGCTTCAGGCCCAGGAACACGCCCTTCAGGTTCACCGCGATGACGCGGTCGAACATGTCGTCGTCGTAGTCGGGGAGCGGCCTCACCTGGCCTTCGATACCGGCGTTGTTGAAGAAGCAATCGATGCGCCCCCAGGCGTCGAGCGCTGCCTTCACGTAATCCACGACATCACCCGCGCGCGTGACATCGGCGCGGGTGAAGCGCGCCTCGCCGCCTTGCTGTTGCACCACACCGACCGTGGCACCGCCGGCATCCGTGTCGGAATCCACTACCATCACCTTGGCGCCGCGCGCCGCGAAGCCCGCCGCCGTGGCGCGGCCAATCCCGCCGCCGCCACCCGTGATCAGGGCCACGTTGCCGGTGAAGTCCATGTGCGTCCTCCCGCGTCATTCCGCGTGATAGCGGCACGGGGCGGGGGTGTTGTCGAGGGGAAGTCGTCGAAACGGGCAGACCGAACGCCGATCATCCGTCGCGCCAGTCAGGCCACCTGCTTGCCTCATGCCGTGCGCCAATCAGACAACTGATCTCCGCGGTCTTCATTGACGCGCATGAATGTCGCCAGTGTTGTGGTAACGCGTGTCCTGTCGTCGGGTGACATACGGCGAGCGGACTGACGATGTGAATCCCTCGACGGCCCATGACCGCTCCATCCAGCCACATTGCCCCATGGTACGCCGCCTACCTGATCCTGGGTCTGCTGACCTCGGGGATGCTGCCGTTCCTGCTGCCGCTGGTGATCGCTGACATCTCGCATCAGCTCGGTACCGTGGCCTACGTGACCGGCGCGTACAATCTTGGCCTGCTGCCCGCGCCACTACTCGGCCGGCTGGCGGAGCGCGCGCATCTGCATCGGCCGTTGTTCTTCGGCGCCTTCGTTGTTCTCGCGCTGGCGTTCGCGGCATTCCCGCACGTGTCCAGCGTGGGGCCGTGGTTTGTGCTCGCGCTGCTGATCGGCCTGGCGACCGGCGCGGCCGCAACGGTGGCGACGTTGTTTATCGTGGACTTCACACCCAGGGCGGAGTGGGGACCACGCATCGGTTGGCTGCAAAGTTTCAACGGCGCCGGACAACTGGTCGGGCTGCTGCTGGCCGGCGCTTTTGCGCGAGGCGGGTTCGGGATCTGCTTCACGTTGGCAGCCGGTTTGGCCTTGATGGCAATCGTCGTCGGTCATTTCGGCCTGCCACAGGATGGGGCACGTCGCGTCAGGGATCAGACGCTCGGGCATGTGGCGCTGCTGCCGACGCTGCGGGCCGCGCAGCTCGGCACTGGCTTCGGCGGCTTGTTGCACCACTCCCATCATCTGCAATGGGCGGGGCTTCAGGTGGTGCGTGGTGCACTGCGAGGGCCGTTCGCGCGGGTCCTGATCGCATGGGCGGCGTACAACTTCGGCGTCGCGGCCTTCTTCACTTACTACCCGTTGATGATGCGCCGAAGTTATGGTGTCGCACCGGAGCTGACTGCGGTGGTTTACGCGATGGCCGCCGGCATCGGCGTGGTCCTGTTCCTGTTGGCGAGCCGGCTCACGGCCCGCCGCGGCGGCCGCATTGTGTTCCAGGCCGGGATCGCGGTGCGTCTGCTTGGATTTGTCCTGCTGGGCCTGCCCTTTCTGGTGACGCTGCCCCACGTACCGGTGATCGCGCTGGCGGGATTCGTGCTGGTGGTGCTGGCCTGGCCGGTGATCAGCGTTGCGGGCACCACCCTGGCGGCGCGCTTGACGCCGATCGGCGAAGGGGCCGCGATCGGGCTGCTGAGTGCGATTGGTGCCCTGGCGACGGTGCTTGGCACCTTCGCCGGGGGGCCGCTGGTGCGGGGGCTGGGTTATGGCGTGCTGCCGGTGATGGCTTTGGTTGGTCTCGGGTTGGCCGAATTCATCATGTTCCGGCATCGACGGCGGCATGCCGTGCCGTCGAAAGGCTGACCCCGATGTGTGGTCGTTACGCCTCTGCCACGCCGGCGGATCGCATTCACCGCCTGTTCCGCACGGCCAATCCCACGCCCAACATCCAGCCCACATGGAACATGGCGCCGACACGTGATGCACCGGTGGTGCGGTTGCATCCGGAGTCGCAGCAGCGTCATCTGGACCTGCTGCGCTGGGGGCTGGTGCCGCATTGGGTGAAGGACTTGAAATCCACCCGCCAGCCGATCAATGCGCGGGCGGAGACGCTCGCCACCACGCCGATGTTTCGCGATGCTGTCGCGCGCCGCCGCTGCTTGGTGCCGGCCGATGCGTTCTACGAGTGGCAGGTGGCTGAGGGCGGCAAGCTGCCCTGGGCGATCGCGCGAGCCGATGGGGAGATGATGGTGTTCGCCGGTTTGTGGGAAGGCTGGCGTGGGCCGGACGGCGATGTGGTGCGCAGCTTCACTGTCGTCACGACCAGTGCCAATACCACGCTGCGGCCGCTACATGAGCGTATGCCGGTGGTGCTGGAGCCGGATGCCTGGCCGCTGTGGCTGGGGGAAGGGGAGGGGGACGTCACAAGCGTGCTGCGCCCATCCGCGGCGGCCTTCCGCATCTGGCGTGTGTCCAATGCCGTGAACAATGTCCGCAATGATCGGCCCGAGCTGCTGGCGCCGCTGGCCGCGTGAGGCCCGCGGTTGTGTCTGGCGATACGGCGCCCCACCTGATCTCCAACAGCACAGGAGGGTTCGATGTCCGAGACCGCGAAGGCGCGCGCCGTAGGGTTCAACCACGTGGCGTTGGAAGTTGGCGACATCGAGGCGGCTTTGGCGTTCTACCGCCGCCTCTTCGCGTTCACGCTGCGCAGCAAGAGTGACACCATGGCGTTCATCGACCTTGGTGATCAGTTCATCGCGCTGCAGAAGGGACGCCGGCAACCGGCGGACGACGGTCGCCATTTCGGCCTTGTCGTTGACGACAAGGAAGCGGTTCGCGGCGCACTGATCGAGGCAGGTGTTCCCCTGCTCGATGGGCGCTTTCTGGATTTCCGCGACCCGTGGGGCAACCGCATCGAGATCGTCGGCTACGACAATATTCAGTTTACCAAGGCGCCGAATGTGCTGCGCGGCATGGGGTTGACGCATCTGGCCAAGAACGCCAACGCGCGGCAGGAACTGGCTGATAAGGGCATGGCGGTCGAGTAGCGCGGCGATCTCGGGCAATGGCCTGGTTCGTCGCGAGCGCAAACTGATCGCGGCGCCAGGATCGGTCGCCTTTGCTGACCGCCGAACTGGGCTACACTGTGCCGCAATCACGCGGAGGCGCCTATGCGGATCATCGACGCCCAGGTGCATATCTGGTCCAGCGGTACACCGATTGAGCCGCATCGCCCGACCTCGGTGCTCTCCAAGGACGCGCTGCTGGCGGAGATGGCGGAGGCGGGTGTCGATGCCGCGGTGATCCATCCGCCGAGCTGGGATCCGAATTCCAATGCGGTGGCGATCACGGCGGTGCGGGCGGAGCCGAAGAAGTTCGCGATTCTGGGACATTTCCCGCTCGACCGGCCGGAGTGCCGCGGGCTGGTCGATACGTGGAAACAGCAGCCCGGCATGCTGGGCCTGCGCTACGCGCTGGTGCGGCCGGAGCAGCAGACCTGGCACGCGGATGGCACGATGGATTGGCTGTGGCCAGCGGCCGAGCGGGCGGGGCTGCCGGTGGCACTGCTGGCCGGGCGGTTCCTGCCGGTGTTTCGCGGCATCGCGGAGCGGCATCCGGGGTTGAAGCTTATCATCGATCATCTCGGACTGGTGCGACGCACCCAGGACGCGGCGGCGTTCGCCACGCTGCCAGATCTGCTCGCGCTGGCGGAGCTGCCAAATGTCGCGATCAAGGCGACCGGCGCACCGTCGTGTTCCAGCCAACCGTATCCATATCGCAACATCCATGATGGGCTGCGGCGGATCTATGATGCGTATGGTCCGCGGCGATTCTTCTGGGGCACCGACATCACGCGGATGCCATGCAGCTATCGGCAGTGTGTGACGATGTTCACCGAGGAGCTGCCGTGGCTGACGGGGAAGGAGCTGGAGCTGGTGATGGGGCAGGGGTTCGCCGACTGGCTCAGTTGGCGGTTATAGCGGGAGCCATGTCTATATCCGTGCCCTCGCACCTGCCGCGATCGATCGCCACGGTCTCGTTGAGTGGTACGTTGTCGGAGAAGCTGGATGCCGCCGCGGCCATCGGCTTCGACGCGGTGGAGATCTTCGAGAACGACCTGCTGACGTTTGATGGCACGCCGGCTGAGGTGCGGCGTATCGCGGCCGACCTTGGCCTCGCCATCGTATTGTACCAGCCGTTCCGCGATTTCGAGGCGATGCCGGATCCGCAACGCGCGCGCAATCTGGACCGTGCCGAGCGCAAGTTCGATGTGATGCAGGCGCTGGGCACCGATCTGGTGCTGGTGTGCAGCAATACGTTGCCGGCGGCGATTGATGATGATGCGCGTGCCGCGGCCGATCTGGCGGAGATGGCGGCGCGCGCGGCGACGCGCGGGTTGCGTGTGGGGTATGAGGCGCTGGCCTGGGGGCGACATGTCAATAGATGGTGTCACGCCTGGAATATTGTGCAACGCGCCAATCATGCCGCATTCGGACTGATTGTCGACAGTTTTCATACGCTCGCGGTGAATGACGATCCGGCCGGCATTGCTGACGTGCCGGCCGACAAGCTGTTCTTCGTGCAGTTGGCGGATGCGCCTCGATTGGCAATGGATTCGCTGTCCTGGAGCCGGCATTTCCGCAATTTCCCCGGCCAGGGGCAATTGCCGGTGGATGATTTCGTGCGCGCGGTGTTGGCGTCGGGCTATCAGGGGCCGCTATCGCTGGAGATATTCAATGATGAGTTCCGTGCTGCGCCGGCGCGCCTGACTGCGCGCGATGGGCTGCGGTCGCTGATCCTGGCGGAAGCCGGGGCTGGTGCGACAACGCTGCCGGCGCCACCGCGGTTCGACGGAGTGGAATTCCTGGAATTCGCGGTGGATGAAGTTGCCGGGCGGGAGCTTGGTGAATTCCTGCGCGCGCTCGGGTTCCGTCACGCCGGGCATCATCGGTCCAAGGCGGTCGACCTGTTCCGGCGGGGGCGTGCCAACCTGATCCTCAATGCCGAACAGGATAGTGCTGCTACGGAACATTTCCAACTGCACGGCCCATCGGTCTGTGCGATGGCGCTACGGGTGGATGATGCGACACGTGCAATGGCGCGTGCCAGCGCGTTGCTGTGCCCGGAATGGCACGAACCGACTGGCCTTGGCGAACGGCGCATCCCCGCGGTGCGCGCGCCGGACGGTACGCTGATCTATCTGGTTGGGCCTGATCCATCCGGCCGCAGTATCTATGATGACGACTTCACCTTGTTTCAGGCGGCCACGCCAGACGGTGGCGAGCTGCGCGTGGATCATGTGGCACAAGCTCTGCCGCACGGGCGGATGGACGGGTTCGTGCTGTTCTATCGGGCGATCTTCGGCTTGCGGCCGCAGCAGTTGTGGGAGCTGCCGGATCCGTACGGGCTGATCCAGAGCCGCGCCATGGTCAGTGATGATGGCAGCGTGCGGTTGCCGCTGAACATTTCGGAAAGTCGTGAGACAGCGACGGGACGTTTCATTAGCGCCTATGCTGGGGCGGGCGTGCATCATATCGCCTTCGCGACAGATGATATCGTTGGCACGGTGCGTCAGCTCGCCTCGCTAGGCGCGCGCACGCTGCCAATCCCGGCGAACTACTACGACGATCTGGTGGCGCGGCATGGGCTGGAAGACGCACGGCTGGCGGAGCTGTCGGCACTGAATCTGTTATATGACCGCGACGACAACGGCGAGTTCCTGCACACCTACACCGAGACGTTCTGTGACCGGTTCTTCTTCGAGATCGTGCAGCGGCGCGGCTACCAGGGGTTTGGTGCGGTCAACGCGTCAGTGCGCATGGCGGCGCAGGCAGCGTCAGGCGACACGGGCCTGTCGACGCGGATGGCGTTGCTGTAGCCGACACCGCTTACGGCTTATCGATCGCCTGCAGCGCTTCGGCGACGGTTTTGTGATCCGCACTGTCCGGGGGCAGAAGCGTCAGCAGGTGCTGCCATTCGGCCTTGGCCTCGTCGCGTTGACCCGCGCGGGCCGCGACGACGCCCAGGTACCACAGTACCTCGGGCCGATCCGGGGACGCCGCCGCGACCTGCTTCAACAGGGTGACCGCGCGAGCGGGGATCACGTCATCGGGCTTGCGGTTCGACAGCAAGGCCTCGACCTCCTGCACCGGGATGTCGGTGTCATCCGGCCGCAGCTTGGCCGCGCGATCGTAGGCGTCGGCGGCTTTGTCGGTGTCGCCGAGTACCGCATAGGCGCGGCCCAAGCGCATCCAACCGTCCACGTCATCCGGCGTATGGGCCATTTTCGCGGCGAGCTGCGCCACCATGCCGCGGATCATCTTGTCGCGCTCGGCGGGAGGCATATTTGCTGCGTCAGCGATCTGATCAGATGAGGGACCAGAGGTGGCATCAGACGCGGCGGGCGGCGTCAGGGGCTGCCCCTTCGGCATCGGTGGCACGGGGATGTTGGCGGCGTTGGCCGCGTCGGTGATGCGACGCTGGACCGCCTCACGCATGGGTGATCCCTCGGGCAGGTCGGCGGCGACGTCCAGCCAGGCGGCGATCGCGCGACGGGATTCGCCGGCCTGTGCGTCGGCCAGCGCAAGATAGTAGCGCGCGACGACGTCGGTCTTGTCGCGATGCAGGGCCGCGGTGAAAGCCGTTCGTGCTGGCGGTCCGACGATGCCATCGGCCGCCAGCACCTGCATCTCGCCATAGGCGGACTGCACATCGGCGCTGGTCTGTCCCAACGCGAGCGCGTGCTGGAAGGCATCCGCGGCAATCGCCCAGTTGCCCAATGTCGCTTCGGTGCGCGCGTAGAACAACCAGCCTTGTGCGTCGGTCGGATTCGTCCGCAGCCGCGCGGCGAGTGCCGTCGCGGCGTCGGCCATCTCGACATGGGCTTCCTGTTTCGCCGGCGTTGCTTCGTGCCGTTCCGCGAACGGCACATCCGGCACGCCCGGGGCGCCCAGCCACAGATACAGCATGCCGGCGCCGCCGCAGATGATCAGCGCCGAGGCGATCGCCAGCGCGCGGCTGCTGCCCAACCGCGAACCGGTTGCGGTGGACGCGGCATCGGCGGCCAGCAGGCGCCGTTTGATCTCGAGGCGTGCGGTCTGTGCGTCGGTGCCGCCGATTATGCCGCGCGCGATATCGCGTCCGAGTTCGTCGAGCTGGGCACGATAGACGGCGCGATCGAACTGGCGGCGCTCGGCGGGGGCGCGCCAGCCGTGCAGCAGCGGCAGCAGAACCGCCAGCAGCACCACCACGGTCATGCCGGCCAGCACCAGGACCAGCGGCGTCACGATTCGGTCTCCCGCAGCAGGTGGTCCAATCTTTGCTGTTCCGCCTCGGTCAGCGGGGAGGGGGCGGTGGCGAGATCGGTGCGCGCGCGGCGGCGCAGCCAGATCAATGTGCTCAGCGCGGCCACGACCAGGAGGATCCCGGGGCCGTACCACAACACGTAGGTCGCGGGCTCGACGGGTGGGCGCAGCAGCACGAACTGGCCGTAGCGGTTGACGATATATTGGATTGCCTGCGCATTGGTGTCGCCAGCCACCAGACGCTGACGCAGCAGCACACGGATGTCATGCGCGAGATCGGCGTTGGATTCCTCGATCGATTCGTTCTGGCAGACCAGGCAGCGCAGGTTTTCACCGATGGACTCGGCGCGCGCTTCCAGCGCGGGGTCGGCCAGTTTCTCCTGTGGGGTAACGGCGGAGGCCGCGCTGCTCAGCAGTACAACCGTCAGAACGGCCAGGATCCCCTTCATGGTGCGTTCAACAGCTTCAGCAGCGGCAGCAGCTCGTTCCGCAAGGCCTCGGCGGTCAACGGACCGACAAACCGCTTACGGATCGTCCCTGTCTTGTCGATGACATAGGTTTCCGGCACGCCGTAGACGCCGAAATCGAGGCCGGTGACGCCATCGGGATCCATCCCGACCAGGCGATATGGATCGCCCAACTGGGCCAGGATGCGGCGCGCATCCTCCGGCCGGTCCTTGTAGTCGATGCCGTACAGGGGCACGTGCTCCTGCTCGACCAGGTGCATCAGGATCGGATGCTCCTCGCGGCACGGCACGCACCAGGAGGCGAAGAAGTTCACCAGCGCAACCTGGCCCTTCAGGCCGGCCAACGACAGGTTGCCGCCGCCGTTCAGCGGTGCCAGGTCGAAGCTTGGCGCGGGTTTGTTGATCATCGCCGAGGGCAGGATCTGCGGGTTGTAGCTGGGCCGTAGCGCCAGGGCGAACCAGCCGACAAGCGCCATGAATGCCAGCAGCGGCAGCAGGTAGAACAGCTTGCGCATGCAGCGTCAGTCCCCGCTGGCCGCCTGCGCGAGCATGCGTCCGCGCGCGCCGGTCGCGACACCCACGCGCCAGCGCCGGTCGCTCAGGCTGACCATGCCGCCAAACGCCATGATGACGGCACCGATCCAGATCCAGGGCACCAGCGGCTTGTAGTAGGCACGGACGGTCCAGGCGCCATGATCGGGGTCGCCTAGCGCAACATAGAGATCGGCGAGGAAGTTGGTGCGGATCGCCGTCTCGGCAGTGGTCTGTTGTTGCAGCGGGAAGAAGCGTCGTTCCGGGTACATCGCACCGATCTGCACGCCATCGCGGCGAACCTCGATGATCGCCTGATCGGCGGTGAAATTCTCGCCTGGCACCTTTTCGATCCGCGCCAGGTGTAGCGTGTAGCCGGCGATGGGGATGTCGCCGCCGATCTTCACCAGTTGGATGTTCTCCACCGCGAAAGACGAGGCGGCGATGCCGGCGACCGTCACCGCCACGCCCATATGCGCCAGCGTCATGCCATAGGCCGCGCGGGGCAGGTGCAGCGCGCGGGTCAGGCTGTCGGCGAAGGCGCCGCGGAACAGGCGCACGCGTTCGGCCCATTCCACCGCGGCGCCGGCGAACACCCAGACCGCGAGAGCGATGCCGAGCAACGACAGCACGTGCGTGCCTTGCGTCACCACCAGGCATCCGGCGATCACCACCAGCGCCACGGCGAAGGCCGCCCATAGGCGCTGCAATGCGCCGGCCAGGTCGCCGCGTTTCCAGGCCAGTAGCGGACCGGCACCCACGGCCAGCAGCAGCGGCACCATCATTGGCACGAAGGTGCGGTTGAAGAACGGGAAGCCGACCGACAGTTTCGGCCCACCGATCGCATCCAGGAACAGCGGATACAGCGTGCCCAAGAACACGGTGGCGCAGCCGCAGACCAGCAGCACGTTGTTCAACACCAGCGCGCCTTCGCGTGAGATCGGCGCGAACAGCCCACCGCCCTTCAGGTTCGGCGCGCGGATGGCGTACAGCATGAGCGAGCCGCCGATCACCACGATCAGCAGCAGCAGGATGAACACGCCGCGGCGGGGGTCGGAGGCGAAGGCGTGTACCGATGTTAGCACACCGGAGCGCACCAGGAACGTTCCGACCAGAGACAGGGCGAAGGCTAGGATCGCCAGCAGCACGGTCCAGCTTTTCAGCGTGTCACGCTTTTCCACCACGATCGAAGAGTGGATCAGCGCGGTTCCGACCAGCCACGGCATGAACGAGGCGTTCTCCACCGGGTCCCAGTACCACCAGCCACCCCAACCCAGCGTGTAGTACGCCCACCAGCTTCCCATCGCGATGCCGATGGTCAGCGCGCACCAGGAGAACAGCGCCCAGGGCCGCACCCAGCGCGCCCAGGCGGGATCGACGCGGCCCTCGATCAGTGCGGCGACGGCGAAGGCGAACGACACCGAGAAGCCGACATAGCCGAGGTAGAGGAACGGTGGATGGAAGGCGAGACCGGGATCCTGCAGCACCGGGTTCAGCCCTTCGCCGTTCGGCGGCGGCGGGAAGACGCGGATGAACGGATCGGAGGTCAGCAGGATGAACAGCAGGAAGCCGACACCGACCATGCCCTGCACGGCCAGCACGCGGGCCCGCAGCTCGGCCGGCAGGTTGTCGCAGAACAGGGCCACCAGCGCGCCACACAGCGATAGCATAAAGACCCACAGGATCATGGAGCCTTCGTGGTTTCCCCACACGCCGGTGATTTGGTACAGCAGCGGTTTGTCGGTGTGGCTGTTCTGCACGACGTTGAGGACGGTGAAGTCAGACGTGATATAGGCGTACATCAGCGCCGCCATCGCCGTGGCGATCAGCGCGAACTGCGTGAGAGCGGCGGAGCGGCCGACGGCCATCCAGCCGACATTGCGCCGCGCGGCGCCGACCAGTGGCAGCACCGACTGCGCGATCGCGACAAACAGCGCCAGGATCAGCGCGAAGTGGCCGGCTTCAACGATCATGCGAAGGGGTGCCCGCCCCTGTTCGTCATGGCCGGGCTTGTCCCGGCCAACTGCGCTTCAGCGGTGGTGCGGGGATGGCGGGGACAAGCCCGACCTTGATGGAGAGGATGCGCGGCATCCGGTTTACGCCGCCGCGCGTTGCGCCGGCTGCATGATGGCGCACAGCGCCTCGACCAGTTGATCCATCATCGCATCGGTGTGCCGCGGCGTCGGCGTGAAGCGCAGCCTGTCCTCGCCACGCGGCACGGTGGGGTAGTTGATTGGCGTCGCATACATCCCGTACTCGTTCAGCAGGCGCTGACTGATCGCCTTGCAGCGCGCGGCGTCGCCGACATGTACCGGCACAATATGGCTGTCGGACTCGATGCGTGGCAATCCGGCGGCATCGAAGCGCCGCTTCAGAGCGTCCGCGCGTTCAAACAACTTGGCACGGCGATCGGCATCGGCCCGCACGTGGCGCACCGAGGCCAGCGCCGCGGCGGCGATCATCGGCGGCAGGGAAGTGGTGAAAATGAAGCCCGGCGCGACCGAGCGAATATAGTCCACAACCTCGGCGTCGCCGGTGATGTAGCCGCCGTGGCAGCCGAACGCCTTGGCCAGCGTGCCCTCGATGATGTCGATACGATGTGCAACCGCGTCACGCTCCGACACACCGGCACCGGTGGGACCATACATGCCGACCGCGTGCACTTCGTCCAGATAGGTCATCGCACCATAGCGTTCGGCCAGGTCGCAGATCGCGGCGAGCGGCGCGATATCCGCGTCCATCGAATAGACCGATTCGAAGGCGATCAGTTTCGGTGTACCCGCCGGCGCCGTGCGCAGCAGCTCCTCCAGGTGCCCCATGTCGTTGTGGCGGAAGACATGGCAGATCGCGCGGGCCCCCTTGATGCCAGCGATCATCGAGGCATGATTCTTCGCATCGGAGAATACCTGCCACAACACCTCAGGCCCTTCCGGGCGCGAATTGAGCAGGGTGGACAGGGCGGCCTGATTCGACACGAAGCCGGAGGTAAACAGCAGCGCGGCTTCTTTGCCATGCATGGCGGCGAGTTCCACCTCCAGCGCATCGTGCGCCGGGCTGGTGCCGCTGATGTTGCGCGTGCCACCGGCGCCGGCGCCCATCTCCTGGGCCGCCGTGCAAGCCGCAGCGATCACCACGTCATGGCCACCCATGGCAAGGTAGTCGTTCGATGACCAGACCAGCACCTCGGCGCCGTCCGGGCGGCGGTAGTAGGGGAATGCCGCGGCCTGCTTCTGCAGCGGGGTGAATTCCCGGTAGCGCCCCTGGGCACGGATCTGATCCAGGGATTGGCGGCAGAACGCGTGAAAACCAACCATGTTGGGCAACCTCGTCGCGCGGTGAGCAGGTGTTAGCAAAGCGGAAACGGTCTTGTGCTACCGACATCCCCGAGCGCACACGTACCCACCCGCATCCCCAATAGCGGAAACAAATCATCATTCATTGAGGTAGATCAACGCCAAATTGTCCCGTGAGGCTAGTGTCTTTCTTGTCATTCTAGTCTCGTTGTGCGGTGGTAGAAAGTCCCGCCACCGCGGCGCGCGACGTACCCACGGCGCGTCAAAATCCATGCCCACACGGCACTGAGCCCGCGAGCCCACCCCTGGCGCCATCATGGTGGACCGGTTGGGATACTGATATTGCTCAATCCGCAGCGCAACCAGCCGCTGCAGCAGCAGTTCTATGACCAACTGCGGTGCCTGATCGGCGCCGCCCGGCTCCGTCCAGGCCGGTGCATGCCGCCCCGGCCGCGACCGCGGCCGGCCTCGGCACGGCAGGGCGCTTCCAGAACAAGGACACGAGCAGCACCCGCACCACTGGGCTCCGCGGCGACAGGTAGGTCAATGAGCAGCTGACGCTGCGCGGGGACTGCACCTTCTCCGACTCCGATGGCGCGGTGGTGTTCAAGCAGTACAACGACGGCTTTGTTGCCAACCCCACGGCGTCGCATCGGAACGTGTCCGAGTACCCAGATATCGAACCTACGATGCACAATGTCACGCTGATCGTGACGTGCCAGGTGACGTCGCGCATGGAGCTGATCCTGCAGGCGATGCACTCGTACTATCACGACAACAACTGGAACGGCACCGCGAACGCTATCCAGGGTGCTGGGCCGACGGCCATCGCGATCCTGGTGCCTGCCTATAGCTCGACGAACGACAGCGGCGGTTTGATCGTGACCGGGGTTCGCATCAAGCTGTCGGACGTGTACCCGCCGTTCTCACGCGGTTGATCGCAGTGACGCTGGAGACGTCTCTCCGGCACACGGATGCGGTCGTAATCGCGAGATTATGACTGACGTGCCCCATAACTCGGCCACATTCCATCGCTCAACTCCGATTCTGTATGGCGCGTCCGCTGTCCGAGGTATCGACGGCGGATGCATCGGAAGAGAAGGATCTTACTGATGGCAACAATGGAAAAAATTCATTCAAGCACCGACACCGCGGAAGAGCAGATCGCCAAACTGCGCGCGCAGGTTGAGGCGTTGATGAACGAGCGCGTGACGCCGATGGTGGCGAATGCGGCGGGCCGCGCTGAATCGGCGGTGCACACCGCCGCCGGCGCGGTGCGCCAGCAGGCCGATGCGATCTCGGGTCAGGTGCGCGAGCAACCGCTTATTGCGGTGCTGTTGGCGGCTGGCGTAGGGGTCGTGATCGGCCGCTTGCTGCGCTGAGTGGTGCGCACCGTTCGGCTGGTACAGACCGCCGCCTGTGCGGAGGGCATCCGGCTACGCCGCGCCGGGCGGCGGATGCTGGTTCGCGTTGTATTGCTGCTGGTGGCGCTGGGCTTTCTGACGTTCGGTGTGTGTTTCGCGCATCTGGCGGTGTGGCTGACATTGCAGCCACGTTATGGTGCCGCGCCGGTTGCCTTGGGGCTGACGCTGGGTGATCTGGGGATCGCGTGTGTCCTGGTACTGCTCGTCGCGTCCCTGCGACCCAGCCGTGTTGAGATCGAGGCGCATGCGGTCAGCGTACAAGCGTGGCGCGGGGTCCGAGAGTCGCTGGATCTGTGGGCGCTGATGGTCGCGCTGGCGCGGATCTTCGCGCGGCGCACCGCCGACATGCGCTGACAGGTATCTGCCCGTCGAGAGCGCTTTTCCCCTGACGGGAGACAAGCCGGCAGCGCCGGGCGATGGTGAGGAAGGCCAAGGGGCAGCGCCCCCTGAGCGCTGGGATAATGCGGTGCGCGCGTCGCTGGCCTGCGATGTTCGCCGTCGTGGTGCTTCGGACAAACGCTGTGTGTCCGCCAGGCGGATGAGGTAGGCAGGACATCTTCGTGGCCGAGCGAAGATGGCGCACCACAGACGCCGATGAGCGCATTGCCATGCCTGCCAGAGGCTTGGCGTGCGCGCGGATCGCTCAATGTGTGACACAGGAGGGTGCGACGCAGGGGGGAGTCGAGACCTCCGCCGAGCGAAGCCTCGATCGACACAACGGCGATGAGATGGGCGAGCAACCAGGAACGGGCGGGTCTGGCGTCACCGGGAGGAACGGTATTCGGTCAGCGTGTGCCGAAGGGTGCTTCATCCGTGGGTCAATTCTGCGAGTTGACGGGTGTGCTCACTTGCCGGTCGCGCAATCTGGCTGAGCACTCGGTCGATTGCCGAATTGTCGATGCTGTTGCCGCCGCTCATGCCTAACCCGCTCATGACCGTAAAACGGTAAGGTCCCTCGGGCAGTGTGGCCAGCGCTGCCAGCGTGGTGACACGCCGTGACAGGCTGATCTGTCCGGACGACGCGCAATCGCGCCGACCCACCGATTCCTTCGATCGCGCCGGTCTGCATCTGCTCCCGCGTTCGATCCGCCGTCACGCGGTCGACGGCAAATTTCAGGCTGGAGGAGCCCGCATTCAGTACGCTGAGACACTGCGTTGTCATCTTCTTGGCCTTTCCACGCCTGACCGGGCATGCTCCGATCAGATCACGGAACCGCCTCGGAGACAGTGAACGATGACCAAATTCGGCGTTGCCCAGTCCGTTCGCCGCGTGGAAGACCCGCGCCTGCTGAGGGGCGGTGGCCGCTATACCGATGACATCGTGCTGCCGGGGATGCTGCATGGCGTGGTGGTGCGTAGCCCACATGCGGCGGCGCGGATCAATAGGGTGGACACCGCGGCCGCGAAGGCGCTGGCGGGTGTGCACGGGGTCTATACCGCGGGTGACCTGCAGGCCGACGGGTTGGGGCCGCTGCCGTGTGTCGCGCCGGTGGACAACCGCGACGGCTCGAAGATGCACGACAAGCCGCGTCCGGCGCTGGCCGGGGACGCTGTGCGGCATGTTGGCGATCCGGTGGCGTTTGTCGTGGCTGATACGGCTGAGGCGGCACGCGACGCGGCCGAGTTGGTGGCCGTCGATTATGATGCGCTGCCGTCGATCACGGATCTTTCGGTGGCGACCGAGACGGGCGCCGCGTTGGTGTGGCCGGATGTGGCGAACAATACCGCGTTCGACTGGTCGATCGGCGACAAGGCGGCGACCGATGCGGAATTCGCCAAGGCGACGCATGTCACCCGTCTGACGGTGGTGAACAACCGCATCGTTGTCTCCTCGATGGAGGCGCGCGCCTGCATTGCTGACTATGACGGGGCGACCAAGCGTTGGGCGCTGTACGCCAACACCCAGGGCGGCTGGTTGGTGAAGGATCTGATCGCGACGGTGTTTAATGCGGATAAGGAACGGTTCCGTGTGGTGACGCCGGATGTCGGCGGCGGGTTTGGGATGAAGCTGTTCTTGTATCCGGAGCATGTGCTGACCTGCTACGCGGCGGAGAAACTCGGCCGGCCGGTGAAGTGGGCGTCGGGGCGGTCCGAGGCATTCCTCTGCGACACCCAGGGGCGCGACAACATCACGCTGGGTGAGGTGGCGATCGACGCCGACGGCAAGCTGCTGGCGTTGCGCACGCTCAACCTTGCCAACATGGGAGCATATCTCAACACGTTTGCGCCCGCGATCCCGACCGGAGCGGGCACGGGCGTGCTGGCCAGTGTCTACGGGTTCAAGGCGGTCTACGCGAATGTGCTGGGGGTGTTCACCAACACCGTGCCGGTGGACGCCTATCGTGGTGCGGGCCGGCCGGAGAGCAACTACCTGGTGGAGCGGCTGATCACTGCCGCGGCGCGCGAGCTGGGCATCGATGGTGTGGAGTTCCGCAAGCGGAACATGGTGCTGCCGTCGGCGATGCCGCACAGCACGCCTGTGGGCAAGGTCTACGACAGCGGCGATTTCCATCGCGTGCTCGGGGCAGCGGTCGACAAGATGGATTATGCCGGGTTCGCGACGCGCCGCGCCGAGGCAGTGAAGCGCGGCAAGCGCCGCGGCTTTGGGTTGGCGTACTATCTGGAAGCCACTGGTGGTGATCCGACCGAGCGGGCGGAAATCCGTTTCGCGGACGACGGATTTGTCGATGTCTATGTGGGTACGCAATCGACCGGCCAGGGTCACGAGACGGCCTATGTGCAACTGACCGCGGCGCAATTGGGAGTGGATGGCGAGAAGATCC
>DATHNE010000007.1:0-18302 GCA_035486355.1 Acetobacteraceae bacterium
AACACGGTGAGCCGACCACGCGCCAGGTCCGCCGGATGAAAGCTGCTGCCCGACACGAGATCGGCGTAGGCTTTCACGGTGAGCCAGCTCGTTTCCTTGGTGGCGTGCGTGTACATGCCGGAGAATGTCTCTTTGGCGAGGCCCATCAGAGTGCCGGCCAGGTCCCGTGCCATCGGGCTCGCCGAAAGCCGGTGGATCCGCGCCAGGAATTCCGGCAGCTCGTCCTCCGGCGTCGCCACACGTCGCCGCAGCAAACGAAGCGTCCGGTCCTGCTGCTGTAGGGTGGGGTCCCAGAGGATATCGGCCAGGAGACAGGCCACCAGATTCTTACCCTGATCGTGGAAGAAGCGGGTGTTGGCATCCGAGCCGGATGGCAGTGAGCCGCAAAGCCACTCCACAACGGAACCGACAAACGTCTCGGCGAGCGGCGCGCGCGTGTCAATCCAGGACAGAACGTTGAAACCGCAATGAGCCGAATGGTACGGATCAAGCACTGCGACCTGATGCCCCATGGCTTCGCGTGTGGCGTGCAGCATGGGGCCAACTTCACCCGACGTATCGAGCACAACGGCACTGCCGTGCCAGTGCAATAGCGTCGGCGTCACCACACTCGTGGTCTTGTATTGACCCGACCCGGCGAAGACCATGCCGTGCGTAGCGCCACCGCAACACGGGTCGACCAGCAGCGGCGCAGTGCCCCCCCGACCCCATGTCGATGCGTCGTCGGGATCGAAGCGGCAAAGCCGCGCGTCGGGGTCCAGGTCCACCCGGTAGGCCTCGCCCATGACGATGCCGCCGTAGTCCGGGTGGGGCCCGGCAAACAGCGCGCGCAACTCCGGCATCGACAGCCAGTCGGCATGCCCATGGTTGTCGGAGGCGGCACGGACCGGGCGTGGCATCCAGCGTTGCGAACGCCGCGCCGGCCGGAGCTGCGGTCGCCGGCGGAGCACGCCTGCGGCGAACACACCGACGGCGAGGACAATGAACGCTGCCGCAGCTCCGCCCGAGATCTGGAGCCAGAGCCACACCGACGGATCGGTCCGCCACCAGATGAAGTAGAGCCACCAGGCGATCGCCAGCTTGAGCGGTGGCAACCCACCGACGAGATCCTCGGCATAGGCGAAGCCCATCGACGCGAGGAGCGTCCACACGGCGGCCATTACCACGAGCAAGAGAACGACGTAGCGCGCCCAGTGGGACAGTTGGCGCATCAGTGCGACCGCGGTTCGATCACGTGCGCATGGAATTGACGATGCGGGTGGCGGACCGGCACCAGCACCAAGACCGGCAACGGGAAGGGCAGTCCACCGAGCAGGAGTCCGAGCACAGCGGATACTGGCGCTGGCATCGCCGCCGACAGCCGGAGGAAGAGGTGCGAAGGCCCCACGGGGAGGACCGTCATGGCCAGATTGAACCCGATGAATGCCCAGAGCAGCAGCTTGCCGATCCCTCTGGTGATTGCGCAGCCGCACCGATCGCGCACTGCGCATCGTCGACGTTGATCATCCAACATCACCAACGGCAGCCAATGCGACGGCATCCTGTCACTCCGCCGCCAGAACTTCAGCCGTGTTCCGGTCCGCCTTCGCTTTGGTGGTGGGGTCGTACCAGATCTCCGTGATGCGATAGCGGCCGTCACGGCACTCGCAGTGCGCCACCACGTCAATCAGCGACGTGAGCATGGCTCTCACATCGGCGTCGGCGAGATGACGTCCGGCCGGATGTTGCTTCACCATCAGGCGAATGGCGTCGAACGCGCCTTCAGCGCTCGGCGCGTGACAGGTGGTCATGCCGGGATGGCCGGAGGCGAGCGCGCGCAGATACGCAAACGCCGCGGCATTGCGCAGCTCCTGCATGAGCAGGACATCCATGCCCATGCCCATGCGCAGCGCGGCGACGATCAGCTCTTCGGCGCTGATGCGGGCGGTGCCCTGGCCACCTTCGCTGTAGAACATGCTGACCACATTCGCGTGCGGTAGACCGAGGATTTCCGGCATGTCCTCGACGGTGACGATGCGGGCGGTACGCCGAATCGAATTGGTGAAGGCCCGCAGATCATGCGTTTTGCCAGAGCCGACCTCGCCAGCGAAGACGACGTTCTTGCCGCCACCGACCGCCAGATGGAGGAACTCGCGCCAGCTTCTGGTGCGGTACAGCTCACCCAATCGCCGGTCGAGCTGCGAGGGCTCGCGGCCCGCGAACGTCGTGCCGGAGAACACCCCGGCCTGGTCAAGATCATCGAGCGTCGGCGTCGTCGCCGCCGGGTGGCGGATCGAGATGCTGTACATCCCGTCCGCCACCGCCGGCGGACGGACCAGCTGCACGCGATGACCGTCCGGCAGGCGTGTCGAACAGAGCGGCACATCCTCGCCGATGTCCTGTCGCATCAGCGCGGCCGCGTTGATGCCAATGTCGACCAGATCATCGTAGGTCATCTGCACATCGTATCGTGTGGTGCGGCCACGCTGCTTCACGAAGAAACCGTCCGGACCGTTGATGAAGATGTCCGTGACGTCGCGATCGTCCAGCCAATGTTGGAACGGCCGCAGCAGCCATCTGAGTTGGCGCTCGACGGCGCGTCGCGGTGGATCCGTCACTTGGTCGCCCCGGCGCGTATCTCATCGCGATAGGCGCGCGAGAAATCCAGGTTGCGATTGACGTAGACCGTCAACGGCTGGGCCTGGTTGCGATAAAGCGTGGTCGGGATGTTGAGATCATGGGCCAGCGCCTGCTCGGCCAGGCTCGGCCCGTAACTGCCGATGCTGAGACTGGTGGTGCCAGCGGCCTGCACCGCGTTCGTGGCGACGTCGGATGCCGTCTGGACCGCCGTCAGCAGCACGGCGGCCTTGATCTTCGCCCAGAGATGCTCGTTCAGCGTGCCGGGTGCGCCGATCTGACCGAGATCGTCAGCCGCCGGGGAATCGAGGGTGACCGTCACGAAGTGGGTGGTCAGCAGATCGGTCCAGAGGATGAACGCACGATCCTGACCGAGGTCCAGGCCGCGCTGCATCTCGCCGTTCACCGTCGAGCCGCGTTCGATCAGCAGATTGGTCCCGTCGGCACTCCAGACTTCGTCGGTGACGAGGCATTTGACGGGCCCGGGGAGTTGGGTATCGAGCGGTTGCTGGGGCAGGCAGTGGAAGATCGTCCCTTTGGCGACGATCCATTCGGGGTGCGCCATGACGCCGGCCACAGCGTCCGGCGTTGCGGTGCCGTGCAACCGCTGCGCATAGGCGTTTTCAGATCGGGCGGGACCGACCTGGGCAACCGTGTCGTCCGGGCCCGTGGGGCCGCGTCCGCGACCGGAAGCGGCCTCCCCAGACGCCAAGGGCAGACCACTCGTGCCTGCCCACGCATCCATCGGGTGGAGGGTCAGGCCGGCATTTGGATCGGGGACGGGTGCCTCAGCCGTCGCGGGCTGGATGTGGGCGGGTCGCGGCAGCGGCGGCGCGGGCGGTGCTGTTACGGCCGCTGCATCCTTGATCTCGAACGGGCGACCGAGCTCATAGGTCGGCGTGGCCTCCGCGAAAAGGCGTCTTTGCCCGCCCCGCGTCCACAGCCACGCCACAACACCAGCCGCCACCAGGACCGACAGGATGAAGAAGGCGATCCGCGCCCACACGGGCAGCACCTTGCGGTCGCGTGCGACCGCGGAGACGCGCCTTTCGTTGACGGCGCTGTCGCTCATGGTGTGCGGACCTCGCGCACGACATCGGGCGATACAGTTCCAGTGCCAGGTGTCTTCCCGATCGGGTCGTAGCCCTGGTTGTAGAGCGCACAGACCTGCTTGCCACGGCGCAGGACGATCTCCGGCACCGTGGTGTGGAGGATCATCAACAAGCCGTTCGGTGTGTCCTGGTTGGTCGCCTGGACGATCGTTTCCTTGCCATCTTGATTGATGATGTATGGCACCGGCGCCTCTGTGTGTGGCGCGAACAAAAGCATCGTGTTCTCGCCGTCATCGCTGACGTTCAGAGGCTGGATCACGGTCGAACCCTGGGCTAGGTAGCGCCAGTTGCGTGGACCGGCGAAGGCCGCCTGTGCCAGCCGCGCCTTGGCTTGTGCGGCCTGCACAGCGTCCTGGTGGGCGCGCCAAGCCGCGGCCCGTGCGGCAGCTTCCTCGACCGGATAGGTCATGTTGACCTGGACGTAGGCGTCGGTGTCGGGTTGCGTGACGCTACCCTCGCGCGTGTCGAGTTCGAAAGTGTAGTTTCGCCCGGACTGCCCGTTGGCACGGCCGGTACAGACGAACAGGATGCTCGGCGCCATGTCGTGGAGCGGTTGCAGGATAAGGACGTTGTCGTGGTGAAACGCGTACCAATCCTTGGCGTGCTTTTGATCGGTTGACGTCAGCGTGCCAGCGATCATCTCCGGTGACTCATCCTCGTCGAACACGATCTCGAGCGGGGTCAGTCCCGTGCTGGTCAGGCGATAGACTTGCCCTGGCGTATAAGCGACATAGCGGATGCGTGGGTCGCCCTTGCCGATCTGCGGGTCTTCGGCGGCAATTGCCGCATGGGTGGCCAGGAACCCAACACCGATGAGTACAACAAGATAACGTCGCCGGATCATTGTGGGCCATCCCTGGCGATATCGTATTTGGTGATCAGGATGCCCGCGGGATCGTACTGCTGGAGAATGGTGACTGGGATCGTGTCGGACGGCGCATACGTGATGCGTGCGATCATGCGTTCCTTCGTCACAGCGTCGCCGTGTTCTTGCCGTAGCGTACGAACGAAATGGACCTCCATCGCATTCGGTGCGACGCGGAAGATGTGCACGTTGGAGACCGCCGCATCCCCGGTCTTGCCGAATTTCGCGGTTGGGCGGTCGGGATCCTTGCCGAGGATGAAGCCCTGATACCGCGTCTGCTCGGCCAACGCCGACAGGGCGGACACCACGTCGTAGTCGTGCTGGATTGCCTCCCAGGTGTAACTCTCCCGGGCGACGACATAGTTGTACATTACGTTGCGAACCGCGAGTTCGTGTTCGGTCGGGCTGGCATCCTCAATCGGCTGGGGCGGCGCGTAGGTGCCGTCATCGTGCAGCACTGTCACAAGGAGACGATCGTGCGGCACGGGACGGTGCAGGAGCAGCAGGATGGCGAGCGCCAGCAGCACCGCGAGGAATGCCGATATGATCCAGCCACCGAAGCCGGTGACAAGCGCCATCCGGCGGCGCGCGCGCTCGAAATCATGCACAGCACGAAATGCCTCCTCGCGCTGTCGCAGCTGGTCTCCTCGCGGAACGAAGCCTGCGCTCGGGGGCACGTTGTCCATCAGATGACCGGTCGCATCACTCATGCGATTCACCGCGCGCGGTCGGCAGCACGTCGTTGCCCGAATAGGACCACTGGCCGGGGTTCATCGCGCGGAGCGGGCCGGTCGGCTGCGGCAGCGTGTTGCTATCGGCGCAGCCGGTGAGCAGAAGCATGGCAAGCACAATGAGATGTGTCATCAGTTCGTGTCACAAGGTTCGAGGTGTGGCCTCATCCAGAGGTGGTGGTGGCGGTGCGGGCAGTTCGCCAGAAATGCCGGATGCTGCGAGTTCGGGGCGCACAATGCTGGGGTCGTCGTTAGGACGCGGGCCCCCCTCCATCCCGAGGCTATAGTTCGGCGCGCCGCCACTTGCTGACGTGCTGCTTCCGCCGCCGATGCCTCCGAGCAGATATTTCGTGGTCGCTGCGGCCCCGATCATCTGACCAAGTGTGTTCACAGTGACACCGGAACCGATCGAGTATGCGATAGCCGGCAGTGCATACATGGCGAAGGCGCCCATCGCGAACCACACGACCATGGCCGCGAGATTCTCGATGTCGCTCGTCATACTGGAGGTGCCCTGCGATTTGGTGATCTGGTTCATGAAACTGAGATTCTGCGAGAACAGCATTGTGAGTGTGATCACGACCGCGAGCTGCAAAGCGATCAGCGCCACCATCTTGCCGATCCAGCGCTCGAAGATTGGTTTGGTGGTTTCGAATAGCAGGGTGCCGATCATCACCGGCCCGAAGGCAATGACAATGGCAAGTAGAAAGCGCGCCATGATGAACACCGCGGCCATGATCACAAGGTCGATTGCAACACCGAGGCCGCAGAGTATGGCGGCGACCTTCGATCCAACATCGAACGTACCAGCTTTGGCAAAGACCTGACCGACGCTCACCCACATGAGATCCCAAATTTGATCGAAGCCGGCACCAACACCCTGTACCCCTGTTGGGTCAGCCGCGCCCGACACGGCATTGCCGAGTGCGGTTGGAATGCCCTCATAGAAAACGTTCCGGACCCAGTAATCGAAGCTGGCGATGTTCGTGGTAAGCCAGACAATTGCAGCGATTTTGATGACGCTCGGTACCAAATTCTGCAGCGGTGCGCTGTCACCATTCGCCACGCGAAGGCCCTGCCACAGAAACCAGATCGCGGCGCACGTGGCGATCGGGCGGCCGACATACTGAGTTAGACCCGAGAGGGCGGCGTCCATGCCACCCATAATCTTGGAATCGAAGAACACCAAGAATGACCCGATAGGCTGAACCAGTGCCGTGGTCTGATTAGTTGGGTTCATGGTCCTTTTCCGAGCAGCGAGAGCGCGGCTGCCTCACAATATTCGGCAGGTGTCGGAAGCGGGTCCGGATGCGGAGGATGCGTGCACTGATTGAGTTCGCTACGTGCGAAGCGAGGTCCCATAAGATGCCAATATGTCGGCAAAGCTGGGTTCTGCTCTGGGCGCATAGCTTGCTTGCCGGCTTCCTGCGCTAGCACGGCAGCGCTCGCGCTTTGCGCATTGTCGCAGTCAAGGTCTGTCTTGGTGCCAGTCTCGCCCAACTGATAGCAGCGCATCTCCGTTGCACGCCGTTCGGTGGGATGATCGGTATAGTACTGCACGCTGTTAGGTGACTGCGCTCGCGCCGCTGGGATCAACAGCGACACGAAACCAAGGGCGAGAGTGGCAAGGATGCTATTGTCCACTGATCAGGCTCACCTGTCCGGAACCGGCGCTGCCAGCGGCTGATCGCGCCGCTGCGACAAGTTGGTCGGCACCTTGGCGCATGGCTTCGTTCTCGCGTTGCTGCTCTGCCTGCTGCTCGGCTTGCTGCATGATGACAAGCGACTGACCCTGCAACGCTTGCGCCTGCGCTAGCCCGTTCTCGATGTTCGATCGCGCAATGAGATCGAGCGTCTCCTTCGGATCGGACGCCGTACTCAACCGAGCTTCCAGTTCCGTGAGCCCCTGGATGCGCTGCGCCGCACTGCTGTAGAGTTGGTTGCCAAGCGCCATCTGGCTCGCGGTGACGTTGGCGGTACGCAGCATTTCCTGCGCCTGCCAGTCGGTACCGGTCGGCGCATAGACCCGGTTCTGGTTGACGAACTGCTGGACCAGGCTGCCGAGCTGACCGGTGAAACCGTTGCCCGACAGCATCCCTTCAAGCTGCGTGACCTGCGGCAGCGGATTGATCACTGCAGGTGTTTGCAGGATGGAGGCAAGCTGGCTGACATCGGTCAGCTGCGCGAACGACTGATAAAAGCTCCTGAGCTGCGTCAGCTGATTCGTGAGGATCTGGCCATTCTGTTCGAGTTGCTGAAGTTGCTGCAGGCCGTTCTTGGCTTGCTGCACGACCTGCGCGAACACCGACGGATCGAACACCACGTCGCCCGCGCCGAAAAGTGCCTCGGCTCGTTGTGGGGCAATCGTGCCGCCAAGGATGACGGCGATCGCCGTGGCGATGAGCTGCCGCCGTCGGCTCATGCGAATGCCATCTCCGTCTCGGGTGTCTGCTGGATCCCAGTCGGATCCTCGGCAAGATGCGGGGCGTCGCACTCGTAATGCGGCACCCAGTCCTCGGGCCGATCGCCATATTGTTCGATCAGCCGCAGCATGAGGCTGTACGTCGCGCGGCGACCGGAGATGACCGCGACCTTCTCTCGGGCGGCACTGAGATCGAAACGGCAGATCACCGATCCGCTCGGGCGCTTGATCAGGAAGGAGAACCGCATCAGCGGCAGGACCTGCTTGACGGCGCGAATTTCCTCGGGCGTACAGTCCAGTGCCGTGAGATCTTCCGGGCTGGCACCCTCATCACCAAAGAAGATTTTGGTCGGCACGTTCTGCTTGAACATGTGCGCAATCGGGCTGACCACCAGGTCATGCGCGCTCTGCGTTGCCATCAGCACCACCCCTTCGTTCTTTCGGATGGTGCGGATCTGGTCTTCCGCCATCGCCACGAAGGACGGCACGGCAAAGGCCTGCCAGAACTCGTCGATCGCCAAGGCGAAGGGCGTGCCGTCGATCAGCGCGCGGACACGGTAGAACAGGTAGGTGAGCGTCGGCGCGCACACCGTCTGGTTCTTGAGCAAAGCCGTGGTATCGAAACCGATCATGCGGGCGTCGAAGCGTAGCTGGTCTTCATCATTGTCAAAGGCCCAGCCAAGCCGGCCACCGCGGCACCACGTCCGCAGGCGCGCGCCGGCGCCCATCCTGTCGCGCTGCCCCAGCATGTCGGCGACACCTTCGAGCGAGCGCAACTCGACCGGCATGCGCATCTGCAAGGCAATCGCGCGCTTGAGCCGCGCGTCCTCATCGGGCGTCAAGGCTGCGCCCGCATCGGCGAGGATGAGATTGCGAACGAACTCCTCGAGGAATGCCCGATGTTCGGGTGTATCGGTGAGGCCACGGAGCGGCGCCAGGCCCGACGGACGCCCCGCCGGGAGGACGAGATAGACACCGCCGACAGCGCGGCACATCGCCGCCAGGCCGTAGTCCTTGTCGATGAAGACGACCCGCGCGCCCTGCCGTTCCGCGCACACCAGGGTGGTGCCGAGCAGGCTCGTCTTGCCGGAACCGGCCAGGCCGGTGACGACCAGATTGCCAAGGTCCTCCGCAGGGATGGAGGGAGCGTCGGTGACATGGAAGTGGAACGCGTATTCGGTGTCGGCCGTGGTGCGGAATGTGATCAGCGGCGCCCCCCACCGGCCGCGTCGGCTGCCGGTTGGAATGTTGTTGAGCGCCGCAAGCGAGGCGAAGTTGCGGCTGTGAATGCCGCCGGGCCGCACCCGCCAGCGGGCATTGCCGGGCAGTTGCGCGAAGAACGCGGCCTTCAGCGCACGATCCTCGCGCACGACTGCGGCGCCGGCGTCAGCCAGCATCGCCTGTGCCTTGGCGGCGTTGCGATCGACCTCCTCCAGGGTGCGTCCGTGCACCGCGAGCGAGTGGTGATGGCTGCCCCAGACATAGCGATTGGATTGGAGGTCGTCCTCGGCGCGTTTCAATTCCGCGATCTGCGAGACGGCCGGATCGTCGGCCGAGAGCATCTGCTTGCCGCGGAAATTCAGCCGGCCGAGCGCTTTGGTCTTCTGGGTGAAGGAGAAGCTGTCCGTTGCCGTGCAGGAGAACGGTGCACGCACGAACGGCTCGAACATCAGGGGATGCGTCCGCGCGGGGTATTCGAGGAAGCTCAGGATAGTCCCAAACTGCGGCCCGGCCTCGCCGATTAGCTCCCAGGCGCGCACGCCGAAGACCGGGCGATCCGGGCAGACCAGACGTCCCAGGCGGCCGGCGACGAGCGGAACAGGCCGGAAATACCGGTTGAGAATTTGGTGGTACGCCTCGGCGATCTCAGAGAACCAGACGCCGCTTTTCTCGCGCAGGCCAAGGCGACGCACGCCGTAGCGCGCCAAGCCAGCCGACAGCCTGGCGACGACATCCTCGAAGTCCTGGACGAACTGCGCCTCGGCACTCGGTGTGGCTTGCCAGCGTGACCGGACCACACCGCGGAACGCACCCGTGAGGGTGCTGTCCGGGTGCATGAGCAAGGTGACGAACAGATCATTACGAAACAGCCCATCGCCGAGGCAACGCTGCTGGTACGCGTCATCGAAACGGCGCGCCCACCAGGAGCGGCACGGCGGCAGGGTCATGGCACGCTGCCGGTCAATCCGCGTGAAATGCACCCACAACTCCAGGCGTGGGTCCGCGATGTTCCGGGCGATCATGTTGGAGCGGTCGCGCGCTGCCATGATCGCGCTGGCACTTGCGAGCTCCGCGGCATGGCCGCCCACATGAAGAACGACCAGCAGTGAGCCATCCTGCGTGATGGCGGTCGCCTCAGCCCAGTGACCGATCAGCGGCAGATACGAGGATGCCAGCTTGTCATTCATGTGCGATCCCACACCAGGGATCACGCCCCGCCAGTACGTTGGGACTGTCCCCACCCCATTCGCTGCGATCGGCGAACGCCGCACCACTGAGCATCCAGAGCAGCAGCACACGCGGCATGTTGTAGTCGCGCGCGACAAGCGCGCGGGCGAGAATGGTCAGCGGGATCATCAGCAGAAGCCAGGCTGGGTTCCAGCTCAGGAACACGACGATCACCGGCCCGAAGAAGATGAAGGGAATGAAGGCGAAGGGAACACCCTTGAGCATGGCGGGACGGGTTGCGCCGACCGACAGTGCATCCCACTCGATCCGTTCTTCCGGGATGTGTGCCATCGCGGGCCAGCTCAGCCGACACCGATGTGCTGCAGCAGGAATCCGCCGCCGAATGCCAGGATGATGCCGCCGATCGCACCGCCAATGTAGGGCAGCAAATGACGCCCCTCAGCGACGGCATGCCCCCCCTTGAACAGACAAATGATGGAGATCGCGGCGCCGGCGGCGCCCATCCCGTATGTCAGCAGACTTTGCAGGGCCGATTGCGGGTCGACGCCGCCAGAGACCTGCGCGAGGGCCGACGGCGCGATGAGTGAAAGTGCAGCGACGATGACAGCAAACGCAAATCCTTCACCTCTGGTGGGGTCCGAGCGCGTCGTCCGCCTGAGCGGAGCCTGTGTCGGGAAGGTCATGGAAGAACTCCGACGTTGAAGTGGACTAGGAGTGCGCCAAGCGCGCGGACCCATCTGCTGTCGATGCGGGGTGTGAGGATGCGGGCGCAATTGCATGTTCTGCTAGCGGATCGGCCTGTCTCGGGTGGATCAGTGGGTCACCGGACCAGGTGGCAGGAACGCCGGCGTCATCCGATCCGGATCCCTGATGCACCAGACCGTCGATCAGTCCGTTTGCCGCCGGTGTGGGGTTTGCATCGCTCTGGAAGTGCGGCAGTTTGCCTGGCAGGCCGCTGGATACAGTGCGCCGCACACGGATCGCCGGCACAACCTGGGCCGCGGCAGTCTCCACATGCGCGACATAACCGTTGGCAAAACCCGCGGCACTGTTGCCCGTGTTGTAGCGCGAGAGCGCCTGCCGCAGCATGGTTTGCGGGCCGCCTTTGCCGTCCGCAGCGAGGTAGCTGTCGAGCAGGATCCGTGCGCCCACCGCCATGTTCCGGCAGGCATCAAACACGGCCGGAATCGACAGACCGAATCGCGCAAGATTTGCGCTGTTCACCTGCATCAACCCGAGGTCGAGCGAATCCCCGGCATGACGCAGAGTGGTGGCAATCGCGACGGCGTTCGCCCTGGTGGTCGGTGTGTAGCTGCGCCCTGTTGTGTTGTCGTGCACAGCGAGGCTATCGAAGCCGCTTTCGGCGCGGGCAACAGACGCGCCCGTCTCAACCGCAACGATCGGCCCGACGCAACTTGCCCAGAGCTGGCTAAACAGCGCGACGGAGGCGATCATGATGCACGCCTCCAGGCCCGCGCATGGTCGCGCCTCGGCCCGCTGACTGCCCTTTCAGCGAGTGGCCAGTGCGTGCGCCTGACCGCGCTCCACCGCGGGAGAGCCTTTGTGGTCAACCGGTCGGTTGCCGCCGTCTTGCGCTGAGACACCGCGGAATCGCGCCAGTGTCGGATCCCCGGCCCGGGACACCACGATCGGGCCGAGATAGCCGTGGCGCCTGACAGTCTGGAGCACGGCATCGGAGGTACGAAAGATCCGATCCCCTCGACCGCGCCAACGTCGTAGCAGGTGATAGCCCAGCGTCCAGCTAACCCTGAGGTAGACGACGAACTCCGAGGCATCCCCGCTGGACCGCGCCACGGCCAATACCTGCTGGATTTGGCCACCTGCGCGGAGGCCATCGCGCAGCTCCGCCTCTTCAATCCCGGTTGTTCTTGCCACGCCCACTCCGCCCCGCACCCAGTTCGCTCGGGTCGCAGAGCGGGGACAACGGTCAACGGAGAATGGGCACCGCGCGCTGGCTCAGTGCTGGCGTCTAGGGCCGCTCTTGCATCGCCAACGCGCCACAGCCCACCCTTGTCCCCGATCTGTGGCCGAGTGACCGCATGACGGCAGACTGCGCCGGAGTCTGACAAGTGGCTGTGTGGTGAGGCGAACCAGCCCAACCGAGATGTGCGCGTAAGCGCAAGCGGTCTGCGCGGTCGTTCCGGCGCGCAGTGGCCCCAATCTTGTCGCGAGAGGCCATCTTCTGATGAGAGTGAGACACGTTTTCTCATCACAGGAGTATCCTTCTGCGTGCAGCCTAATATCCTCATTCGGGTTGAGACAAGGCCACCGAGTCACGGAAATCCGCCGATCCATGTGAGAATCGCGGCTTTGTGAAAGAGTCGGGTTGGCATCTCTCTTATTGCCGGCAATTTGATGCACAATTTGCGATTTCCGATATCTCACATACGATCCGATAACGGTATGAAATACGACGCGCAGCGTATCGCCACATGGTCACCATGCAGTGCACAGAGTGCATAAGTATACCGTCAGTCAACAAAGAGTGCTGTGTCGAAGATCTCCGTGGCCATGCACGCAAATGGCCGATCCCGCGACCGGCGGGTGGATCGACACCTTGCTTCGGTCCACGTGTCGAGGCATGAGGCCCGGGCATTTGCGCGTGCGGCGACCACGACACCCATACCGCGCAGCGATACCCGGGATTAAACGCCGATTTTATTCGGCGGCGATGTCCCGAGTGGCGGACGACAGCAGGGTGGTCAGTGCCTGCGTCACTTCAGAGATGACCGGGTCCCACTCGCCACACCGCGGTTGGCGGAACAGGCGCACTGACGGATACCAAGGTGAGTCAGAGCGGTCGATCAGCCATCGCCAATCACTGGCCTTGGACAGTATGATCCAGGCCGGGTTGCCGATCGCGCCCGTCAGGTGACCGATCGATGCGTCGACCGTGATAACCATATCAAGATTGGCGATGACCGCGGCGGTGTCCTCGAAGTCAGTCAGCGATCCCGAAAGATCGGCAAGCCCTGGGAACTGTCCGATCAGTTCGACGTCTCCCGCGGGAAAAGGCTTCTGCAGCGAGACGAACGCGCATTTCCCAGTGCTTGCCAAAGGCAACAGACGGCGCAGTGAAATGGACCGCGGACGATCATTGGGATGGGTGGGGCGCCCACTCCAGGCCAGGCCAATCCGTTTCGTATCCGGAGGCAGCTGCGCCGCGAACCGTTCTGTCCAGGTCGCAACGCGCGTTGGATCAGGATGCAGATATGGCCCGTTTGACGGGATCGATATCATCGTCGTTTGGAACAGGTGAGGCAGGCTGGACAGCCGGCAATAGGCGGCATGGCCGGGAATTTCATTCCACTGATGATGCGCGTGCGTAATGCCCGGGATCGGGCGCAGCAGCGACAGCATTTCGACGCTGCAGCCCAGGATGACCTCCTGGCACCGTTCGGCGACATCGGGATATAGCGCGCGAACTGGATTGTATCGCCATAACCCTGGTCGCCGACCAGCAGAATGCGCCCGGACGGGATGTGCATGCTATTCCAGGGCGCGGACGTGATCTTGGGCAATTGCCCGCGGCCAGCCTCGGTCAGGTTACGCCACTCGTACTCGATCCAGCCAGACGCCATATCACCTTGCGCCAACAGATTCTGTGCCATGGCGAGATGAGCGCCGCGGTGCTCGGCATTCACGCCTCGCGCTCGCAGCAGGCAGGCGATCGCGCGTTCACGCTCATCGAGACCGGTGAACACCAACGACAGATTTACCAGATCATCGGCGCTGTTGGGGCGAGGCGCGCAGCTTGGTGCCAGCGTTCAAGGCATCCTGCAATTGGTAAACCAAGCGATACAGCGTGCCGAGGTTGCCGTGCCAAGCCGCCACTCCTGCCTGGCGCGCCACGGCACGTTCCAGAAGGCTGATCGAACGGTCGACCTCACCCGTGTGCGCCGCCACCATGCCCAGCAGGGCGAGTGCGGGCGCCAGGTCCGGTTGCGACGCCAGAATGTCGTTGCAAATCCCCGCAGATTCCCCGAACCGCTTGGCCTGGGCCGCGGCTTGCGCGCATGCGAGAGTTTGCTCGACCGCGTTGGCGGGGGCTGCTTCGCCAGCCGTGGAACTTATGTGATCAACGCCATCTGCAGTGGTGTGAGACGCATTCCGCAGCCCACTCGATGCGCTGCAACCGGCGCTCGCATGGGACCTCGTCGGGAACTCGGGTTCGACCGACGCATGCTACCAGTTCTTCGGCAATCTCCAACGCGCGACATCACCGTATGACGTCCCCGCCGGTGATGAACAGCGGATTCGTCACGCGCTGATGCGGTCGATCGATTCCAGTTCGTCCGATGTCAGTCGCCAAAGCCCGGCGGCTACATTCGCTTCCAGCTGTTCCGGACGCGTGGCACCGGCAATCACACTGGCGATCCGATCCTGCGAGAGCAACCAGCCGAGCGCCAAATCAAGCAGGCTGTGGCCATGGCTGGCCGCGAAAGCGTCCAGCTTCTCCACCAGATCCCAATTACGATCGTTCAAATAGCGATCCGCCAGGCGCTGCGTGTTTGTCAGCCGCGCATCTTGTGGCATTGCGACGTTGCGGCGGTATTTGCCGGTCAGCAGACCGCTGGCGAGTGGGAAATACGGCAGCAATCCAAGGCCATATCGTCGCATCGCGGGGATCAGTTCGGCCTCCGGCTTGCGCTGAACAAGGGAATATTCGTCCTGGCAGGACACGAACGGATTGAGGCCGCTGGCACGCGCGGTCCAGTGTGCTTCACCCACCTGCCAAGCCGGAAGATTCGAGCAGCCGATGTAACGTATCTTGCCTTGCCGAACGAGGTCATCGAGCGTGCGCAACGTCTCCTCGATCGGGGTACGTGGATCAGGTTGATGCAGCTGATACAGGTCGATCCAATCCGTGCGCAGCCGGCGCAGGCTCTCCTCGACCGCGTTCATGATATAGGCGCGTGAGCCACCAAGCTGTTCGCCGCTGTCATCCATGGCCATGCCGAACTTGGTGGCAAGCACGATGCGCTTGCGGGTGTCTCCGAGTATCTCGCCCAGACAGGTCTCGGAGCCTCCACGGTTGCCATAGATGTCGGCGGTATCAAACAGCGTGATGCCCAGATCCAGCGCCTTATGGACCACACGTTGCGTCGCCGCCTGATCGATCCGGCCGCCAAAGTTGTTGCAGCCGAGACCGACCACCGAGACGCGCAGACCGGACCGGCCGAGATTGCGGATTTCCATCGTCAGTTCCCGAGAGTTCTCCAGGCATAGTCGCCTGGACCCAGCTCAGGCCGCAAGCCGCCGCCTGCGGCAAGTGTCAAAGCCGGGCGGCGCCGCCCGACCTTTCAGGCCGCATCGAGATCTCGGTGATCAACTTGCGGGTCATCGCTTCACCGAACGTGTGAAAATCGTGGATCTCCTGCACAAAGCTGCCTGCCCCTCCGGCAACGTTGTCGCGATAGTATTTGGCAAGGCCACCCGGTGGTTGGACATGAGCGTATGTCCAGGAGACGGGGTGATCATTGACGATCGCCAGACCGTTGATGATGAGGCCGGTCTTGATGGCATCGCCGCGCGCCTGGGTGATGTCCCGCCCGGCGTTATTCGTGCCATCACCGCACACATCGATGACACGGCGCACAGCCTCATAACCGCTTTCCGCGAGCAACTGTACGGCTTGGTCAATACCGGCACTGATGGACGTGCGCCCCCAGAACGATCGCGGTGCGGCCTTCAGTCTTGCGGCGAAGGCGCGGGCGGATGCCTCGTCGCGTATCTTGGTCCACTCCAGTACTGTGCGAACCTCGTTGCTGCCGGCGAACTCGACATACGCCACGGCGATCGCACCGTTGACGCCGCTCCTGATCGCGGCGAGTACAGTCGGGTTGGTGAATGCGGCCGCGTATCCGTCCTTCTCCAGATCGAATTCGCGGTCGTCGATACTGCGCGATACATCGGTGACGAGCACCAGAGCAACATCAACGGCGTCGGCTGCATACGTGACGGATGAAGAGCCGAGGACGGTTGCCAGCAGCACGGCCGGCAACAACCAGCGAACGGAATACCTCATGACACGCTCCCGATCTTCCGTGCCAAGCCGGATCGGTGGACGCCACGGAGCGGGGCGGAGCAGTAGCTCATAGGCCCACCTTCCGCGCGTCACCAGGAACTGTCGATGCGGCCTATTGGCTGGACCACACGATACGATGAAGCCAAGTCACCTCGGCAAGATCAAAACTGCGATCCGGGTGTGCCGGGTTGAGGCTTTTCAGTTCAACACGCCGTGCTGAACGGCGCGCGAGTTGTTTCGCCATCACTTCACCAGCCACGGTCCGTGCCACCACGCGGTCGCCACGCCGGATCGGGGCCGCCGGCGAGACGATCACCATGTCGCCGTCGCGGTAGACTGGTTCCATGGAATCGCCACTGATTTCCAACGCATAAGCGTTCTGGTCGGCGATCTCCGGCAGGCTGACCTCGTCCCAGCCGCCGCCGACCGGATAGCCCCCGTCGTCGAAATACCCTTCGCCACCCGCCTGCGCGAGGCCGATCAGGGGAATCCGCCGCGCGGTGTGGCGCGGCGTGGCGATGGCACGCGCGCCGGTCACAAGCGTGGTGAACGATTCCAGGCTGGCCCCAGTCGCGTTCAGCACCTTGGCCAAGCTCTCGGTGCTCGGCCAACGCGCGCGGCCATCGGGCATGCGCCGCTTCGATGGGTTGAATGTGGTGGGATCGAGGCCGGAGCGTTTGGCGAGACCCGATGCGGACAGGCCATGCTCCGCGGCCAGCGTATCCAGCGCCCGCCAGATGTCCTCGTGCTTCATGGCCCGCCACTCCCAGGACGCAATCGCGCGGAGCGGCCGGCGCGACACAGGTCCGATGCTGAAGGTTCGTCCGGGCGAATTCGCCCACTTCCAGTTTCCTAGGATTTTGTCCGGAAGGGAATAGGAAAAATGACTGGGCCACACTTGCGATGTCGATACAACCGATGGCGTGGTGTTCTCTGTTCGTTCAAGGGCCCATCCGAGAAAGGAGAACACGGTGGCCGCCCAAGCATGCATGCGTATGACCACCCGCACGCGCGCGCCCGGCCAACGTCCACGGCACCCGTCCGCAGTGAGGAGAAGCCTGGTCCTGGACCATGGCCGCCCTGGTCGCGTGGTGCGACGGCGCACGCTATGCGCGACCCAAGGGCGGGTTCGCGCCCTTGTGATCCCGATGACATCGTGAAAGCCCTGGATACGCTCTACCGGCGGCGCCGGGTCGACCGCGTGCATGCGCGGATCCTGCGCATCTGGGGCGAGCGGCAGGCGCGCCCCGATCCCGCCGAGACCTCCGAACGATGCGATTGGCGGCTGTGACGGCAGGCGCGGGACCGTCTGGAATTACCGCGTCGGATCACGGGCATCGGCGCGCAGAGGGGTGTCGCTATGCTAGGAAAATAGACACCACACGACAGCGTGACTACAGCGTATTAAATCCTAATAACAGAGATATTGCGCCCGGCCATCTGCCACTACCCACTCGAAGGGCCGCAGCATCCCGCAATGGCCCTTTCTCACACAGGGATCATCCCCCTTGAGCTTCGCTGTCCGCCACCGATCCGTTCTCGCATACGCCAATGGCTTTCCCCGCTGGGACGACAAGGCGGGCGCCGAACCGCTCGACGCGCGGTACTATGTCTCAGGGGCAGCGGACATGGTGGCCGCCGGCGACATCATGATGGTGTCTGGTGGCGATGGCGCGCATGCTGGGCATCGCGCCCAGTGCGGACGGGGCGCTGGAGACGGTGCGATCGGCCTGATCTACCGCGGTCTTGGGCGGCGCAGCACATCCCGATCGTGCCACTCATCCCCCGCCGGGGTGATGAGATAGCACCCGTCGCCGCGCTGCGCCGCCAGACCCATGGTCTCGAGGCGCGTCAGGCAGGGCCCATCCTTGTTATCGGCGCGGCGACCGATGGCGCCGCTCAGGCTCAGCCTGTGCAGTGCGGAACGGCAACAGGTCTCCAGATAGGGCTCGTCCCACATCGATCCATCCATCATGCGGGGTGCGGCACGCGACCAAGCGCAGCATTCCCGAAGCCGGCGATCCTGGGCATAACCCGCTGACCATGACACCCGAAATCGCGTCCGCCCTCCTGCCTGTCCTGTCCCGTTTCAGCCCCG
>DATHNE010000008.1:0-78259 GCA_035486355.1 Acetobacteraceae bacterium
CCGACATGAAGGAGCGGCCAAATCCCGATGTGCCGGGCGAGTACTGGAAGTTCAACCGCGGCGCACGCGAATGCTTCAATGCGATCCATGAATGCGCCAAGCCGGTGATTGCCGCGGTGAATGGCCCGGCGCTGGGGGCTGGCGCGGGGCTGGTGGCCGCCTGCGACATGATCCTGTGTTCGGACAACGCCCAGTTCGGCATGCCGGAGATCGATGTCGGGCTCGCTGGCGGCGCAGCCATGCTGCAAACCTTGTTCGGGCATTCACGCGCACGGCGGATGTTCTACACCGGCTGGCGCGTGCCGGCAGCCGAGCTGTACCGCACCGGCGTGGTGGAATGCTGCCTACCATTGGAGCAGCTGATGCCAGAGGCGATGAAGGTGGCAAAGGAGATCGCCTCCAAGAGCCCGATCGGCGTGCGCTATGCCAAACAGTCGATGAACACGACGATGCACATGCCGGCACGCGACGGGTATCGCTTTGAGCAAGGCGTCACGGTATTCCTGTCAAAGACCGAGGATGCGCAGGAGGCACGGCGTGCCTTCATCGAGAAGCGCAAGCCGCTGTTCAAGGGACGATAGAGGACCGATACGATGGATCTGCAGCTTCGCGACAAAACCGCCCTGGTGACGGGTGCCAGCATGGGGATCGGTCGCGCGATCGCGAAAGGCCTGGCCGCCGAGGGTGTGCATGTTGCTGTGGTGGCACGGCGGACGGAGCTGCTGGAGACGCTGGCCGATGAGATCGCGAGCGCCGGCGGCAAACGTCCAGTGCTCATCCGTCAGGACATCATGGCGGAGGACGCCGCCGCGCGGTTGTCTGAGGCAGCGCTGGCCGGGCTGGGGCACGTCGATATCCTGGTGAACAACGCTGGCGGCAGCCGCGTGCTACCGATCGATGCGCCAGAGGAGCGCTGGGTCGAGGCAATGACGCTGAACTTCACCCGCCAGCGGCAGCTCGCGCATGCGCTGCTGCAGCAGATGATCGACCGACGCTGGGGGCGGATCATCAACATCACCGGCAAATCGGAGCCGGAACATCTGAACGGCGCCTTCGCCGCGAAGGCCGCGGTGCATGCCTGGGCCAAGGGACTGTCGCGTGAGGTCGGGCAGTACGGCATCACGATCAACTCGATCCCGCCGGGGCGTATCATGAGCGAGCAGATCCGGCGGAACTATCCCGAGGACTATCGCAAGACGTTCGCGGAGACGGAAATTCCCGTGCGCTATTGGGGTGAGCCGGAAGACCTGGCGGTGATGGCCATCTTCCTGGCTAGCCCGCTGGCCCGCTACGTCACCGGAACAGTCATTCCGGTGGATGGCGGCTTGCGCCGCTACCAGTTCTGAGGAGACAGGTGATGCGCCAGATGGTGCTGGTTGGCTTCCTGCAGGCACAGAACTGCACGACACTGGCCAGTTCCTGGCGGCATCCGGAGTCGCGCATCGATTTCACCGGCCCGGAGTATTTTCAGCGCATCGCCCAGGTGCTGGAAGAAGGCAAGTTCCAGCTTGCGTTTTTCGACGATCGCCTGGCGATGCCGGACATGTATGGCGGCGACCATGTGCACACGGTGGAGTACGGCATCCGCTGCGTGAAGATGGACCCGCTTGCCGTGCTGATGACGATGGGCGCGGTGACGACGCGGCTGGGGCTGGGGGCGACAGGGTCCACCACGTACTACGAACCGTTCGATCTCGCGCGCCGTTTTCAGACTATCGACCTGATGCTCAAAGGGCGCGCGGCGTGGAACGTCGTCACCTCGGTGAACGACGGCGAGGCGATGAACATGGGCCGTGCGGTGCATGAGGCGCATGACCTGCGCTACGACCGCGCCGACGAGTTCATGGAGATCGTGCTTGGCCACTGGCACGCCTGGGACGACGACGCGCTGGTGGTAGACAAAGAGAGCGGGCTGTTCGCGCGTGGCGACAAGGTGCATCGGCTGGACCATGTGGGGCGATTCTATCGTTCGCGCGGGCCGTTCACCGTGCCGCGCTCGCCGCAGGGCCATCCGGTGGTAATCCAGGCGGGATCATCGGATCGCGGCAAGCGGTTCGCGGCGCGGTGGGCGGAGACTGTGTTCGTGGCTTATCACGGGCTGGAGCAGGCCAAGGCGCAGTATGCCGAGATGAAGCAGGCAATTGCCGCCGAGGGACACGACCCGGACAAGGTGACGCTGAACACCATCGCTTATCCGGTCGCTGCCGCAACGAAAGCCGAAGCTGAAGACAAGATGGCGTTGATCGACCGGCTGTATCATGAAGTCGACGGACTATCGCTGTTGTCCGAAGCGTTGAACTACGATTTTGCCAAGAAGGGCATGGACGACGCGTTCACCGCAGCGGAGCTGGCAGGAATGTCGGGAATGCAGGCGATGCGTGATCACGTGATCTGGGGATCAGGCAAGGCGAACCCGACAGTGCGCGATTTCTTGCATGTGACGAAGCGCGGCCGGCCGGGGCAGGCAATCGTCGGGGGCCCGAAAGAAATCGCCGACCAGATGGAGCAGTGGTTCGTCGAGCGCGGCTGCGACGGCTACGTGATCGGTGGGACGCATACGCCCGGTACGTTTGAAGATTTCGTCACGTTTGTGGTGCCTGAGCTGCAACGGCGCGGATTGTTCCAGAAGGAGTACGCGGGCATGACGCTGCGACAGAATCTCGGGCTGCCGCATCCGTCGCGCGAGGGTTGGCGACTGGCGGGCTGAGGCGGATACTCGTGGCGAAAACGGAGGAGACCATGATCGAACGCGAGATTATCGTCACCACAAAGCACGCTGGCATGCCGACCTTCCTGGCGGGGCCGGACGGCGCGGGACCCCATCCCGGCATCATTTTCTATATGGACGCGCCCGGCATCCGCGAGGAGCTGCGCAACATGGCGCGGCGTATCGCAAAGCATGGGTATGTGTGCCTGCTGCCGGACATGTATTACCGGCTGGGAACAGTGCGTTTCGATATCCCGCGACGCGATGATGGTATGTCAGCGGTGATCCGCGCGTCGATGAATCATCTGACCAATGCGCGCGTCGTGGACGACACGGCAGCGCTGTTGGCCCAGTTCGATGCGATGGACAACGTGACGCCAGGCAAGGTCGGTTGCGTCGGGCATTGCATGAGTGGCCAGTATATTACGACGGTGGCGGCGAAGTTCCCACACCGCATGGTCGCGGCGGCATCGCTGTATGGCGTGGGAATCATCACCGACAAAGAAGATTCGCCGCACCTGCTACTGAACGAGATCAAGGGCGAGCTGTACTATGCATTCGCCGAACACGATCAGTCGGTGCCAGACCATGTACCTTCCACGTTGAAGACGGCGCTAGAGAAGGCCGGCACGAAGCACGAACTGCATGTGTTTCCAGGCACGCATCATGGGTTCTGCTTCCCGGAACGCGCCGTGTACGACACGCTCGCGGCGGAGGAGACCTGGCGGAAGATCTTCTCGATGTGGGATCGGACCCTGAAATAGCGCTATGGACCTGATCGTTCGCAACGCGCGTTTGGCGCACGCGCCGGAGGCCCCGGCGGCGGATATTGGCGTACAGGATGGCCGAATTGTCACCATCGCGGCCGGGCTGGCGGCCGATGGCGCGCAGTACGATGCGGCGGGGCTGCTGGTCTGCGCGGGCTTTGTCGAGACGCATATCCATCTCGACAAATCGTGCATCATCGACCGGTGTGCGCCGGAGGCGGATCGGCAGGCCAACGCGATGCCGCGGGTTGCCGCGGTGAAATCGACCTTCACCGTGGAGGATGTCTACGCGCGCGCCAGCCGCACGCTGGAGAAGTGCATCAAGCATGGTGCCACACGCATGCGCACGCATCTGGAACTGGATGGCGGCGTGGAGCTGCGCAGCTTCGAGGCGATCGATGCGTTGCGGCGGGATTATGCCTGGGCGATCGATATGGAGGTGTGCGTCTTCCCGCAGGAAGGGCTGACCAACAATCCCCGATCAGAGGAGCTGCTGGTCGAGGCGCTGAAGCGCGGCGCTAAGGTGATCGGTGCCGCGCCGAACTACGATCCGGATCATGCGGGGCAGATTCATCGGATTTTTGACCTGGCGCGCGAATACGACGTTGATATCGACATGCACCTTGATTCCGGTAATTCGCCGGAAGCGATGGATATTCATCTCGTTTGTAAACTGACGGAGAAGTACAAGCTGGGGGGCCGCGTCGCGGTGGGGCATGGCTGCAAGTATTCCACGTTGCCGCCAGCCGAGCTGAAGGTGCTGGCGCGCCGCATCGCAGATGCCGGCGTGGCAGTCACCGTGCTGCCGGCCACCGATCTGTTTATGATGGGGCGGGATCAGGACCATTCCGTGCGGCGTGGGCTGGCGGATGCCAATCTGCTGGTCGAGCATGGCGTCAACTGCTCGATCTCCACCAACAATGTGCTTAATCCGTTCACCCCGCTCGGGGATTGTTCGCTGCTACGCATGGCGAACTTGCAGGCGAATGTCTGCCAGATCGGGCAGGCGCATCGGCTACGCGACTGCTTTCATATGACCACTGAGCGGTCGGCGCGCCTGATGAATTTGCCGGATTACGGCATCAAGGTTGGCAATCCGGCGGATTTGGTGGTGGTCGATGCAACGACGCCGGAGCAGGCGGTGGCAGAGATCTGCCATCCGCTTGCGGTCTTCAAACGCGGACGCCGCACGGTGACACGACACCGCGCGGAATTACACAAACCACACTGAGGTGTGCCATGCGCCTGTCTGAGATCGCGCAGGTGATTCGCAGCAAGAACGCGGGACCCAGGCGACTGACGCTGGACGTGATGTTCGCCAATGACGCGGATTATCAGCGTGTGGTGCAATCGCCGGCGTTGAGCCAGGAGGCGATCGGTCGGCTGTATCGCCTTCCCGCGGATCAGGTGGCGGTCATTCCGTATCCGTTGGGACGCGCGATCAAGATCACGCTGCCGCGCGATACCGCGGGTGATCCGGGAGATCGGGATGTCTATGGCGCGCAGCAGCACGCGCCGCTGCTGGGGGTTGAGATATGACCGCCTCGCATCGTGTGCTGGAGGATATTGGGCGCACGCCGCGCACCATGCGTTTCCTGGGAGCATCGGGGCAGCTCGGCTACGGCATTCCGACGCCAGCGTTTCAGGCCGGGCTGGCGCGCGGGCCAGATCTGATCGGTTGCGATATGGGGTCAATCGATATCGGGCCGACCTATCTGGGCAAAGGCGAGATGGCGACGTCGCCGGTAGCAACCCGGCGGGATCTGCGCAAGGTACTGTTGGGCGCGCGACAGGTCGATGTGCCGCTGGTGATTGGGTCCGCAGGATCGGCCGGGGCTCAGCCTCACCTGGATGGCACGCTGGCGATGATCCGCGATATCGCGCGCGCCGAGGGGCTGCATTTCCGCATGGGTGTGATCCGCGCCGACATGCCGCGTGAGCTGCTGAAGCAGGCGGTGCGCGAGGCGCGGATGACTGGCATGGACGGGATGGCGCCGCTGACCGAGCAGGATATCGACGACGCGGCGCATATCGTCGGGCAGATGGGCATGGCGCCATTCCGGCGCGCGTTGGCGGAAGGCGTGGACGTGATCATTGCCGGGCGCGCCTGCGACACTGCGATCTTCGCGTCGCTGCCGACGATGCTTGGCTTTCCGCCGGGCATTTGCGGCCACATGGCGAAGATCATCGAATGCGCGTCGTTGTGCTGCGTGCCTGGTGGGCGCGATACGATCCTGGCGACGCTGGACCGGGACGGGTTCGAACTTGAAAGCATGAACCCGGCAAGGCGGGCAACACCGACCTCGGTGGCGGCGCACAGTTTGTACGAGCAAGCGGATCCGTACAGCGTCAACGAGCCAGAGGGACGCGTTGATTTGCGAGAAGCGACGTATACCGCGCTGGATGACCACCGCACGCGTGTCAGCGGGGCACGTTGGATCGAGAGTGAGGACCCGACGATCAAATTAGAAGGTGCGACCTGCATCGGTGAGCGAGCCGTGCTGTTGGCGGGAGCAGCGGATCCGCGATTCATTGCGCGATACAAGGAGATCCTGCCGGCGGTGACCGAAGTGGTGCGGGAGCTGGTGTGCGAGGACCAGCCGCAGGATTATACGTTGCGATTCCGGGTCTATGGGGTTGATGGCGTGCGAGGATTTGCACCGGACGGAGAGCCGACGCCGGGTGAGGCGTTCATCATGGGCGAATGCATCGCGCCTACCCGCGAACGCGCGGCCGAAGTGGTGCGCACCACGAAGCAGTATCTGCTGCATCATGGATATCCGGGCCGGCTGTCAACAGCAGGGAATCTGGCGTTTCCGTTCACGCCGCCAGAGGTGTCACTGGGGCCGGCGTACCGGTTCAGCGTGTATCATCTGATGCACGTGGCAGATCCCGACGGGTTCTTCCCGTTGGAAATCGAGACGTTGTAACGGAGGTGGCGTCAGGCACTTCGCTATTCCGCCCCACGACGGGCGCAGAGCGGAATAGCGGTGTGTGTGTCGCAAGTGTCAATAACCGAGTGGGGTCTTGTCGGCCTGCTCCCAATGGCCGTCGCGGACCACGCTGAGGAAGGCCTGGTTCGAGCCTTGGTGCTTATTCGGGCCAAAGGTCATTGGAGGCGAGCCGAAAATGTCGTGGTAGTCCTTGATGCTTTCCATCCCGGCCACAAAGCTATCGACGGTCAGGTTGGGACCGGCGTTCTTCAACGCCTGAAGGACCAGTCCGGCGCCGGTATAGCCGAGCTGGGCCGCCATGTTCGGGTCTTTGCCGAACTGTGCCTTATATTTCTTGGCGAAGTCTTGTGCGGCAGGTGGCGCGTCCTCACCGGTTGAGAACACCACTGCTGACATCGAGTAGAATCCGTTGCTGGCGCCACCGGGCATTTCCGCCACCGCCTCATCGTAGCTGGCGAACTGCCCGAGCATATCGACGTTCCAGCCCACCTTGCGGATGGCCGAGATGATCTGGATCGTGTCGCGCACGATGGTGCCGAACACCACCAGATCGCAGTTGGCGTCACGCAAGCGCGCGACCGAGGCCGTGAAGTCGACGTCCGTCGGCTTGTGCAGGGTCTCACCCGCCAGCTTCATGTTCAGCGCTTTGAGTTCGTCGTGCACGCCATCGGTCACGTCACGACCGAAGTCGGTGTCCTGCGCCATCGTGCAAACGGCCTGCTTGCCGCGCCGCTGTACGAAGTATTTCACGCCTGCCCGAATCTGGTCGTAGTACGACGCGGCCAACCCGAACTTCAGATGATTGAGCGGCTCATACATGGACCGCGCCGAAGTCAGTGGAAAAACGTTGGGCACCCCCTTCGCCAGCTCATCTGGCATCGTCGCGTTGTTCATCGGTGTGCCGCCATTGGCCACCGCGACGAAGATGCCGTCGCGGTTGATTAACTTGTTCATCGCCTGCACCGAACGCGGCACCTGGTACTGATTGTCCTCGACGATGTAGCGTATCTTGCGGCCATTGATACCGCCCGCCGCATTCGCCTCATCGAAAGCCATGCGCCAGGCATTGGAGTTGTTGACACCCCACATGGCGGTCACTCCTGACAGATCGGTGTAGGTGCCGATCAGGATTTCCTTGTCAGTGACACCACGAACCTCCGCCGCGCTGGCAGAGACGCTGAACGCGGCCAATGCGGCCGCGGCAAGCCAGAGACCTCGCATTGTTTTTCCTCCCCTGCACGTCCACCCCGTCAGTGGCGGCTCGCGGCCGCCGCGCGCTGCGTCGCTTTGGGGCCGTCAGGCGGCGCAGGTAAACGCGTTAGCCCGTGACTGGTGGTGTTGCTCGCCAATCACATCCGGAATGACGAGGCTGTCCAGCGCTCGCAAGCTGATTCCCAGCGCCCGATACCAGCGCGCGAGATCGTGGGGCGGCACTATCGTGCCGGTGCAGGCGACGCGCAGCCGGGCGAGACCCATGTTCTGCCGGACGCTGCCCAGCACGAGCCGGCGGACAATCCAGGCGAGAAGCCCGTTGCCTTGTGTCGATTCACCAATATTGACTGCCCAGGTGAACAACGTCCGCTGTAGGAGCGTCGCATTGGCGGCTTCGGCAACGATTCGTTGACGGAACTGGTCCCACACTGACAACGGGGCAGCCAGAATGGTGGGCTGAACCTCGCGCAGATTTTCAATCAGCGTCGCGGCATTCTCCAGATAGTTGCTGACCGTTCGCGCAGCAAGCGCGGCATACAGACCCAGGACGCGTTCCATCGTACCGCTCATAGGCAGGAATGCGACACGCTCGTCGCCGGGACGCTGGCCCAAGCGATCGGCGACCTGCTCTGCCAATTGCACGATGTTGCCTTGGGTGAGTGTCTGCATCGTCGCATCAGCTACCGTCGCCTGCACCAGCGCAGCTTGGTGCTCTGGCGTCACCGATCGAGTCACCTCTTTCCATATCGTCGGATTGGCGCTGTCATGCGCCACACCACGCGCGAGAAATGTCGACAGGCTCTCGCACATCGCGTCGTCCAGGTCGTGCAATCCTTTCATGTCGAAGATAATGATTTGCCGCAGCTCCGGGCAGCGATCTCGCAACATGAGAGCCTTATCGAGTTGCTCCTCATTCTCCACGAACAGCAAGCGGCATCCGGTGCTACGCAGCAGTTGTTCGGTGCGCTCCAGATCATCCTGCGCGCCGACACAGGCGCTGACACATCCAGCGGCCAATGCCCCGAGGTCGGCACAGACCGCCTCTGGGCGTGTATCGGACAGCACTGCCACGACATCGCCTTGAGCCAGCCCGCTTGCCATTAGCGCCATACCGATCTGTCGCACGCGTACCGTCAGGTCTACCCAGGTGACCGACACCCAGATGCCGCGTTGCTTATTGCGCAATACCACTTCCCGAGGATGCGTCACGGCATACTGTGCCAACAGCGCGGGGATGGTGGCGATGTTATCAGCGCTCAGTGCCACTGCTTCTGCCTCTTGTAGCGTCGTTGGCCGCGCACACCGGCCTCCTTCTGGCCCAGGTAGAATTCCTTGATGGTGTCGAGCTGCAACAAGTTCGTACAATGGTCCGCCATGACCACGCGCCCGACCTCGAGAATGTAGCCATAATCGGCGGTCTTCAGCGCGATATGGGCGTTCTGTTCCACCAACAGGATGGCCGCGCCCTGCTCGCGATTGATGCGGCGGATGATCTCGAAGATCTGCAGCACCAGGATCGGCGACAGGCCGAGCGACGGTTCGTCCAATAATAGCAGCTTGGGACGTCCCATCAATGCGCGGCTGATCGCCAGCATCTGCTGCTCACCACCGGACAACAAGCCCGCGCGCTGATGCGCCCGCTCCTTGAGGCGCGGAAAATACCCGAAGCACATTTCCAGATCCTGGGCGACGGCGGCGTGATCGCGCCGTGTATACGCGCCCATCATCAGGTTCTCGTGCACGGTCAGGAACGGAAACACCTCCCGCCCTTCCGGCACATGACACATACCCAGGCGCATCACGCGATCCGGCGCCATGCCTTGGATCTCGCGCCCCTCGAACATTACCCGGCCTCGTTCCGGATCCATTACGCCGCTGATGGTGCGCAGCACAGTCGTCTTGCCAGCGCCATTAGCACCTAGCACGGTCACGATCTGGCCAGCTGCGACATCCAGGCTGACACCGCCGATGGCACGGATCGGACCGTAATAGGTTTCGATCGCGTCCACGCGCAGCAGTGGCGCGGTGTCGCTCATGCCTCGCCTCCGATATAAGCGCGGACGACTTCCGGATGGCTCTGCACTTCGGCCGGCGTACCCAGTGCCATCATCCGTCCGTAGTTCAGCGCCATCACACGGTCTGACACCTGGCTCACTAGGTTCATGTCGTGCTCGACCATGATCACGGTGATGCCTAGATCGCGTTTGATGTCCTCGATCCAGAAGCCCATCACCTCGGTCTCTTCGACGTTCAGACCGGACGAGGGTTCGTCGAGAAGCAACAGCCTGGGTTGAGTGCACAGCGCGCGGCCCAGCTCCACCACCTTACGCACGCCGTAGGGTAGGTTGGCGATCAGCGTATCGCGGTAACGCTCCAGGCCCAGGAAAGCGATGATGTCCTCGGCCTTTTCGCGATGCGAAATCTCCGCGCGGCGCACCGATGGCAGAAAAGCCAGCTGCGATACCCATCCCACATGCGCGTGACAATGCCGGCCGATTAGCAGGTTTTGCAGCAGCGTCGCGTTGGTGAACAGCTCGATATTCTGGAAGGTGCGCGCAATCCCTAGGCCGGCGATACGATGCGGCGGCGTGGTCGTGATGTCCTGCCCGTCGAACGTCAGGCGACCTGAGGTGGTATTGTAGATTCGGCTGATCAGATTGAAGATCGTTGTCTTGCCGGCCCCATTCGGGCCGATGATAGAGAAGACTTCTCCGGGTTTCACCTCGAAGCTGACCGCATCCACGGCACGGATGCCGCCGAACCGGATGGAGATGTCATGGGCCTGGAACAGGCTCATCGCAACCGCTCCGACCGCGCATAGGTTTTCTGACGCCGCTTCGCTGCGCGCCGATGCAGTGGATATTCCTGGAACCAGCGCTTGATGCGCAGCCAGATGCCGTAGATGCCGGTTGGCGCGAACAGGATGGACAGCACCAGGATCAGGCCGAACAGCGACGGTTCCAAGCCCGGCAGGTGGCCGATGCCGAAGGGCAGGTCATCACGGAAGATCGCGATCACCTGGGGCAGCAGACGCACGAACAACGCACCGAAAATCGCACCGTGCAATGAGCCCAAGCCACCCACGAACACGATAGTGACGAACTGGATCGATAGCAGAATGTCAAAGGAATCAGGGGCGAGGAAACGCACGTAATGCGCGAACAGGGCGCCTGCCAGGCCGGTCATACCGGCGCTGACCGCGAAGGCGATGGTCTTATACAGTGCCAGGTTGATGCCTATGCTCTGGGCGGAGATTTCGCTGTCGCGGATCGCCACCATGGCGCGACCGATCGGTGAACGCAGCAGATTAGCACTGACCCATAGCACGAAGACCAGAACCACGAGGGACAAGTAATAGACCCCCGTCGCGCCTTCGATCGGCCAGCCAAATAGGGTAGGTGTCACCACGGCGAAGCCGTCGAAGCCACCGGTGACGGAATCCCATTTCTGCAAGACTGTGCCGACGATGGCGCCGAACGCGAGCGTGGCGATCGCCAGATACAGGCCGCTCATACGCAAGGTTGGGATGCCAATTACCACACCGGCGATAGCCGCCAGCAAGCCCGACGCCGGCAACGTCAAGATGAATGGCACGCCGGCGTGTAGCAGGATGGCATTTGTATACGCGCCGATGCCCAGAAATGCCGCATGGCCGAGATTGACCAGGCCGGTGTAGCCAGTCAGCAGCATCAGCCCGACGCCGGCAATCGCGTAGATGAACACGCCGCCCATCTCGCCCACGTAGAATTCGCCGAGGACCGTCGGTATCAACACGAGGACCAGGCCGAGCAGCCCGTACCAGAACAGGTCGCCGCGGTGGCGCCACAGCCGCAGATCCTGTTGGTAACTGGTGCGGAACAGATAGCGCATGCCGCTACACCCGCTTGCGCACGGCGTCGGCGAACAGGCCTTGCGGCCGCAGCACCAATGTCGCAAGCAGCACCGCGTTGGCGGTGACTTCCTGGAAGCCCGCCGGCAGATAATAGCCCGACATCTGCTCACTGATGCCAATGATCACACCACCGACCAGCGCGCCGGGGATAGAGCCGAAGCCACCCAAGACGGCAGCGGCGAAGGATTTGATGCCAAGGAAGCCCATGTTCACGTCGATCATCGAGACCGGCGCCAGCAGGATGGCCGCCACCGCGGCGACGCCGGCACTAATCGCCCAGATCAGCGAGAACACGGTACGCACCGGGATGCCCATGTAGTACGCGGCCAATTGATTCTGCGACGACGCCTGCATCGCGACGCCAAGGCGCGTGCGACTGAAGAAGACATACAGCACCGCGCAAAGCAGCACGGTGCCAACAATGATGGAGAGATTGTCTTCTCCCAACACAAGGCTGCCCAGGCGCACGGTCTTGTTCGTGAACGGGGTGTTGAACCCGACTGAATCATAGCCCCAGGTGATTCCGGCAGCGGCACGGAAGATGAAGCCCAGCCCCAGCGTCAGCATCACCACGGCGAACTGCGGCTGGCCGATGACGCGGCGTAGGATCACGGCGTCCAACGCGAAACCCAGCGCGGCGGTCAGCGCGATCGCCAGCGCAGCACCGACCCAATAGTTGAGACCGAAATGAGCGATCAAGGCGTAGGCGAAAAACCCGCCCAGCATCATGACATCGCCCTGGGCGAAATTGATCATCTCGGTCGCCTTGTAGATAAGGACGAACCCCAGAGCGATCAGTCCATAGATACAGCCCGCCGCAGCACCATTGACCACGAGCTGCACCAGACGTGCCGCCTCGATCACGTGGACGACTCCCCTTTGAGCGCCCGATCGATGCAGGCGACGTTCTTTTGAAGCTTGAAATAAAGGATAGGCTGGTGATTTCGCCAGCGTCAATGCGGGGAAACACGATCCGATCGGGGTGGATGGCGAACTACGAAAACGTGTCCGCCCCCGACCCCTCCCGCGCGGGGAGGGGGAATATGGGGACGTCCTTACGCCGCTTCGGCCAACGCGCCGTTGATCGTCAAGCCCTGCGGCCCAGCCGATACATGCACCGTCTCGCCTTCCTTCACCGCACCCTCCAGGATCAGCCCAGCCAGCGAGTTCTGTAGACTGCGTTGGATCACGCGCTTCAGCGGCCGCGCGCCATAGGTGCTGTCGTAGCCCTCGCTCGCCAGCCATTCCATCGCACTACGATCTAACTCCAGGCTGATCTTGCGATCCGCCAGCAGCTTGCGCAGGTGCTCCAACTGGATCTGCACGATCGCCGCCATGTCCGCGCGCTGCAGGCGGCGGAACAGCACGATCTCATCCAGCCGGTTCAGGAACTCCGGCCGGAAATGCGCGCGCACGGCAGCCATCACCTGGCCCTGCACCAGCGCAGCCGGCTCGCCTTCCGGCTGCGCCGCCAGCACCTCGCTACCCAGGTTCGACGTCAGCACGATGATGGTGTTCTTGAAGTCCACCGTGCGGCCCTGGCCATCGGTCAGACGACCGTCGTCCAACACCTGCAGCAGCACGTTGAACACGTCCTCGTGCGCCTTCTCGACTTCATCAAACAGAAGCACCTGGTACGGCCGCCGACGCACCGCCTCGGTCAGCACGCCACCCTCATCGTAGCCGACATAGCCCGGAGGCGCGCCGATCAGACGTGACACGGTGTGCTTCTCCATGAACTCGCTCATGTCAATGCGCACCATCGCCCGCTCGTCGTCGAACAGGAATTCGGCCAGCGCCTTTGTCAGCTCAGTCTTGCCAACACCAGTGGGGCCGAGGAACAGGAAGCTGCCGATCGGCCGGTTGGGGTCCTGCAGCCCAGCGCGGGCACGCCGGACCGCATCCGAAACGGCCTTCAGCGCCTCCTCCTGGCCGATCACGCGCTTGCGTAAGCCATCTTCCATGCGCAGCAGCTTGGCGCGCTCGCCTTCCAGCATCTTGTCGACCGGAATGCCGGTCCAGCGACTGACCACGCCGGCGATGTCCTGCTCGGTCACCGCCTCGTTCACCAGCTTGCCATCACCACTGGCGGTCAGCTTCTTCTCCAGCCCCGGAATAACGCCGTACATCAGCTCCGACGCGCGGCCCAGGTCGCCGCGACGCTGTGCCACCTCAACCTCACTCCTCGCGCGGTCAAGTTCCTCCTTCAGCTTCTGCGTATCCTGCACCTGGGCCTTTTCCGCGTTCCACGCGGTGGTCATGGCGCTGGATTTTTCCTCGAGCTCGGCCAACTCCTTCTCCAGCCGCTCCAGCCGCTCGCGCGATGCCGGATCGGTTTCCTTACGCAGCGCCTCGCGCTCGATCTTGAGCTGCATCAAGCGGCGATCGAGTTCGTCGAGCTCTTCCGGCTTGGAATCGACCTGCATGCGCAGGCGGCTGGCCGCCTCATCGACCAGGTCGATCGCCTTGTCGGGCAGGAACCGGTCGGTGATGTAGCGGTTCGACAACGTCGCCGCCGCGACCAGCGCGCCATCGGTAATGCGCACGCCGTGATGCAGCTCGTACTTCTCCTTGATGCCGCGCAGGATGGAGATGGTGTCCTCCACGCTCGGCTCGCCGACGAATACCGGCTGGAAGCGCCGCGCCAACGCCGCATCCTTCTCGATGCGCTTGCGGTACTCGTCCAGCGTGGTGGCGCCGATGCAGTGCAGCGCGCCACGCGCGAGCTCCGGCTTGATCAGGTTCGACGCATCCATCGAGCCTTCGGCCCGACCGGCGCCGACCAGGGTGTGCAGCTCGTCGATGAACAGTACCACCTCACCTTGCGCGGCCTCGATCTCCTTCAGCACGGCCTTCAGGCGTTCCTCGAATTCACCACGGTATTTCGACCCGGCGACCATGGCGCCCAGGTCGAGCGACAGCAGCTTCTTGTGCTTTAACGCCTCCGGCACGTCGCCGTTGACCATGCGCAGGGCCAACCCCTCGACAATGGCGGTCTTACCAACGCCAGGTTCGCCGATCAGCACCGGGTTGTTCTTGGTGCGACGGGCCAGCACCTGGATGGTGCGGCGGATTTCCTCGTCGCGGCCAATCACCGGGTCGAGCTTGCCCTCGCGGGCGACCGCGGTGACATCGCGGGCATATTTCTTCAGTGCGTCGAAGCCGGACTCGGCGTTCGGGCTGTCGACCTTACGGCCCTTGCGGACGTCGTTGACCGCCTTATCCAGCGCCTGAGCCGAGGTGCCGGCGGATTTCAGCACGCGCGCGGCCGGCGTGTCGGACGCGGCGATGGCGACCAGCAGCCGGTCCTGCGCGACGTATTCGTCGCCGGCCTTGGTGGCCACCTGCTGCGCGGCATCGAGCAGGCGCACCAAGTCCGGCGTGATCTGCGGCTGGCCGGCACCCTGGCCCTGCACCTTGGGCTGCTTGGCGATCTCAGCGTCGACGGCCTGCTTGGCAGCTTGCGGGTTGCCGCCGGCGGCCTTGATCAGGCCGGACGCGGCGCCCTCCTCGTCATCCAGCAGCGCCTTCAGCAGGTGCTCGGGCGTGATCCGCTGGTGGAACTCGCGGATCGCAATCGTCTGAGCAGCCTGCAGGAAGCCGCGCGACCGCTCGGTGAACTTCTCAATATCCATCTTCGTGTCCCTGCTCCTTAGGCGACAAGCTGGTGCCACCCCTCATGAGGCGATGGCCTTGATCCTTCGCAAATGAGTTGGGGCGGGGCAGAGTGGTGGGCAAGGGGGTTGCCGCATGCGTATCGAATATCTGTACCGCTTCCCGGTGAAGGGGCTGTCCGCTGAGGCGATGGAGGCCGCCGAGGTGGAGACGGGTAGCTGTATCCCGTGGGACCGGGCCTTCGCGCTGGCGCAGGGCGATTCGGGGTTCGACCCGGGGGCGCCGACCTGGCTGCCGAAAGATAAGTTCATGTGCCAGAAGCGCAATGCGCGGATCGCGCTGCTGCGGTCACTATTCGACTCGCGGGCACGGCTGTTGGCGATCCGGGCGCCGGACGGTAGCGCGGTGGTGGAGAACCCGCTGACCGAGGCGGGACGGCAGCGGATTGGGACGTTCCTGGTGGCGTATCTTGGCGAGGAGGCGCGAGGGCGGCCGACGTTCCAGTACGTGCCCGGGCATGCGTTCTGCGATCAGCGGCAGAAGGTGGTGAGCCTGATCAATTTGGCGAGCTGGCGGGATTTCGAGGCCCAGGTGGGCGCGCGGCGGCATCGGCGGCGGTTCCGTGCGAACGTGTGGTTCAGCGGCGCGCCGGCGTGGAGCGAGAACGCCTGGGTGGGCAAGACACTGCAGTTGGGCGGGGCGGTGCTGCGGGTGACGAAGCGGATCGCGCGCTGCCCGGCGACCGAAGTAAACCCGCTAACCGGGGAGCGGGATGCTGATCCGGTGGCGGAGCTACGGGCACTGTACGGGCACGTCGATCTGGGCGTGCATGCCGAGGTGATCGAGGGAGGCAAATTCGCGGTGGGGGACGGGCTGGAGGTGCTGGAAGCATAAGCCTACACGGCTTCGGGCCGCCGCACCGCTGACCGGCAGATCGCCACCCCGCCCGGGCACGCAGGCAGGGCGCGGATGCCGTGGCCAAGCCCGGCATGACGCGTGGCGGCAGCGGCGCCACTCTTTTGCAGGCCTGATGCTTTATCCGTTCCGTGCCGACAGCGCCGCGAGGCGAATGAGCGACGGGTCATCGGACAGTACCGCCAGCCGTTCGGCATGCGTCAATTCCGACCACGCCGTTTCGAACGATGGCGCCTCAGCGAGCTTCTCGCGTCCAACCAACAATGCGGCATCGATCGGGTCGATCCGCGGGCGGCGTGGCGGCGGCAGCATGCCGCGGTGCGCCGCCAGCAGCACCGGATCGTGGAACAGCCGCGCGACGGACGCGTCGGCCTCGGCGGCCCGCGCGAGATCGCCCGCGCGAGCCAGCACTTTGGGCGGGGTTATTTCCTCGGGGATACGCAGCAGCCCCAGACGCCGCAGCGTCAGGCCGACGCGGCGTTGCCCGGTGATGATCGCCAGCGGGATCGCCAACGCCAGACCCAGCACGACGGGCAGCATCCACAAGGCCAAGTAGGGTGATATGGCCCAGGCCGCGCCGCCCAGCAGCACACCCAGTATTGTGTGGCCGCGGAAGCGTCGCACGATCTCGCGGTTGGGGATGCTGCCATCATCGCGACGCTGGGTCTGCCAACCCGCATCGCGGCCCACCAGGATACCGCACACAGCGGAGGATTGGGTCAGCATCGTCACCGGGGCCATCAGGCCGGTCAGAACCGTTTCGATCAGGACACCCAGAAGCAGGCGCATCACGCCACCATGACCGCGACGTTCGCCGCCGCGCCGCATCGCCGCGATCGCGCCCAGCAGCTTCGGCGCCAACAGCAACGCCATGGTGCCAACAAACATCCACATCGCGCGCACTGGATCGACCACCGGCCAATGCGGGAACAGCGATTTTCCCGCCGGAAAGTAATCCGGGCGGATGAAGCGCGCCTGCAACGCGATCAGCATGCCGCTCAGCAGGAACAGTAGCCATAGTGGCGCGGTGATATACGACCCGATGCCGGTCAGCAGGTGCAGCCGGCTGATCCAGGCCAGGCCGCGCGACGGCAGCACCGCGATGTGCTGCAGATTGCCCTGGCACCAGCGGCGGTCACGCACGGCAAGATCAATCAGCGAGGGCGGCCCTTCCTCGTAACTGCCGGCCAGGGCCGGTACCATGTGGATTGCCCAGCCACCGCGGCGCATCAGCGCGGCCTCGACGAAGTCGTGGCTCATGATGATGCCGCCGAACGGCTTGCGTCCGCGCAGTTCCGGCAATCCGCCCTGTTCGGCAAAGGCACGGGTGCGGATCAGCGCGTTGTGACCCCAGTAATTGCCTTCCGCGCCATGCCACCAGGCGATGCCGTGCGCGATCAGTGGCCCATACATGCGGCCGGCGAACTGCTGCAGGCGGGCGAACAGGGTCGTGCCGCCGACGATCAGCGGCAGGGTCTGGATCAGCCCGACATCGGGATGACGTTCCAATGCCGTGACGAGCTGACAAAGCGCGTCGGCGGTCATCACGCTGTCGGCATCGAGGATGAGGAACTGCGGGTAGGCGGCGCCGAAACGGGAAACCCAGTCGGCGATGTTACCCGATTTGCGCGCTGTATTGCGGGTTCGCCGGCGATAGAAGATACGGTCGGCGCCATCGGTTTGCGCACGCAATGCCAGGAACGCGGCTTCCTCGGCGATCCAGGTCGCTGGATCGGTGGTATCACTCAGGATGAAAATATCGAACAGATCCGTCAGGCCGGCCGCGTGCAGGGATTCGTCGATTGCCTGCAAGCCAGCCGTCACGCGAGAGGGGGATTCGTTGTAGGTAGGCATCAACAACGCGGTGCGGGTTGACAGGCGTGTCGGCTCACCTGAAATCAAGCGACGACCGCCGCCGCACAGCAACGAAACGAAGCCGGCCAGTGCGCTGGTAAACGACAACGCGATCCAGCCGAACAGCGCCAGGAACAATGCCAGCATGAATGCGGTCAATGGCGTAAAGACGCTGCCGCCGAGCACCAGGTACATTTCGTAGGTGGCAACCACACTCAACAATGAGGCACTGCCAATCACCAGCAGGCGGCGAAAGAAGATCCCGCGTGGCGATGACGATGGACGGGCGTGCTGGCCGGGCACCTGGCGCAGCGACTGCGTTGGCATCGCCAGCGGTGCTTCCGGCGGCAGGGCAGGCACCACCGGCGCATCGGCGCGGGTTACGTCGGTGTCCATCGGTAGATCCAGGTTTCGCTGAGCGGTTTATCCTTGTCCATCAGCCGCGCGTGCAGATCGATCAGCTTCTCACCTTTCGGATCCAGCTCCAGGCTGACGCGCCAGCCGCCGAAATCGGGCACATGCTGGACGGTGGCGTTGACGACCTGTCCCTTGCTGCTGCCGTGGTCCAATGCCGGTGGCGTGGGCGCCTCCGACTTGCGCAATGGCTCACTGACGAAATCGATGACGAACTGGCGGTTGGTGCCGTTCCAGGCCAGGCCGCAGCGCGTCGCGACGACCCTGGCGAGCGACTTTTCAGTCGATAGAAGCCAGCACCAGCGCAGCCGGTAATTGCGCAGATATTCGGTCTTCGACCGCAACGGGTCTTTCGGTCGCCAGAAGGCCACGATATTGTCGTTCACTTCCTTCTGGCTGGGGATTTCTACCAACTCCACAATCCCATCGCCCCAATCGCCGATCGGTTCCACCCAGAGCGATGGTCGCTTCTCGTAACGCGCCTCGGCATCCTGGTAATCGGCGAAGTGCCGCTTGCGCTGCAGCAGCCCGTAACCGCGCACATTCGTATCCGTGAAGGCGCTGATCTGCAGGTCATGCGGATTGGCGAGCGGACGCCAGACATGCTCCTCACGCCCGGTGAGCAAGGCCAGCCCATCCGTGTCGTGCACCGCATTGCGATAATCGTCGAAGGCCGACCGGTCATTGGTGTCGAACAGGAACATGCTGGTCAGCGGCGCCAGGCCCGACGCAGCCATGTCGACGCGTGGATACAGCGACGTTTCGACATCGAATATGGTGGACTCGCCCGGCCGGATGGTGAAGCGGAAGGCGGCGGCTGCACTCTGGCTGTCCAACAGCGCGTGCACCACGATGGATTCGCTGCCGGGCGCAGGACGCTCCAGCCAGAATGTCTTGAACAGCGGAAATTCCTCGCCCGTCGGGTCGGCGGTCTTGATCGCGAGGCCGCGCGCGGACAGGCCGTAGCCCTGGCCCTTGGCGACCGCGCGGAAATAGCTGGCCCCGAGGAAGGCGCAGACTTCGTCGTAATAATCGGCCCGGTTCAGCGGGTAATGCAGCCGGAAGCCGGCGAACCCAACATCACCCGCGGGAAGCTTGGTCTTTTCTGAGATGAACAAGGTCGGCTGATACGGGATAGGAACGGCAAGGCCGTCGACAACCTCGTAGATATCGACGCGGTCCTTGTAGAGGAAGCCGCGCATGAAGAACTGTGCGGTGAAGCGCAATTTGCGATCGTGCCACAGCGCTTGCGTCGGATCAAAGCGGATCGATCGATAGCCCGGGTAGTCCAGGGCCTTCAGCTCCGGCGGCAGCGTGGAATCAGGCGCCTTGTAGGCCTGTTGCGCGAGTTGCCGCGCCATCTGGCGGACGCTGGAAGCGTCGAACGGACCCGGAGTAATGGAGGATGGCGCGGCATTGGCGCGGCCGAGCCAGGTCGCGACGGGCAGAAACGCACCTCCGCGCAGCAGACCACGACGATGCAACACCAGTACCGCTCCCTGCAAGACCACCAGCGATACTGAAACGGCGGGAATGAGCATGCATTGTGGCACGGCGACACACGTTGCCGTGAGACACGTTCACAAATCCCGAGTCACGCATGTCGGTTTGCAGGTGCGATCGGCGTCTGGCACGCGCCGCACAGGGTCTGCCGGACACCGCCGGCGCGGTCTCGCCGCTTTCGGACATGATTGGCAGTGGCGTCAGAACAGCCGCAGGATCAGGAAGCCGCCGACGACACCGGCAGCGAGCAGCGAGGTGACCATGGTCAGCCGCCGCTCGATGAAATCGCGCACCTGCACCCCGAACACGCGCAGCAGCGCCGCGACCAGGAAGAAGCGGGCGCCGCGCGTCGCGGCGCTTGCCGCCATGAACAGCGCGAAATCGAAATGCGCGGCGCCGGAGGCGATGGTGACGATCTTGTACGGGATCGGCGTGAGGCCTTTGATCAGGATGACCCATAGACCCCATTTGGCGTACAGCGCCTGGAACGCCGCGAAACGCGGACCGTAGCCGTAGAATTCGATCAACGGGCGGGCGAGCTGATCGAACACGGCGTAGCCGATGAAGTAGCCCAGGGCGCCGCCGGTGACACTGCCGAGTAGACAGATCAGCGCGAAGCGCCAGGCCCGATCGGGCCGCGCCAGGGCCATCGGGATCAGCAGCGCATCCGGTGGGATTGGGAAGAAGCTCGCCTCAGCAAAAGCGATGCCGGCCAGCCACCAGGTGGCGCGCGGCGAGGCGGCCAGCGCGAGTGTGCGCGCGTAGAGTCGGTGCAGCATCTCGCCGCTCTACACTGACCGAAGAGCACTGGCCACTGCCCGCCTCTGGCCCGTCAGCACGGAGCGCCGTATCGTGCCGAGACCGATGACTGCACTGAGGAGACGTATGCGACACACAATGGTTCGCCTGTTGGGGTTGGTGCTGGGCGCGGTCGCGCTGACGGCCCCTGGCCAGGCGCAAGGCCCGGCGGAACCGCCGCACGCCTGGCTGTTCGGCGCGTGGATCGGCGGGCTGTATCCGCCTCCGGTGACGCTGAACGCGCAGGAATGCCTGGCTCAGCCGGTGGTGATCTTCACCCGCGACCTGGTGCTGCGTGCGATTTTCACCACCGACACCTATGTCCAGCGACGGGTCGACACCGTGCGCGCCACGGCGACGGGTACGGAGTTCCGCCTGATCGAGCCGCTGGAGTCCACGCCGGCGGGCAATGCGCTGTTCGGCGACCAGGCCGCACCACCGCCGGCCGGATTCGGCTGTGAAAATGCCAACGTGCTGCACGTGAAACGAGAGGGGGAGAACCAGATCAGCTTCCCGCACTGCTCCGACTTCCCCTACCCGCTGATCCGCTGCTCGACCCGCTAAGACAGGTCGCACAACAAATCGAGGAAGCCGTCCCCTATGAGCCAAACCGTCGCCCGCCTGCTAGCCGAAAGCCTCGAGGCGCATGATGTCGATCAGATCTTTTGTGTACCGGGCGAGAGCTATGTCGGCCTGACGAGTGCCCTGCTGCAGCGGAACACCATCCGCATGGTTGTCTGCCGGCATGAGGCCGGGGCCGGTTTCATGGCGGTGGCCGATGGGCGGTTGCGCAAGCGCGCGGGCATCTGTGTCGTCTCACGCGGGCCAGGATTGTCGAACGGGCTGGTGGCGCTGCATTCCGCCTATCATGACGCGACGCCGATGGTGATGCTGGTGGGGCAGGTGGAGCGCAAGGATTTCGGCCGGCTCGCGTTGCAGGAGCAGAACTATTCGCGGCTGCTATCCGACATCACCAAGCTGGTGATTGAGGTGAACGAACCCGAGCAGGCGTCGGAAGCCATTGCGCGGGCGTTCCATGTGGCGGAAAGCGGCACGCAAGGACCAGTGGCAGTCATCCTGCCCGAGGACATTTTCGATGAGGAGACGGATGCTGAGATGAACCTGCCGCGGCCGCGCGTAGTGGCGGGCCCGCGTGGCGCGGATCTGGACCGGTTGGCCGAGATGCTGGCGAAGGCGGAACGGCCGCTGGTGCTGGTGGGCGGTGCGCTGCTGGACGATGCGATGCACGACAGTCGCGTCTTCGCCGATCTGAACAAACTGGCCGAGACCTGGATGCTGCCGATCTGCCCGACACATCGCCGGCCGCAACTGTTCGACGCGACGCACCCGAATTTCGGCGGTTACATGGGTATTCGCGTGCCGCCGGCGCTGATCAGTGAGATGAAGAAGGCCGATCTGCTGGTGGCTTTGGGCGAGCGGCTGACGGATACGGTCACCCAGTCCTACAGCTTCCCCGCGGCGCCGCAGCCACAACTGCCTCTGGTGCATGTGTGGCCGGATCCGAATGAGATCGGTCGCGTATGGCGGGTCGATCTCGGGCTGCCGTGCAGCCCGCATGAGGTGATCAAGGGGCTGCTGGCGCGCGGCGTGCCGGGTGGAATAGGGCACCGTCGCGGCTGGGTGGACGGGCTGCACGCGATCCATCGCAAGCTGCTGGCGAAAGAATGGGAACCGACGAGCGATGGGGTGAACTTCGCGGCGATCGTTTGCGAGGTGGACAAGCATCTGGCCGATGACGCCACCGTCACGACTGATGCCGGCAACTTTGGCAGCTACGTCCATCGCTATATCGGCTTCCGGCAGGGGCAGGTGTTCCTGTCGTCGGTGGTCGGCGCGATGGGGTCCGGCATGCCGATGGCAGTGGCCGCGACGCTACGCCGGCCGGGCAAACAGGTGGTGGCATTCCTCGGCGATGGCGGCGCATTGATGATGGGGAACGAGATCGCTACGGCATGCCAGTACGGTGGCAACCCCATCATGATCATCTCGGACAACGGGATGTACGGCACGATCGGCATGCACAGCTATGTGCGCTATCCGGAACGACCGTTCATGGACGGCACGCGGCTGACCAATCCGGATTTCGCCGCCTGGGGGCGGTCGTTCGGTGCCGAGGGCATCACTATCCGCGGCGAATCCGAAGTGAAGGACGCCATCGCGCGCGCCTTCGCGGTGCGGACCAAGCCGGTGGTGGTGCACTGCCTGACCTCGGCGATCCAGATGAGCGCGTGGCGGCGGTATACGCGGACGGAGACGCTGCCATAGGAGGGGCGCCGATGCGCATCGCACTGATCCACGCACTGAAGCACTCGATCGCCGCGATCGAGGACGCGTTCGGCCGGTTGTGGCCCGAGGCGCATCTGGCCAATCTGCTGGATGATTCTCTATCGGCCGATCTGGCGCGCGATGGCGTGCTGACGCCGGCGATGACCGAGCGGTTCCTGATCCTTGCGCGCTACGCCAAGGCAACGGGCGCGGATGGTATCCTGTTTACTTGTTCTGCCTTCGGACCGTGCATCGAGGCCTGCGCGAGGGCGCTGGCGCCGCTGCCGGTGCTGAAGCCAAACGAGGCGATGATTGAGGATGCGGTGTCGCTGGTGGGACACAACGGACGCATCGGCTTGCTGGCGAGTTTTGCGCCGACCCTGGCATCGATGCCGGCGGAGTTCGCCATGATGGCGCCGGATATCGTGGTGGTGCCGCAGCTCGCCGATGACGCGATGGCCGCATTGGATCGTGGCGATGCCGATGCGCATGACCAGGCGGCCGCGCAGGCCGCACGCTCACTGACGGATTGTGACGTGATCGCGCTTGGGCAGTTCAGCCTGGCGCGCGCGGCGGGGCATGTGACGCAAGCCGCTGGCCGGCCGGCGCTGACCACACCGGATTCGGCGGTGAACAAACTGAAGCGGCTACTTGGCGCAAACTGAGTGTCGAAGGAGGGACCGATGGACTTTGCGGCGTTTCATACAAGCCTCGGTGCGGCAGAACCCCCAGCCGAGTTGAACCTCGCGCTGCAGACGCTGTGGTGGGACGCCAAGGGTGATTGGAATCGCGCGCATGAATGCGCGCAACAGGACGAGGGCAAGACCGGCTCCTCGGTGCATGCATATCTGCATCGGAAGGAAGGCGATCTGTCGAACGCGCGGTACTGGTACAACCGCGCTGGGCGAACGCCGGCGACCGGGACGTTGGAGGCGGAATGGCGCGTTCTGGCGACGGAGTTGTTAGCGGGCTGAAGGGGGGTGGAACAGCTGCGCTGTTCCACCCCCCTCAGCTCAGATACCGCGTGGTCAGATGGCTCTGAAAGTCCGCAGGGTCGAGCGGCTTGCCGGTGGCGGCGCGCAGCAGATCATTGAAGCCGAGCAGGCTTCCCTTGCCATGCACATTGACGCGCAGCCAGCCGACGAGCGGTGACAGATCGCCCTCGCCAAGGGCGGCATCCAGGTCCGGCACCGCGGCGCGGGCCGCGGCCATGAGCTGGGCGGCGGCCATCGCGCCCAGCGTGTAGCTCGGGAAATAGCCAATCGCGCCGTCATACCAATGGATGTCCTGTAGGCAGCCCTTGCTGTCGTCAGGTGGCCGCAGGCCCAGCAGCGCGGCCAAGCCGTCGTTCCACGCGCCCGGCAGGTCCGCGACCGCAAGATCACCGGAGATCAGCGCCTGCTCCAAGCGGAAGCGCAGGATCACATGCGCGGGATAGGTCATCTCGTCGGCGTCAACGCGAATGTATCCACGCGACACATGACGCCAGAGTCGAGCCAGATTCGCGGGCTCGTAGGGCGCGGCATCGCCGCCGAACGCGGCATGCAATCGCGGGCCGAGCCAGCGCAGAAACGGGTCAGACCGGCACGCCTGCATCTCGATGATCAGCGACTGGCTTTCGTGCGCCGCCATACCCGCTGCGTCGCCGACCGGCAGACGCGCGTAAGCCCTGGGCAGGCCGCGCTCATACAGCGCATGTCCAGTCTCGTGCACCACAGCGAGCACGGCTTGGGTGAAATCCGCCTCGTCGTAGCGCGTCGTGATGCGCACATCTGTCGGCGTGCCGCCGGAGAACGGATGTGCCGAGCGGTCCAGACGCGCGTGATCGAAGTCGAGTCCGATCCGCTCGGATAGGCGGCGGCAGAGGGCTTCCTGCGTCACGATCGGGAACGAGCCGACTGGGCGAAGCGGCACGGGCTGGCGCGCCTGGCGGGCCTCGACCTCGGGCAGCACGCGGCGCAGAAATGTTTCGTAGGCGGCAAAGACTGGCGCGACATCGGCGGCGCGGACGCCGCGTTGGTAGCCGTCCATCAGTGCATCATAGGGCGACAGGGTCAGCGCCGGCGCGAGTGCTGCCGCCTGTTCACGGACGAGTTTCACCACCTCAGCAAGGTGGCCTCGAACCATAGCGAAATCGGAGGCACGTCGGGCTTCGCGCCAGACCTTTTCACAGGCGGAATTAGCGCGCGCCTGCGCTTCCACCAGGTCAGCCGGAAGCGCGGTGGCGCGTGTGTGGGCATGGCGCATCAGATGCAGACTGGCGGCGCGCCACGGATCGGGATCGACCCCTGCCGTTTCGGCAGCAGCAAGATCGTCAGCAACCTCCGTGGCGATCAGCAGCCCGTGCGACAGCCCGGCCAATACCGCGAGCTGATCGCCGCGCGCCGCGCCGCCACCTGGGGGCATCATCGCCGCGGCGTCCCAGCCCAGCACGGCGCTGGCCTCGCCGATCGTGGCGATGCGAGTGAATCGTTGCGCGAGGCGAGCATAGGCAGTCATGTCCGCATGGCCTTTCTTGCCCACACGATGAAGATCACCACCAATGCCGCCGCCAGGCCATACCAGGTGATCGCGTACGCGAGATGATTGTTCGGCGGGCGTGGCAAGTGTTCAGCGGGGATTGGCAGGCCCTCCGGTGGTGGGACCCCGAGCGCAATAAGCACGAACGGCGCGACATGATCCAGCCCGAGCGCGGCGCCGATCACCGGCGGGTCCAGCGTGTAGAAATGCCGCCCGCTAATGTCATCATGCGCGGCAAACCATCCCGGCGTGTCACCCGGATGCACATAGCCGGTCACCGTTGTGACGCCGTCAGGCGTGGCCACCGGGGCTGCCGATTTCATCGGGACCCAGCCGCGAACGATCAGGATCGGAGCCCCACCGTCGCGTTGCAGCGGCTCGATCAATAAGGCGCCGAGCTCGGTGCCGACATGCGTGTCGCGCACCTCGGCACCAAACAGCGCTGCCTTGGTGGGCAGCAACCGGCCCGTGACCGCGACTTTGATGAAGGGCGACGGATCAGTGGGCAATGGCACTGGCGGCGCGGCCTCGGCGTGCGCGATCTGGGCAAGGATCGCTTCCTTCCACGCCAGCCGGCGCACCTGCCAGGTGCCGAGGCCCAGCAGCACGATCAGCATCACCAGGGTCATCAGGGCCGGCCCAATCAGGCGGCGGGAGCGCGAGATCACAGCCCCATCTCGGTCTTTCTGTGCTGGTATTGCAACGCGACAAGCGCGGCCTTCATCGGCCGCATCATCAGGATCGCGCCGGGTAGTGTCACGACCAGCCACAGCACCGCGTGCACCCAGAGCGGCGGCGAGAAATGGAATTCCACCCAGAACGCGAGCGACACGACAATCGCACCCAGCACCAGGATCACACCGACCGCCGGTCCATCGCCCGTATCATGCACGCGCAGGTCCAGGCTACAGACCAGGCAACGCTCTCGCACGGTCAGCACGCCCTGGAACAGCTTTCCCTTACCGCAGCGCGGACAGCAACAGCGCAGCGACGCCTCAAGGACCGAAACCGGCGGATATTCCGCCACCGGGCCGGTCAGCCGCCGGCAAGGACCGGGCTGGCACCGTACCAGTAGATGCAGACGAACAGGAACAGCCACACCACGTCGACGAAGTGCCAGTACCAGGCCGCTGCCTCGAAGCCAAAATGGCGCTCCGGCGTGAAATGCCCGGCCCGTGCGCGGAACCAACAGACAATCAGGAAGCAGGTGCCGACGATCACATGGAAGCCGTGGAAGCCGGTCGCCAGGAAGAAGACCGACGGATAAATGCCGCCACCCGAGAAATGGAAAGGTGCGTCGGAATACTCGATCGCCTGGCACATGGTGAAGCTCATGCCCAGCAGGATGGTCAGGCCGAGGCCCCAGACCAGCCCCTTCCGGTCGCGTTCCAACAACGCATGATGCGCCCAGGTCACCGTGGTGCCGGACAGCAGCAGGATCATCGTGTTCAGGATCGGCACATGGAACGGATCGAAGGTGTGGATCGTCGACGGCGGCCACACCAGCTGGCCGTTGCCCTGCGTCTCCGGGAACAGCAGGAAGTTGAAATAGGCCCAGAAGAACGCGACGAAGAACATCACCTCGGACGAGATGAAGAAGATCATGCCGTAGCGCAGGCCCAGGCGCACCACCGGGGTGTGCATGCCGGGCGTCCGGCTTTCCTTGATGACGTCGCGCCACCACAGGAACATCGTGCTCAGCACGAGGACCGCCCCCAGCGTCAGCACCCAGTAATTACCGAAATGCGCGGCCATGATGATGCCGAACACGGTGCAGAATCCGCCCAGCGCGCCGACGATCGGCCACGGGCTCGGGTTCACCAGGTGATAGGGATGATGCAGGCCGTGACCTGCGGGAACCGTGGCGCCGTGCGCGTCGCTGCTCATGCCTGATCCATGCTCGTAGGACCGGGGGAACCGCCCCGGCACGGCGGACGCATCATGGCGATATCGCGCGTCCATTCAAGGGTGAAACCGATCCTGCGTGGCACCTGACTCATCGGGTCACGACGGGGGCAACATAGGGACCGACATGCGGGCCTGCCTTGGCCAGCGCGCCAGTTTTCGCCGCGTCCGCCAGGCTGTGGAAGAAGGTGTAGGACAGCGTGATCACGTGCACGTCGGCTGTATCGGGATCGGTGGCGATCGCCGGATCAACCCAGAAGCTCACCGGGAACTGCATCTCCTGACCGGGGGAGAGGGTCTGCTGATTGAAGCAAAAGCAGGCGGTCTTGTGGAAATACCTGCCGACCTTCTCGGGCGTGACGTTGTACAGCGCGATCCCGGTGACCGGTTCGGCGGCGTCGTTGCGGGCGCTATAGAATGCGACCTGCTGCTGGCCGAGCTTCAGGCGCACCTGCTCCTGCTCGGGCGCGAAGTGCCACGGCAGACCAGGGCTCACATCCGCGTCGAAGCGCACGGTGATGGTCCCAGCGGTGGCGCCGGGTGCCGCTTCAGGGCCTATTTGCGGCGTGCCGCCATAGCCGGTGACAGCGCAAAATACGCGATACAACGGAATGGCCGCGAATGAGGCGCCAACCATGGCGAGCGCCACGCAGCCCAGCACGACCGCCAGTCCCGCATTGCCGCGCCGGCTATTCATGGCGTTGCCCTCGTCATCCCTGCGTCTTCAATTTGACGATGGTGATGGCATAGAACAGGACCGACAGGCCCACCAGAACAACCAGCAGCGCCCAATTGCGGGCGCGCCGCCGACGGGCCAGTTGCTTGTCCGCCTCATGCCTGGCGGCCGCGTCCGGCTGCGGGGATCGCCGTTCGGCGTCCATCGCACGCTCACCCGACCAACCGGTCGACGGCGAGCGCGGCGAACAGCACGAACAGATAGAGGATCGAGTACCTGAAGGCAGCGCGCGCCGGGGCGTCACCGGTGAGACTGACACCTGTCGCATCCTGCGCATCGCGCACCACGCGCCAGACACAGACCAGAAAACCCACGTCCAGGGCCACGGTGATGATCGCATAGACGTGCCCGGCGAAGCCGATTGCCCATGGCGCCAGAGACAGAGGCAACAGCAGCAACGTGTAGAGCAGGATCTGTCGGCGGGTCTCCTTGGCGCCAGCGACGACTGGCAGCATCGGCACATTGGCGCGACGATAGTCGTCGTTGGCATAGAGCGCCAATGACCAGAAATGCGGCGGCGTCCAGAAGAAAACGATGGCGAACAGGATCAACGGCACCACGTCGACCGAGCCAGTTACGGCGGCCCAGCCGATCACCGCGGGGAACGCACCGGCCGCGCCACCGATCACGATGTTCTGCGGAGTCCGCCGCTTCAGCCACATCGTATAGACAAATACGTAGAACGCGACCGACAAGGCCAGCACTGACGCGGCGGCGATATTGACCGCGAGGCCCATGATGATGATCGCGGCCACCGCCAGGGTGACGCCGAACCCCAACGCTTCCCCAGGCGCGATACGCCCGGCCGGGATCGGCCGATTGCGCGTACGATGCATCAGCGCATCGATATCGCGGTCGTACCACATATTGATCGCACCACAGGCGCCAGCGGCCACGGCGATGCACAGCACAGCGGTGAAGCCCAACACCGGGTTCAGCCGGCCCGGCGCCACCACCAATCCGATCAGGCCCGTGAACACAACGAGTGTCATCACGCGCGGCTTGAGCAGCGCGAACCAGTCGCGCAGCTCCGCCGTCTCGAACAGGGTCTCGGAGGCAATGCGCGGCTGGACCGGTTCCAGTGCGCCGTCGCCGTTGGTCACGCCTGACATATCCGCGCCTCAGCTAATCCGCGGCAGTTCCTCGAAGGTGTGGAACGGCGGCGGGGACGACACCGTCCATTCCAGCGTCGTTGCACCTTCGCCCCAGTAATTGTCGGCCAGATGCTCCTTCGAGGTGAAGGTGCGAAACACGACATACAGGAACACGACGAAGGCAGCGCCACCGATGTAAGCACCGACCGAGGAGATGTAGTTCCAGCCGGCGAACGCTTCCGGATAATCGGGGTAGCGGCGCGGCATACCGGACAGGCCCAGGAAGTGCTGCGGGAAGAAGGTCAGGTTGACACCAATGAAGGTCAGCCAGAAATGCACCTTGCCCCAGAATTCCGGATACTGGCGGCCCGACATCTTGCCGATCCAGTAGTAGAAGCCGGCGAAGATCGAGAACACCGCGCCGAGCGACAGCACGTAGTGGAAGTGCGCGACGACGTAATAGGTGTTGTGCACAACCTCATCGATGCCGGCATTGGCCAGCACGACGCCGGTGACGCCGCCGATGGTAAACACGAACAGGAAGCCGATCGCCCACAGCATCGGCGTCTTCAGCTCGATCGAGCCGCCCCACATGGTGGCGATCCAGGAGAAGATCTTGATGCCAGTGGGTACCGCGATGACGAACGTCGCGGCCATGAAGTAGGCGCGCGTATCGACGCTGATACCGGAGATGAACATGTGGTGCGCCCACACCACGAAGCCGACCACGCCGATCGCGACCATGGCGTAGGCCATACCGAGATAGCCGAAGATCGGCTTCTTGCTGAAGGTGGAGATGACGTGGCTGATGATGCCGAAGCCCGGCACGATCATGATGTAGACTTCGGGATGGCCGAAGAACCAGAACAGATGCTGGAACAGCACCGGATCGCCACCACCCTGCGGATCGAAAAATGACGTGCCGAAATTTCGGTCGGTGATCAGCATGGTGATCGCGCCCGCCAGCACTGGCACCGACAGCAGCAGCAGGAACGCAGTCACCAGAATCGACCATACGAACAGCGGCATCTTGTGCAGCGTCATGCCGGGCGCGCGCATGTTGAAGATCGTGGTGATGAAGTTGATCGCGCCCAGCAACGAACTGGCACCCGCGAGGTGCAACGCAAACAGCGTGCAGTCCATGCCCATGCCGGGTTCATAGGTCGCGTTCGATAGCGGCGGGTACAGCGTCCAGCCGCTGCCGGACTCACCCATGAACAGACCGGTCATGATCAGCACGAAAGCCGGCGGCAGCAGCCAGAAGCTGATGTTGTTGAGGCGCGGGAAGGCCATGTCGGGCGCGCCGATCATCAGCGGCACGAACCAGTTGCCGAAGCCGCCAATCAGTGCGGGCATCACCGAAAAGAAGATCATCAGCAGGCCGTGGCTGGTGATGATGGTGTTCCACTCCTGCCCGGATTCCACAATGTGGTTGCCCGGAAACTGGAGCTGGGCACGCATGACTTCGGACAGGATGCCACCCATCAGGCCGCCGATGACCGCGAAGCCGATATAGAGCGTGCCGATGTCCTTATGATTCGTGCTGCACAGCCAACGCAGCAGGAATCCGGGCTTATGATCGTGATGCTCGTGCCCGTGAGCGTCATCGTGGGTGGTCGCCGACATCATCCGTCTCCTTCGCGCGCCGATCGCGATTTCAGCGCAGACCCTGTGCCGCCGCCAACTGGCTGAACGGCCGATCAACTGTCACCCCACCACCGGCGGCGGGCGCCGCGGAGGCGGTTGCCGGGCTACCGGCGTCCGAGAATTTGGTTTTCGCCTGCACCAGCCAAGCCTCAAAATCCGCTGGCGACAACGCGCGCACGACGATCGGCATCCGGCTGTGGTTGGTGCCGCAGATCTGGTTGCACTCACCGTAATAGATGCCCGGCTTGTCGGCCCGGAACCAGGTTTCGATGATGCGGCCGGGAATGGCGTAGCGCTGCACGCCCAGCGAAGGCACAAAGAAGCTGTGGATCACGTCAGCGCTGGTGGCCAGCACGCGGATGTTCTTGCCCGCCGGCACCACAAGGTCATTGTCCACCGTCAGCAGGCGGAGCTGACCTGGCTTCAACTGGTCATCGGGAATGATGTAGCTGCTGAAGTCGATGTTGCCCTTATCCGGGTACGTGTACTCCCAGTACCACTGATGCCCGGTCACCTTGATTGTCATATCGGCGTCGGGGGTCCGATCCTCATAGTACACCAACCGGAATGACGGGATGGCCATCACCACCAGGATCAGGATCGGGATCACGGTCCAGGCCACTTCGAGGAATGTGTTGTGGCTGGTCTGGCTGGGGATCGGGTTCCGCTTGGAGTTGTAGCGCGTGATCACCCACACCAGCAGGCCGGCAACGAACAACGTGATGACGGTGATGATCACCAGCACAAGGTTGTGCAGGTCTATTTCCTGCACCTTCAGCGGGCCACCGGCGGCCTGCATGCCCATTTCCCACGGCTTGGGCGCATACACGGCCTGGGCGGAGGCTGGGACAATCAGCCCGATCGGGGCGAGAAAGGCGGCAGTCAACGCGACCAGTAGCCGTCGGAGGTAGAGCATCGACCCGTTCATCCCACTTGCGTCCCGCCGAGCCGCTCAAAGGCCCGACCTCTGGAGTGTGGAGCTACCGGACCCTTTGCGCCAGATCAAGGTCCAGACGCACCGCCTGGAATAATCTGACTGGTTTGTTGCGAGGTTCGCTGCGACCGCCAGAAAGGGCGGCGAGCTGCTAGTTCGGCAGCCGAACCAAGGTGAAGATGCCGAATGGTGGTACCGACGTCGCGGTCGCGTGCTCGCGGTCTTCGGAGCCAAGCAAGGCGTCCATGGCGAAATCAGGATGCCAGCCCAACGCGCGCGACGCCGGAGCCATCGCGCGTTCCACCCACCACCGCGGCCCCGCTTCCGCGGCGAAGTGATTGACGAACAGGATTGTGCCGCCCGGACGCACGACCCGGCGCATCTCCGCGAGCAGCCGCGGCGGGTTCGGCACCACGGAGGCGACGAACATCGCCACGGCAATGTCGAAGCTGGCGTCGGCGAAATCGGTCGCCTCGGCGTCCATCTCCCGCAGCGCGTCGACATTGCGCAGCCGCAGCTCCGCCACCCGCTTGCGTGCCTGGGCCAGCATTTCGGCTGACAGATCGATGCCCGTGATCCGCTTTTCCGGCAGATAGCGCGGCAGAGCGAGGCCGGTGCCCACCCCCACCTCAAGCACGCGCTCCCCCGGCAGGCGATTGGCCAGGCCAACCGCTCGTCGACGACCAAACGCGGAAACCCCGCCGAATACAGCGTCGTAGACGCCCGCCCAGCGGCGATAGGCGGCGCGAACGGCGTCCGCGTCGAGCGCGGTGCGCGGACCATCGCCCGGACCAGAGCCAGACGCGTGACGCGACGGCAGCAGCGTGTGACTCATGGTGGGACGATTCCCTTCTGCGTGTTGCGTAGACAACGAACCCAAGTCACGCAAGCCTTGATGGCGCGAAGGGACCGCCGGGGCCTGAGCAAAGCCCAGGTCCCGTTGCGCCGGCATGACGCCGCAGACGCGAACAACCGCCGCCTGGCCGTGCGCCGGGCGGTTCGCAACGGTGGCCCGCGGATGGGTCAGTCGGACTGGTGGAGATTCACCGCCGCCGAACGTCCATTCTGCTGTTGTTCGACCTCGAAGCCGATTTTCTGTCCCTCGCTCAAACTGCGCAGCCCCGCCTTCTGAACCGCGCTGATGTGAACGAAGATATCCTTGCCCCCGGTATCAGGAGCGATGAACCCATAGCCTTTGGTCGGGTTGAACCACTTTACGGTGCCCATGGGCATCGACGCGTCGCCTTTCTGCCTGCGGACGCGTTTGTCGGACGCGCCCTGGTGAACAGGGGCATCCCGACCTGATGTCAGCCTACCGGTAGGAACGCCCTTCCCTTCGGCGGCTTGCCGTCCTCGTTAGAGCGCGGGACGCCAATGGCCACCGGGGCGGACGATAGCCATAACACCGGCCCGATCGCAACGAATCCCGACAGGGCGGGTCGGATTTTGCAAGCGCGAAAAGTCAGGCCGCGTCTTCGCGCCGGTCACGCACCTTCACATAGGCGAGCTGGGCGTGCTCGGCGCAGTATGGCTTGCCGGGGACGGACTCCGCGTCGCAGAAGCGGAATTCGCGGGTGCCTGGCTCGCCGATCGGCCAGCAGCAGGCGACGAGCCGCCCATAAGGACGTGGGGGAATCGCCTGCACGCGTGGCGGCGGCGCCACTGGCTTGGGCCGGGCCATGATGACGGTGTGCGCCATCGGGACCAGCGGCTGGGTGCTGGAGAGAGGCGGCAGCGTCGGGCCGGCAACGCGGCGCGGCATGGAGCGGCGGGGCAGGCCTGAAGTTGCACCGTCGCGACGGATCGGTGACGGCCGCGCAGGCAAATCCAGCCGATGCGCCTTGCCGACCACGGCATTCTTCGACACGCCCAGGCGGCGGCCGATCTCGGCGGTCGAGTGCCCCTCCGCCCATAGGGCGCGGAGGTTGCCGATCGTTTCCTCACTCCACTCCATTTCGTGGGTCCCCCGTCCGTGTGACCACAAGATACGGTAACGGGGAAGACTCCATGTCTCAACAGCGAATTGCGTGAGGGCCACAAAAAGTTGTGGAGAACTCGCGATTCGATCACTAGCCCTGGATTCTGGCGGGTAGATTCACGATTCGTCCCGACTTGGCGTGCAGACGTTACGTCTGGGCCGACATTTTCGATCAGAACAACAGGCCCTTTTTCAACAGGCCGTGCACGCCCTTCTCGCCGTTGACCGTCTGGGTGACGTGAAAATCCACCGCGAGCGAGCAGAACGCATAGGCCTCGTTGCGTGAGAGATTGGAACGCGCGCAGATGAAGGCGATCATTTCCCGCAACGCCGTCTTCATCGCGACGTCGAGGTCCTCGTGCATACCCATGCTGATGAAATGCGTCGGCGTTTCCGCCCGCGGGTAGGACAGCAGCGGCGCGCGCGCCCCGCCACCTTTGTGGAGGGTCAGGGTGAAGGTGCCGGTGAGACAGATTTCCAGCGCGTTGATGCAGACCTCGCCATCACCTTGCACCCCGTGACCGTCGCCGGCGGAGAAATTGGCGCCCTCGACCCAGACCGGCAGGAACAGTCTGGCACCCTCCCCCACCTCCTTGTTGTCCATGTTGCCGCCGTGGGCGCGCGGTTCCTTGGTGGAAACGGTGCCCCATTCCGCCGGTGGCGCGACGCCCATCACGCCAAAGAACGGCGCCAATGGCAGCTCCGTTCCCCAGGGCAGCTTGGCGACGCGACGGATGCGGTCGATTGGGATGTGGGTGAGGAAACGCTCGGGGAAGTCCTCGGGGATCGTGCCCATCAACGGACGAAAACCGCAGTAGCCCCAGTCGGCGCCAAACTCGATCTTGTCGATATGAACTTCCAGCATGTCACCAGGCTGGGCGCCGGCGACAGCAACGGGACCGGTGAGAATGTGGCCGCCCACACGGGTCAGATTGGCGGCCTGGATGGCGGCCAGAGCCGGCGGCACAGCCAAGCCAGCGCTGGCAGGTGGCATGACCTCAGGCCCCCCGGAGACGCACTCCAGCACAACCGTATCGCCGGATGCGACGGTGATCAGCGGCTTGTAGGTCGCGTCAAAGGTGCCCCAACGCACGGTCGCGGGGGTTGGAGACAGGCGATGCGTGGCCATGCGGGGCACTCCGTCAGACAGGCTGACGCAGTGCGCCCGGATCGGCCGGCGACGTCAAGCGGCGTCGCGCGCCGTTGTCTTGCTGGTGGTCTGGGCGCCGGGGCCGGAGATATTGCCGGCCGGCTTGTCGGCGCTGGCTTCCATCGAGGCGTCGTCGGGCTCGGCCATATTCTTCTTGAACGATTTGATGCCTTTGGCGAAGTCGCCCATCAGGCCACTGACCTTACCGCCGCCGAACAGCAGAAGCACGACCAACAGCACGACCATCCAGTGCCAGATGCTGAAGCTACCCATAATTTCCTTACTTCCTCCATGCGGGGGCGCGGCGGCTGGGCCGCGGACTTCTCCACAAGTGACGACATGGCGCGCGGCGCGGCGCGATGCAAGCGATGATTGCCAAGGCGCCTCGACCGGCACCGGCGGTGAGGGTGCTGATGACCACCTGGAACGGGGCGGCGTTCATCGGCGCGAGCATCGCCAGCATGCTGGAGCAGAGTTTTCGCGATTTCGAGCTGATCGTGATGGATGACGGGGCGACGGATGAAACACCACGCGTGCTGGCGCGATTGGGGATCCGCGGCTGACGGTGGTGCGGCAGGCGGTGAATGGCGGCGTGGTGGCGGCGCGCAACGTGGGGTTTGCCGCAGCGCGCGCGGTATGTCGCGACGCTGGACCACAACGATCTGAGCTTGCCGGAGCGGTTGGCCAAGCAGGTGGCGTATCTGGATACGCATCCTGACGTTGTGCTGGTGGCGACCGAGATCGAGATCGAGGCACCTGGGCGGCGGCGGGCACCTGACCATGGGCGCGGTGGCGACCCGGCGCTGATGCGCTGGCTGCGGCATGTGGACAATCCGCTGACCTGGTCGTCGGTGATGGTGCGGGCGGACGCGGTGCGGCGGCTGGGAGCGTTTGTGCGGCCGGAGTACGAACTGGCGGACGATTTCGATCTGTACCATCGGCTGCTCGCGGTGGGGAAATCGCCCAACTGGACGAGGTACTGACGGTGTACCGCTGGCAGGCATTAAACACGACATACGGGCGGGAGGGGGCACTGAATGCCGCGGCCGTGAAGGTGCTGGCGGCGACGTACGGGCCGTCGCTGGGGGAGGACGCAGAGGATGCGGCAACGGTGATGATCCGGCATCTGTCGAATCGCAAGCCAGTGCGGGATGATGAGACGTTGACGCGCCTTGGTGGGCATCTCGCGCGGCTACTCACGGGGTTTTGCGCGGCGCGCTGCATTGCCGATCAGCACCGAGCAGAATTGGCGGCCGCAACCGCAACGATCTGGTGGCAGTGCGTACGTGCGGCTGTCCGATCTGGGGCGCCCGGTCTGTGTCGCCCGGTCTGTTGCAAGTCTATCATAGCCAGCGCCTGCTGACGGAGGGTTCCGGCCGTCGCGCACCGACGTGGCGATGGCGGTTCTCGTGGGACTCGCACGTATGATGCGACGTCTCGGTTCACCTGTCGTTGCGAACCTGGCGAAGGCCGGATGAAGCGATCGCGGGAAGGGTGCGCACCTGGCACAAGATCGCTTCGTCGCGCCGCTCCTCGCACTGACGAGCTCAGTGGTGCCCCAGATACCGCGGGCACTCAACAAGGAACGAAATCGTCAGCTTGCCAAAGCATAAGGCGGACGCATCGCGGCATGTTGCTCAGCCGTGATGATGCTCTCCAGCAAGTGCAGCAGACGCTCCTGAGTCGCAGGCGTGGCACGGGTGAGCGGCAGGCGCACATCACTGCCGCACAAGCCCAACTGATCCATCGCCGCCTTCACCGGGATCGGGTTGCTCTCTGCGAACAGCGCGGCGTGCAACGGATGCAACAGGTCGCGTACCGCGGCGAAGCTGCGTCGATCGCCCTGATCCCACGCCCGATGCAGTTGCGCACACAGCGCCGGCGTGACGTTCGCGGTGACCGAGATACAACCGTCACCGCCCATCGCGCGATAGCCGGCCGTGGTGGCGTCATCGCCGCTGAACTGCACCAAGCCCTCGCCGCACAGTGCATGCAGCCGTGGCGGGCGTGACAGATCGGCGGTGGCGTCCTTGACGCCCACGATCAGCTCCGCGGCGAATAGCCGTGCGATAGTGGCGTCGGCGATCGCGGTGCCCGACCGTGACGGCACGTCGTAGATCACGATGGGCAGATCCGCCGCATGTGCGACCGCGCGGATATGCGCCACGATGCCGTCCTGCGTCGGCTTCACATAGGGTGGCACGGCACACAACAACCCGTCGGCGCCGGCCCGGGCCGCCTGCTCCGACAGCGCCATGGTGGCCGCCGTCGAAGGTGAAGTGCAGCCGGCAATCACTGGCACCCGGCCGCGCGCGGCGGCCACCACGGCGGCTACGGCCTGGGCGAATTCGCCGGTCGACAGCGATTGCGCCTCACCCGTGCTGCCGCACACCACCAACCCGTCGGTGCCGTGATCGATCTGGCGTGCGGCCAACCGCGCGAGTGCCGGCAGATCGAGCTGGGTGTCGCGGAACGGCGTGACCAGGGCGGTCAAGGAGCCACCCAGGGACTGTATGGAACGATGCATGATCGCCTCCGATCAGGCGCGAATCTGCTGGCCGAAGCCTGGCAGCTCGGCCTTCAGCAGCAACTGGTCACCGGCTTGGCGCGCGGTGATCAGGGTGTAGCCATGAATGCGCAGCATGCGCATGACCTGGGCCGCGAGCTGACGCCCGGGCAGCGCGGTCAGGCGCAACACCAGACGGCCGGTCGGCAACAACGCGCGCCGCGCATGGCCCAGGACACAGGCCAGCCACTCGATCGACGGTGCCGCGGGCACCACGACCAGGCTTGCGCTGTGCGCCTCTGGCCGCTTTTCGGTGCGCAACAGCACCACCGAGCGCGCCCCACGACGCAGCAGGTCGCACATGACGTCGATCCCTTGCGGCCCGATCACCAGGGCGGCTTCATCCCGGACCTCCCCCACGACGGCGCGTAACGCGGTCGCGGGCTCCATCGGGGGCACGGTCAGTTGGCTGGGCAGGGGTTCGCGCTGGCGCAAGCGCGCGCTGACACGACGAGTGGTCGGCATTCGGGATCTCTCCTCGGCGCGGCGTGGCATGGGATCGCGGGGTCTCGGCGCGCCGCGCACCGAGGTGCCCGTGGCACCGATGGGGACCAAGTGGTCCGTCTCCGACGCACGACGGCTGAGGCCGCCGTTGGGTGATCGCTTCATGGCGGCGCGAACATGGGAGCCCACCCGCTAAGGCCGCCATCCGGTTCCTACGTGCGGCGCATCGCCCCAACATAAAGGCGGAGCGGCGGGCGGGCGCGTCAGGTTTCGCGCGGTGGTGGCGGGATGAAATTGCCCGCTTTCGCCAGAACGTGGCGCAGGATCGGCGAAAGGTTGGCCTCGTTGTACCAACCGCGCGTGCCATTGTCGGAGGCTGATCGCGCAGCCGGCGGATGTGCATCTTGTCATCTCCGGCTACGCGGTGGTTCGCGGTGCCGGGTGGGCTGTTCTTTTCCGCGATGGGCACGCGCGTCGATGCGGCGTCGGTGACACATGCGTTCGCGATCACGCTGCTGGCAATCGCGGCCTGCCACACCGACGGGGCGCCGCTGGCGGCCGGGCTGGGTCAGCGGCGTATGATTCGCCGGACCGGTCTGGCATGACCTCTTGGGGCAGACAGCGTCTGCTCTCCGCCATCGGATGGCGGAAAGCGCGGCGGATGTCAGCCTGGCGTCGCGGCGGTGTTGTGACCCATTTGCACACCGTGCGCCTCCTGGCCGAAGCCCACCAGCAGCGCGATCACCACCGCCACCACGCCCGCCACGCCGGCCAGCGCCCAACTGTAATTGTGCCCCATCGACTCGCCGATGCCGGCCTGCAGCGTCGCGTTATACGACGCCAGGAGATTGCCAAGCTGATAAACCACGCCCGGGAAAGTGGCGCGAATGCTGGCCGGTGACAGCTCGTTCAGATGCGCTGGAATCACGCCCCAGGCGCCCTGCACACAGATCTGCATCAGGAAAGCGCCGATACCGAGTGTCAGTGCCGTGCTCCCGAACGCCCAGAATGGCAGTACCGGCAACGACAGCAGCGCCGCCAGCACAATCGCGGCACGTCGGCCGATCCGTTCCGATAACATGCCGAAGGCGATGCCGCCGATCATAGCACCGGCGTTATAGATCAGCGCGATCGTGGTGATCGTGGCGTGACTGAAACCATGCTGCACGCCCAGGAAGATGTTCGGATAGATGTCCTGGGTGCCGTGGCTGAAGAAGTTGAACGCGGTCATCAGGATCACGGCGTAGATCGTCAGCCCGATGTTTTGGCGCAGCACCGAGCCGATCGACGGCCGCGGCGCGACCTGGCGGGCCACCCAATCCGGGCTCTCCGGCACGTTGCGCCGGATGTACAGCACCAGCAGCGCCGGCACCGCGCCGATTATGAACATGCCGCGCCAGCCGACCAGCGGATACACCACAAAGAAGCAGATGGTGGCAAGGAAATAGCCAGTCGGGTAGCCGGATTGCAGCAGGCCCGAGACCCAGCCGCGCCATTTCGGTGGAATGGTTTCCATCGTCAGCGAACTGCCGATGCCCCACTCGCCGCCCATGGCGATGCCGAACAGCGCGCGCAGCACGAGGAAAGTGGTCAGAGTCGGCGCGAGGCCGGATGCCAGTTCGAGGACGGAATAAGACAACACGCTGATCATCAGCAGCGGGCGCCGCCCGAAGCGATCAGCCAGCCGGCCGAAGATGTAGGCGCCGAGGGCGCGCATCGCCAGCGTGAGCGTGACCGCAACCGTGACCGCTGTCAGGCTGACGCCGAATTCCTTGGCGACGTCGCTGAACACGAAGACCATGATGAAGAAATCGAAGGCGTCCAGCGCCCAGCCGAGGAAGCTGGCGATGACGACCTTTCGGGCGCGATCGGTGTCACTCATGACTTTCTCCCCTGAGCTGCCATGACCCATCCTGGGTCGACAGCCAACGCCCAGGTGGCGATCTTGACCACAGTCTGGGCGCGTTGTGTCGTTGCTGGAAAGCACCGGTCCATTGACGGTTCGATAGTACCGGCGCGCTGGCTACTCATTTTGCGCAAGGCGGACCGCCCTGGGCATGGCGGCGATCAGTTCGTCATGGGAGACCGGACGGCCGGGCAGGATGAAGCCGCGCGCCGGACAGTCCGCGATGCCCATCTGGTCGGTTGATGGCCACCAGACGCGCACCAGGCGCCAGTCGTTACGGGCGGAGACATCGACCACGGGCTGATCCTGCGACCCGCGGTGGTGCACCCAGTTGGCCTGACTGACCAATACCTGGCGTGACGACAGCACGCGGGTGACGACAGCCACGTGGCCGTAGGGCAGGCGGTCGGAGCGGCGCAGCACCAAGATCCCACCGGCCTCGGTCGTGGCGGCGCACCGATAGCGGCCAACCGACCCACCCCACCAATCGTCGGCGGCGCCGGCCAGTTGCACACCGGTCAGGGCGAAGGGGGCGCAGTCGATCGGGACGCTGCCGCCCACATAGTCGCCCAGGCGCGCGCCACCGGTCGGGCCACCCGACCCACAGGCCGAGAGGGCGCAGAGCACGAGCAACCACAGCGCGGCACGCAGGCGACGCATGTTCCCCCCGGATTCCCGGCCATTTGTCGGGATTTTATTTCATCTGACGTAAGGGGATTGCAATATAACTTTGATCACGCGTCAGTTTTCGCCGGCCCCAGTAACGTCTCCAGCACATAGGCGGTGTGTGCGCCAACCGCTGGCCCGGGCCAGGCGACCACCGTCGTGGGGTCGTCGCCATCGAACCGGATGGTCGGACCGGGGTGCAGGGTTCGGCCGATCAGCGGATCGTCGATCGCCTGCACGCTGGCGCGGGCGCGGAAGTGCGGGTCGGCGGCGCAATCAGTAATATCGTACAGGCGCGAGCAGGGCACTTCGGCGGCCTCAAGGCGCTCTTCCGCCGTCTTGGCAGATAACGTAACGGTCCAAGCACCGATGACCGCATCGAGATCCTCACGCTGGGCACAGCGGTCGCCGTTGGTCGCGTAGGCGACGTCCTTCGCCAGCTCCGGGCGGCCGATCGCTGCCATCAGGCGGGCGAAAATCAGGTCGGAGTTGCCAGCAATGCACAGCCACTTCCCGTCGGCGCAGCGATAGGTGTTGGTGGGCGCAGCGGTGGGGATGGCGGCACCGACCGGCTGGCGGATGCGGCCGTCGAGGGCGTATTCCGGCAACATTCCTTCCATCAGGCTGAAGACGGAATCGATCAGGTTGACGTCGATGATCCGGCCGCGGCCGGTGCCGGCCCCATCGCGTTGCCAGAGTGCCGAGAGCAGGCCGATCGCCCCGTACAGGCCGGCGAGGTCGTCGCTGATCGAGATGCCACAGCGCGGCGGCGGCAGGTCGGACGCGCCGGCGGGATGGCCGGTCAGGTGGCGCAGGCCGCCCATCGCCTCACCAACCGCACCGAAGGCAGGCTTGTCGCGGTAGGGACCGTCCTGGCCGTAGCCGGAGATCCGAGCGATCACCAGGCGTGGGTTGGTCGCGTGCAGCACGTCGGGGCCGAGGCCGAGGCGTTCGAGCTGCCCGGCGCGCAGGTTCTCCACCAGGACATCGGCGCGGGCAGCGAGGCGCAGCACCGTGTCGCGTTGGCGCTTCAGGTCCAGTTCCACCGACAGCTTGTTGCGGCCGTGGATGCTGAACCAGACGGAGTTGCCGTTCACCGCCGCGCCCCAGCCGCGGAACGGATCGCCGCCGGGCGGTTCGATCTTGATCACCTCGGCGCCCAGGTCAGCCAGGATGCGGGTGCAGAAGGGCGCGGCGACGTAATGGCCGATCTCCAGGACCTTGAGGCCCACGAGGGGGCCGGTGCGGGGGGGCAGATCGGACATTGCAGGCTCCTTGCGCGACGGGCGGATCAGAAACCGACGCTGGGCCGGAGGCTATGTCAGCGAGGTTAACAGCGTAAGCTTTGTGCCCATCAGTGGGCGGAGGCGAGCATAGCAATCAGGCGCCCCGCGACCGATTACCCCACCTCGGGCAGACACAAAACAAGCCAGACGAAGGCGCTAGCGCTTGCGCCCACGACGCGGCAAAGGTGCGGCGCGCCGCGCATGCCCTTGCCGCGCGCCGACGTCGCGGTTGGTGAAGTCCTATCCAGTGGTGCAGAACATGAAGTGAACACGCGAGACCATCCCTCGTCTGCTGGGCAATCCGAAGGGAGCAGGAAGCGATGCGTGGGCAAGATGCAGAAATCCAGGAACTGAACCGCTGCATGCTGCTTCAGAAGGCCTCCGCCGTCGGCAGCAGACCGGGCGCGTCGTCTCGGACGACCTCCTGAATTCGGCCCGGAAGCGTTGTAATCGGCCTATCGCACTTGCGGCGTCATAGTTGGCATCCGATCGCCTTGCCATTCCAGTCGCCACAAACTGCCTTGGCGAAGATTCAGCACGAGGTCGGGCCGAAACGCCACGAGGCAGGTCCCTCCAGCGTGGCGGGCAGAGGGATCGATGACGCCATTGCTGTCCAGCTCTTTACGCAGACGCAACGCCAATGCCTGCCCCGCGGGGTAGGCGCGCGCCGGGTCCGCTGGAAGTGCGCGTTCGGCAGCCCGGTCGGCCGCGCGGAAATCATGAAATGGCCCGACGAAGTCTGCGATCAGCTCGGCATAGTCGGTCACGTTCTCGAAGCGCCCGATCGCCTCAAGTTCGCGGGTGAGATGGTAGGATACGTCGCCGAGACACATTTCCACATCGAAGGCGCAATACCAGGCGCCGCGATCATCGCCGTTGAATCGATTGCCGCCTGGTCGCGTATGCGCGAACGCAGCATTGATGAAAGTATGGCCGGCGCGCCCGAAAACGAGCTCGCGAGGATCAAGGTCGGGCAAGCCAAACTCCTGCGCTTGGAGGCGGCCATTGGTGACGCTCTCCAGATCGGCGAGATCGTCGAATGCGCGCTGATTTGCGGCAAGCGGCAAGAGGACGGGCTCCTTGAGCCGGCCCGTTGAGATCAAACGGATCGTGTCGCGCTGGGTGAGCTCGATCGTGGGCAACGGCCACATTCAGAGGCCGCCGCGAAGCGCATCGATATGGCGTCGGACCTCCAGCATCTTCGGAATGCCGCCATTGATGAGAATGTCGAGCGGCCGCTGCCCGGCGTAGAGCGGGTCCTTGTTCGGCAACCGGATCCATTCGTCGGACAGCGGCTCTGAAAACAGCAGACGCAGGCCTTTGAAGATCCCGACGTGAGCGCTGACGCGCGTTAGCGTATCCTGCGACAAAGCGCCGCCGGCCCGCTCTCCCTTCTTCATACGGAACCATGTTCGCTCGGCGACATCGCCCAGCGGGGCGCAGGCCTCAGCGCTGGTCAGATGCCAGATTTCTGCGAGCCTCAGAACGCCATCGATCACGGCTGGTGTTAGACGGTGCCGCGTCGCCGGATCAGCCAGGCTCAGGCGACCGGATGGGGACCGGGATCAACCGCCGGACGGATGGGTGGGGCGGGACCGCGCATGACTGCCTCTTGGCAGTCAATGTGCTGCCAAGAGGCAGTTACCTCAAGGAGTGTCGCAACAGCACCGCGCGCGCTCCCTGTATCCCTGGAACGCCGGCGCAAGCGCACGATTTTGGACAGATCGTGTGGTGACCCCAAGAAGGCCAAGGGCCACAACGGACCGCGAAGGTCGGGGGCAAGTCATGGGTGCGGCGGATGGCAGGAATGTTCGATGCGCTTCGCGCGGGCGCCATCATCGTCGCTGCCATCGCGGCACGGCTGAAGCACTCCCCCGCTTCGTGGCCCTTCGTGGTTCTCCGCCTTCGTAGTGAATCCTTGCAAGATATCCACAACCCCAGCCCTTGGGGTGGCCGCAGGGGCCCACTCAGCCCTCCCCAGCCACCAGAAGAAGGCTTGACACAAGAGCGCGCCGGCCCTTTCTAACGCCCCCTGCGCAACGGGCACCCGAGCACACTGTCACCTGGCTTTTGATTAGGGCGGCATCTGTGGCCGGATGCCGATCCGCCGTGCAGGGGTGTAGCTCAATTGGCTAGAGCGCCGGTCTCCAAAACCGGAGGTTGGGGGTTCGAGACCCTCCACCCCTGCCAGTCGGGCGCAGGTGGTTGCGGCGCGTGGGATTTCAGGCAAGTCGGAGTGGTGAAGCGTGGCGTTTGATCCAGTCAAATTCGTGCGGGACGTGCGGACGGAGGTGGGGCGTGTCACCTGGCCGTCTCGCAAGGAGACCCTGGTGACCACGGGCCTGGTGTTCGCCATGGTCACGTTGTCAGCGCTGTTCTTCTTCTTCGTCGATCAGATCATCGGCCTTGGCGTCCGAACGTTGTTCGGCGTCGGCGGCTGAACGGGAGCGAGTGATGGCCAAGCGTTGGTATGTCGTGCACGTCTATTCGGGCTTCGAGAAGAAGATCGCCCAGCAGTTGAAAGAGCAGGCGGCCCAGAAGGGGCTGGCGGACCAGATCGATGAGGTGCTGGTGCCATCCGAGAACGTGGTGGAACTGCGGCGCGGCCAGAAGGTGAACGCCGAGCACAAGTTCTTCCCGGGCTATGTGCTGGTGAAGATGGAGCTGACCGACGAGGCCTGGCACCTGGTGAAGGACACGCCAAAGGTCACCGGCTTCCTGGGCAGCCGCAACAAGCCCAGCCCGATCAGCGAGGCCGAGGCCGAGCGGATCATGAAGCAGACCCAGGAAGGGACCGAGCGGCCGCGTCCGTCGGTGCTGTTCGAGGTGGGCGAGCAGATCCGGGTGGCCGACGGACCGTTCACCAGCTTCAACGGGACGGTCGAGGAAGTCGACGAGGAGAAGGGCCGCGTGAAGGTCAGCGTCTCGATCTTCGGCCGGTCCACGCCGGTGGAGCTGGAGTACAGCCAGGTCGAGAAGGTCTAAGCGCCCACAGGGACGTCACCCAGCCGGGCAAGGCGCTCACAAAATCATGTGTCTACGCGTGCGGAGACTGGCGCGCTGATGCTGATTTGCAAGGATTCGACGGTATCTTCCCCACCGGTTTCAACGCCGGTGCGTGGAGGGACGCGATGCTGGCTTCATTACCAACACCGGGCCGGCCGAGCCGCCGGGTCTCCGATATGGTGCTGCGCACGTTCGAATATGCCTGCGCGATGCGTAACCTGAAGACCGCGGCGATGCTGCTGGCGGTGCTGGAGGATTTGCACAAACGCCGGGTCAGCCGTTTCGGTGGCGATCGGCGAAAGGGCGGCGGCGAGCTGAGCGCGGCGATGGCGCGGCTCGATCAGGTGAAGGCTGAACGCGCGGTCTAGGCACTGGCCGCGCGGCTTGACGCGCCAGCGGTCCTACTGCCCAGTAGCACACGTGTGTGCCGGGGAGCGGGACGATGAAATTCGGCATTTTCTACGAACTGCAGCTGCCACGGCCGTGGGGGCCGGATGACGAGCGGCAGCTCTATCAGAACGCGCTGGATCAGGTGGAGCTGGCCGACAAGTGCGGCTACGACTACGCATGGGAGGTCGAGCACCACTTCCTTGAGGAATACTCGCACTCGCCAGCGCCGGAAGTGTTCCTGGGTGCGGCCAGCCAGCGGACGAAGAACATCCGTCTCGGCCACGGCATCGTGCAGCTCACCACCAATCCGCCGCAGCGCGTGGCGGAACGGATTGCGTGCCTGGATCTGGTCAGCAATGGCCGCGTGGAGATGGGCACCGGCGAGTCGGCATCGATCACCGAGCTAGGCGGTTTCGACCGCGATATGGAGACGAAGCGCGAGATCTGGGAAGACGCGATCCGCTGCATCATTCCGATGTTCCAGGACAAGGGCGTCGAACTCGACACCAAGTGGCACAAGATGCCGATGCGGAATGTGCTCCCGAAGCCGGTGCAGAAGCCGCATCCGCCGCTGTGGGTGGCATGCTCGCAACTGGAAACGATCGAGATGGCGGGCCGGCGCGGCATGGGCGCGCTGGGATTTCAGTTCCTGTCGGCTGATGCGGCGCATGCCTGGGTCCACGCGTATTATAATGCGTTCACGAAACGGCAGGAAAAGCTGGCGGATTATCAGACCAATCCGAACATCGCGCTGGTGAGCTACTTCATGTGCGCGGAGACGGATGAGGAAGCGCGGCGGCGCGCCGATGGCGCGACGTTCTTCCAGTTCGCGCTGCGCTACTACGGAGCGAGTTCGGGGCGGAAGCGGCCCGATCCATACACCGTGAACATGTGGGTCGAATACAACAAGTGGAAGCGGGAGAACCCGGATCAGGCGGCGCGGGCGCTGTCGGGCGGGTTGATCGGGTCGCCCGAGACGCTGCGACGCAAGCTGCGGCGATTCCAGAGTTCCAATATCGATCAGGTGATTCTGCTGAACCAGGCGGGGAAAAATGCGCATGCGCATATTTGTGAGAGTCTGGAGCTGTTCGCGAAGGAAGTGATGCCGGAGTTCCATGCTGCTGAGGTGGAACATCAGGAATGGAAGCGGAAGGTGATGAGCCGGGAGATCGAGCTGGAGGAGATTGACACCCAGCCGTTCCGGGACCGGTACGGGGCGAACTCACCGCAGGTGCGCGTCGCCGCACAGTAGCATTGTCGCCGGCGCATGACCCGCGCGCAAAGTGTCACTCCTGCGCGAGCCACACACTCTGAACCTGAAGCAGCCATGTTTTCGCCACCCGCGCGCACCTAGGCTTTTGGGGTCGAATGAGCCTCAAGGTCAGGAGTGCGTGATGCTGCGAATTATGTGGCTGCTGCTTGGATTGGCTGTCGTCACCGTCCCACTGGGCGGATGCATCGTCGATGAACATGGCAGCCACCACTGGTGGGGCTGGCATCATTGAAGCTGGGTTATTTGTATTGATAGCGGTCATAGTTGTCTCCCCTCCGCTCTTTCGTCGTGGCCGGACTTAACCCGGCCGTGACGGAGAGAGGGGGGTCGGAAAGTCAGCCAGCCAGCCGCGCGATCGCCGGGTCCAGCAGCGCCGGGTCGCCGACCGCCAGCACACGGCCGTCACCATCCGGGCGCAGCGGTGCACCAGACCAATCCGTGATGCGCCCGCCGGCGCCCTCGATCACCGGTACCAGCGCCGCCCAGTCCCACAGCTTCATGGTGACCTCGGCGATCACGTCGATATGCCCGAGCGCCAGCAGCCCATAAGCGTAGCAATCGCCGCCCCAGGACACACGGCGCACCGAATCAGCCAGTTTCTGCCAGCGCGGCATATCGCTCCCGAGCATCCCGGGGCCGGTGCAGGACAGCTCGGCCTCGGCCAGCATGGGGCAGGGGCGGCAGCCGGGGCGCCCGCCCATCGGGCCACGGAACAGCGTCTTGCGGCCGGTGGCGCCGATCCAGCGTTCGCCCGTCACCGGCTGGTCGATCACACCCAGGATCGGTTTGCCGTCCTCCAGCAGCGCGACCAGCGTGCCGAACACCGGTCGGCCAGTGATGAAGGCACGCGTGCCGTCGATCGGGTCCAGCACCCAGCAGAACCGCGCCTCTGGCCGGTCGCGGCCGAATTCCTCACCCAACACGCCGTGATCCGGAAAGCGCTCGGCCAGCATCGCGCGCATGGCTTGCTCGGCGCTGCGGTCGGCGATGGTGACCGGGCTGTGGTCAGTCTTCAAGTCGGCCGCCAATGGCGCGCGGAAGAATGGCCGGATGACCGCCCCCGCGACATCGGCGGCCGCCTCGGCGGCGGCGATCAAAGGATCGAGGGCGTCGTCGGTCACGCGGCCCTCCTGCGGTGGATCAGGACTTCTTCGGGGCCTCGGCGGCGGGCGCGGCCGGAGTCGCCGGCGCGGCCGGAGCGGCGGCGGGTGGAGCCGCGGCAGGCGCCGCCGGAGCCGCGGCCGGCGCGGCCTCTGGTGCGGGCAGCGCCACCGGGTTCGGCGACAGCGACCGTAGGTAGGCGATCACGTTCGCCCGGTCCTTGGCGCTTGGGATCCCGGCGAACGTCATGCGGGTGCCCGGGGCATACTGGCTGGGCTTGAACAGCCACTCGTTCAGTGCCTCAAACGTCCAGGGCTGGCCTTTGAACTTCTGCAGCGCGTCGGAGTAGTTGAAGCCCTGCTCATGATCGTGCGGCCCGCCGACCACGTTGTACAGGTTTGGACCAACAGCCGGCCGGCCGCCTTGGTTGAAGGTGTGGCAGGCGACGCAGATCTTCTTGGTATATGCCTCGCCCGCGGCAGGGTCGGCGCCGGCCAGCAGTGGCGACACCGGCGGCAGTGGGGCGGGCTTCGCTGCCTCGGCACTCGGCGCGGCGGCTTCAGTCTTGATCGCCAGGGCGGGTTTGCTCGGCGGGATCTCGGTCACCAGGTTGTCGCCAATCAGGCCGGTGAGGAAGAAGACAATGCCCACCACAAGGACGGCGGCAATGCCCTTGTTGACGTCCATGCTATCCATGCGACCTGACTTCTCCGCCTTGATCGTTCGACACAAACCAGCACGTCCGCGTCCCGTTGCACGCGGGCGTGCGCCTTCATAAGGTGCGGGGCACCATAGGCAAACCACCCAGACCCTTCAACCCGTCCCCGCCCCTTTCGGACCCACTTCGCACCGGCTTTTCCCATCGTGAATCGCATCTCATGACCCCCATCGTCGTCATCCCGTCCCGCATGGCGTCCACCAGGCTGCCGGGCAAGCCGTTGGCCGATATCCATGGCAAGTCGATGATCGTGCACGTGCTCGACCGCGCGCGGGAGGCGGATATCGGGCCAGCCGCAGTGGCCTGTGGCGATCCCGAGATCGCCGAGGCGGTGCGCGCGGCGGGCGGCACCGCGGTGATGACCGATCCGTCGCTGCCGCGCGGATCCGATCGCGTGCATGCGGCGCTGGCGGTGCTCGATCCGCAGGGGCGGTACGACGTCGTGGTGAACTTGCAGGGCGACCTCCCAACCATACCGTCGGTCTATCTGCGCGCCGTGCTGACGCCGCTGGCCGATCCGGCGTTCGACATCGCCACGCTGGTGGCACCGATCACCTCGGCGGAGGAAGCGGCGGCGCCATCTGTGGTGAAGGCGGCCTGCGCGTTCGATCATGGCCGCGCGGTGTCGCCGGCGCTGTATTTCTCCCGCGTGGCGATCCCATGGGGGGAAGGACCGCTGTGGCACCACATTGGCATCTATGCGTTCCGCCGCGCGGCGCTGGCGCGGTTCGTCTCACTGCCGGAAGCCCCGCTGGAGCGGCGCGAAAGCCTGGAACAACTGCGCGCGCTCGAAGCCGGCATGCGCATCGCATGCGTGCGGGTAGAGCATGCGCCGTTCGGCGTGGATACAGCCATCGACCTCGAGCGGGCGCGTGAGATTCTGCGCCAAGGGATGCCGACATGAGCAGCGTGATCGCGTTCCAGGGCCAGCCCGGCGCCTATTCGGACCTGGCCTGCCGAGTAGCCTATCCCGGCATGACCACCCTGCCCTGCGAGAGCTTCGAGGCGGCGATCGAGGCGGTGCGCGAAGGACGCGCACAGCTCGGCATGCTGCCATGTGAGAACAGCTTGGCCGGACGCGTGCCGGACATCCACTACTTGCTGCCCGGATCGGGGCTGTACGTGGTGGGCGAACATTTCCACCGTGTGGAGCACTGCCTGCTGGCACCGAAGGGGGCGACCATCGCCGGGCTGAAGCGGGTGCACTCGCATCCCGTGGCCTTGGACCAGGTGCGTCGCCTGCTGCGCGAGCTGGGCGTGACGGCTGTTGTGCAGGCGGACACCGCGGGCGCGGCGGGGATGGTCGCACAGTGGAACAACCGCGAGGATGCGGCGATCGCGTCGTCACTGGCCGCGGAGATCTACGGGCTGGAAATCCTGCGCAGCAACGTCGAGGACGCGGCGCACAACACGACCCGATTCTACGTGATGGCGCCAAAACCCTCGATGCCCGATCCGGCAACGCCGAATCTGATGACGACGTTTGTGTTCCGTGTGCGGAACGTACCGGCAGCGCTGTACAAGGCGATGGGTGGGTTCGCGACCAATGGCGTGAACCTGACCAAGCTGGAGAGCTACATGATCGCCGGCCAGTTCGTTGCGACACAATTCCTGTGCGATGCTGATGGGCATCCGGAACATCCCGCGATGCGGCGCGCGCTCGAAGAACTGACATTCTTCTCGACCGAGGTGCGCGTGTTGGGAGTTTATCCCGCGGCACCATTCCGGCTGACGCACGGCGCAGATTGAGGCTGTAAAGGAGCGTCACTGCGTGCGTCGCGCTTATGCGTCTGGCACGGCGAGGTGCATGACAGACTGGCCGGTTTCAGCGGTGATCAGCTCCGCAACCAGCGTGCGATGGCAGGTGGTGTGGTCGCGCTCGAAGCACAGCAGGCAGGCGCGGGTGCCGCGGGCCAAAACGATCGCCTGAGCCAGCTCGGCCTGCGGCCGATCGCCCTGCATATGCGCCTGATAGATCGGTACCATGCGTTCGGGATGGCCCGACCGCACCGCGTCACGCCCCGGCTTCGGCGTGCCGAGCTGCTGGAGATGCACGTAGGCGATGCCGGCGGCATCCAACTCTGCGGCCAACTGACGCTTGGAAAAGCCAGGCTTGCGCGAGGCGGCAACAGCCCGCACGTCGATCAGCAGCGCCACACGCGCCTCGCGCAGCCGCGCCAGAACCGCGGCAACCGTGGTGCCCTCATAGCCGATGGTTGCGAGCGGCAGCGTGCGTGCGGCCATCAGGGCTCGTCGGTGCCGCCGTAGGGTGCGAGGAGCACGGGCTGCACCCCACCGCGTGGGGGAAGCCCCTTGGCGGTCAGGCAGGTGTTCACGGCTTTGCGTTGTGCCAGCGACAACTTGGTCTGCCAGATCGGGTCATAGCTGTACACAGGCGCCTGCACCAGCAACGCATGTACCGCAGGATCCTGATCGGCCTGCTGTTCGCATTGCCCCTGCGGCGTCGTTGCCGGTGGCGGGGGCGTACAGCCGGCGAGCAGCGCCAGCAGCACCAGACTGACGCGCAGGCTCATGCGGCCGCCATCCAATCCTCGATCAATCTCCGGGCAATGCTGTCGAGGCGCGGCAGCACGAAGTCATGGCCTTCAGGATCACGGATCTCGGCGCGGGAGAACCAGCGCACATCAATCATTTCTTCGGGGTCGATGGTGATCTCTTCGGACAGGCCCTCGGCGTAGTAACCCAGCATGATGTTGCCGGGGAACGGCCAGGGCTGGCTGGAATGATAACGCACGGCGCCGGTGCGGATGCCGGATTCCTCGAACACCTCGCGACGGACGGCTTCTTCCAGCGTTTCGCCCGGTTCCACGAAGCCGGCGAGGGTGGAGTACATGTTGGCGCGCGGGAAGCGCTGCGAGTGGCCGAGCAGGGCGCGGTCGCCCTTGGTGACCAGCATGATCACCGCCGGATCGGTGCGCGGGAAATGCTGCGTTTCGCAGGCGGTACATTTCATCACGTGGCCGGCGCTTTTGACATCGCAGGGCGCGCCGCAAACGCCGCAGAAGCGATGGCGGCTGCGCCAGTGCAGCAGGCCGCGAGCGTGCGCGAGGATCGAGGCCTCGGGCTTCGCCACCCCCCAGCCGACGGCGCGCAGATCGACAAACTTGCCCAGCGTGTCGGGCAGCAGCGGTACCGGGTCCTCGGCGGCGCTAATGTCGATGCCGAACACCGCCTTGTCGTCAAGCAAACCAAGGAAGGCCCAAGGCCCGCCGCCCATCCGCAGCGCAGTGGCGGCGGCACCGGAGATGTAGATCGCCTCGGGCACACCTTCGTCCACGCCGTGCACGAGATTGCGGCTGCGCCATACCGGCACGAACAGTGTCTCGGGATCCTCCAGCCGTTCGGCGATCCAGGCGGCATCTTCGCGTCGCAGACCGGCGCGGTCGAGCGGGCTCGACGAGTAGACGTTCGGGCGACTGGCCAGAATCAGGGTCACGAGCTTGTCCGTGGGCTGGGGGTTCGAAGCGCGCGGGACGGTGCCACGCGGGGACGGTTCGGACAACCTTCACAGCCCTTCGGTAGGGTTGGTTTGAATTTCCATTATGGGTGTGAAGGGCCTGTCCACTTCCGAGACAGCCCTCGGCAAGACCGGACATCTGGCTCTGCCGGAAATTGGCCCGAAGCGGAATGGAAGCTTTGGAGCAACCAACGGCGATAAGCAGGCACGCGCAGGGGAGTTCCACCAAGGCGTCTTATGCGGTCTCCGAGAGGAGCGTCGTGCGTTAGGAAACCGGCCAGCGTTTGATTGTCACTGCGCGCTCAAAGCGTTCGCGCCCGGCGTTTTGACGATCGGCGGCGGGTTCCATCTGCCTGTCAGCGCGTCGGGCTTGGGGCCATAGAGCCGCATGGTCACATTGAACCCGCCTTTCGGCGATGGCAGCCAGTTGGCTTCCTTGCTCGGGCCGGGGCTCTCGTTCTGGAAATACAGGTCGAGCGATCCATCAGCATTGTATTTGAAGGGCATCCATGAACTGACCGCTTGCCGGTTGAGGTTGTTGGGATAGGCGAACCCGTCCGGATCATACATCGTGATGGACCAGAAAGCATTCACTGGCGGCGCGGTCGCCTTATCGAAGTGGATTGTATACCTGTTCGCTCCGTCGAGCGGTTTGCCGTCTTCATCAGCAAGATTTAGCGGGTAAATCGCGTCTTCTGGCAGGTTCGCTCCGAGTCCGAGGCGCGCGATAATCGCCCGCTTGAGATAGTAGTTGCCATAGACGCCCATCGTATCGGTGTTCATCGACCAGCCGTTGGCGATCCGAGCCACTGTCGGCACCTTCCAATCCATCAGCGCCTGCCCATCCTCAGGGGCTGTCTCGAGCGCTTTTGCGACGATCGGATCGACATTTGCGATGTCGAACGGCTTGCCCGGCTCGATGCCCAGCTTTTTCATTTGCGCAAGGATCGGCTGATCCGTGACGTGCGGCGGTTGCTGACCCATTAGCTCAGCCGCATAGGCGAAGAACTTGCCGGCCGGCATCGTGTCAACCTGTTGGCGCGGTGGCGTCTTCATGTCGACGGAAGGATCGACCTTGAGCGTTGGCGGCGTTGGCGTCTTGCCCCACTCGGAGAGCAAGGTGATTTTGTAGCCCGCCTGAATTTTCCGAACCGCTTCGTAATCGGAGGGGCCATCGGTCTTTGTGCGCCCGATGATCCAGACGTAAGGGGTCGGCGCCGCGATCCGAATCATATCGGCGGGAACCGTTCCGGACCAGCCAGGCGGCGTCACCAGGAAGTTGGCCGCCTGCGTCCCGGTGGTTCGCCAGCCGGGCGATGCAAACACGTCCGTCCACATGTCGAGCATCGGCAGTAGGTAATAGCGCCCGGCGGTGTCGGGGACCGAAACGACAACCGGCTCCTTGAGCATGTCGAGATAAGCGATCGAGTAGAGGGTGTCATAATTCGTGCGGACGACGGTTTTATCACTGGCCGGAGGGTAGGCCGGGACGTTGCTGAAAGCATTCATCGGACCACGGCCGAACCCCTCGGTCGTATTTGTGAGCTGCTTGCGCGTGATGTCCATCGTGATGAGCGGGTAGAGATACACGTAGGCGTCGACGGCGATGGCGTGTGCCTGTTCTTCGGTGGGTTTTGGATCAGCCGCCGCCATCATCGGCATAGTCAGCACAGTCGCGACGAGCATGGCACGTGCCACCCACCGCAGAAGCCCGCGTGCGCAGTGCTGCATGGCGATTGTCCTCTTCATCATCGCGGCCTGATCCCGCATCGGGGTCACCCATACGCGAAGCGCCACGCGGGTGCCCTAGGCACCCTTATGAGGGTCTAGAGCGGCGCGCTATCCAGTTTCGGCAAGTGACCCACTCCCAGCCCTTCGCGGCCCTTGCATCAGCTGGGTCGCGCACCTGAATGCTATATCGACGGCAACGCTCACCATCCGCCGCCGGTAGTGGGTCATGGGTGGATGGCGCCGCTGCGTGAGCGGAAGCACCACCTCGTCGTAGCCATCGCGTTGGCGAACCAAACCCCCGGATTGCCTGGGCCGCGATGAGCGACACAGCACCGTACCGTCCTGCGGCAGCCGCAGCCTGATCGGGCTGAGCTGCAACGAGCCGGGAGCTTGCAAGAGCGAAGAAGCGTGACGGCAAAATCGCTCGACCCGACGGATCGAGAGAAGCCTGAGTGAGTCGGAGGGACCCCAATCCCGGCAAACTGATAAGGCCTCGATCCGCGGAACCCACCAGGGCGAGCGGTCCATCTCAGACCGCATCAAAAGCCGGACACATCATCGCAAGCGATCGAAGCCACCGCGACAGACCTCTTGCAGGCCAGGGGCCATCCCCACATGACCCACCAACGCGCCTCCGAGCCACCTGACGCTTGGCCGCGATGGTGCGTTTGATGGTCATGCGATGCTCCAGGTCAGGCCGGCAGTGCTTTGCCAGGGTGCACCAGCGATTGCAATCAAGAGGCTTAGCGTGTCTCGACCTCAGTCGTGCGACCACGCGCGGCGACGGATCGGGTGATTGCCTCAAACACCGCGACCGTACCGATCATCTGATCATAGGGGATCGGATAGGGTGCGCGGCCTTCCACCGCATCGGCAAAGGCCTCCAGTTCCAGCCGTAGCGTGTCGACCTCGGGAAGATGACGGTGCTCCGCCGGCTTGCCGGTCAGGCGCAGCGTCAGTTCGGTCTGGTCGTGGTTTTCGGCGTTGCCGTCGGTGCCGAAAATATGCAGTCGCCAGGTGACGGGCGTGACACGGATGGTGACGAGCGTGCCGGACATGCCGTTGGCGAACTCCAGCAGCACTGACAGGCTGTCCAGCGGGTCGGGCGCAGTGCGCCACGTGATCAACTGCGTGGTGACGCGGCGGACCGGGCCTAGCAGGTTCACGAAGCAGTCCAGCATGTGCACGCCGGTGCCAGTCAGGCCACCGGCAGGCGATTCGCTGGCGTCGTGACGCCAAGTGGCGAAATTGCCGGAGGAGTTCTGGTTGCTGATGTGGCCTTCGACGTGCAGCAGCCTTCCCAGCGTTCCCGCGGCGATCCACCGCTTCAGCTCCACCAGTGCGGGCAGAAAGCGGCGGTTATGGCCGAGGGCCAGCAACACGCCGGCCTGTTCGCAGGCCTGCACCGCACGGACCGCGTCGGCCCGGCGCAGGGTGAACGGCTTCTCGCACAGGATTGGCTTGCCGGCGCGCGCGATTTCCTCGATCTGGTCGGCGTGCATCGAATGCGGCGTGGCCAGCACCACGGCGTCGATCTCGGGATCGCGCAGCATGTCCGCGATGCGAGGGGACAGTCGCAGCCCGTGGGCGTCGGCGACGTCGCGCCGCAGCTCGGGACGCGGGCTGACGGCGTGGATGAAGCGGATGCGGTCAGCGGCCGGTTGCGCTGCGTCCAACAGGCGCTTGCCCCACCAGCCCAGGCCGACCATGGCGGCGCGGATCATCCGCTACGGCCAGTGGAAGCCGTGCGCCATCACGCCGAGCATGGCGGCGAAAGGGCGATCGTCGCGCTGAAGCCACCCGACATAATGCCGACGCGCCAGCGGAAATCGGCCCGTTGCGTGGCAGCCAACACGTCGAACCTCTGATCGCCCCCATCCAGTCGCCGCGCAATGCGCGCCAGCGTCACCGCGGTGCGACGAGCGACTTTTTCCAGAACGGCCACACGGCTCTGCATATCGGCAGGATATCGGCCGCTCACGGTCGGTTCAATGGGCGTGTCGGACAGGGGCGTGTCAGCCATCGATACGCTCCTTTTCGGGGCATCTTGCCGGCCGATCCATGAACAATTCGCTGATCCGCCGGCCACGATCGGCGGCTTGTGACCTGCCCCCCGAACCGTGGTAGACTCCACGCGGGAGGTCGGCGGCGGACGGGCGCCTCGCCAACCCGGTCAGGTCCGGAAGGAAGCAGCCGCAACGAGTTTCCGCTCGGGTCGTTTGCCGGCCTCCCACTCGGCACACCAGGAAGGGGGCCGCCGCAGCGGCTATGACCGCCCGCATGTCCGGCCTGTTCCAGGACGATCCTCCGGCAGACGATGCGCCACCTCCCCCAGATGGACCTGGGCTGTTCGGCGACGCGCTGCCGGCGGCGGCACCGCCCGCGCAAGCCGCCGCCTATCGGGTGCTGGCGCGCAAATACCGCCCGACCCAATTCTCCGACCTGATCGGCCAGGAGACGATGGTGCGCACACTGCGCAACGCGTTCGCCACCGGGCGCGTGGCGCATGCGTTCATGCTGACTGGCGTGCGCGGCGTGGGGAAGACCACCACGGCACGCATCATTGCGCGGGCGCTGAACTGCGTCGGACCGGATGGCGCCGGCGGGCCGACCGCTGATCCATGTGGCGTGTGCGACAATTGCCGCGCCATTCTCGCCGAGCGCGAGCCCGATGTGTTCGAGATGGATGCCGCGTCGCGCACCGGCGTCGACGATGTGCGCGAGATCATCGAAGTCAGCCGTTCGCGGCCGATGAAGATCCGCACCAAGGTCTTCATCATCGACGAAGTGCATATGTTGACGCGCAACGCGTTCAACGCACTGCTGAAGACGCTGGAGGAACCGCCACCGCATGTGAAGTTCGTGTTCGCGACGACGGAAATCCGCAAGGTGCCGATCACCGTGCTGTCGCGCTGCCAGCGGTTCGATCTGCGTCGGGTGCGCGTGGCAGAGCTGACGGCGCATTTCGGCGGCATTGCCGAGAAGGAGGGTGTGACCATCGAGCCGGGTGCGCTCGATATGATTGCGCGCGCCGCGGACGGGTCCGTGCGTGATGGACTGTCACTGCTGGATCAGGCGATCGCGCAGACGGACGGGCCGATCCGCGATGGTCAGGTCGCCGACATGTTGGGGGTGGCGGATCGCATCGCGGTCTTTGACCTGATGGATGCCCTGATGGCCGGCAACCCGCGGCAGGCGTTGCAGATCACCGAGCGATTGTATGAGCGCGGCGCCGATATCGGTGTGGTTCTGCAGGACCTGCTGGAACTGATCCACACGATAACCCGTCTGAAGGTCGTGCCGACGCTGCGTGACAGCGGCGAATTGCCTGAGGCCGAGAGGACACGTAGCGCGGACATGGCGGATCGGCTCGCGGTGCCAACGTTGGGACGCGCGTGGCAGATGCTGCTGAAGGGCGTGAGCGAGGTCGAAACCGCGCCCGATCGCCGCGCCGCAGCCGAAATGGTGCTGATCCGGCTGTGCCATGTCGCGGAGCTGCCGACCCCAGGTGATCTGGTGCGCCGGTTGGGCGGCGGTGCGACGTCGGCCTCGGCCGCACCGGCGCCCTCGGGCGGCCCGACGGGTGGCGGGGTGCGCGCCATGGCCGGTGGTGGCGCGGTCATGGAGGCGGCTCCGGCGCCCGCGACGCTGCGGTTCAGTGAATTCCGCGATGTTCTGGCGTTGGTGGCCGATCGGCGCGAGGCCATGCTGCACGCGCATCTGGTGCACTCGGTGCATCTGGTCCGCTTCGCGCCACCGGTGATCGAGCTGCGGCCCCAGCCGGATGCGCCGAAGGACCTTGCCTCGAAGCTCGCGGCCTTGCTGACCGACGCGACGGGCACGCGCTGGACCATCGCATTGTCCACTGCCGTCGGGGATGCGACCCTGGCCGAGCAAGGTTCCGCCGCAGATGCCGCGCGCCGGTCCGCCGCCGCCGACCATCCGCTGGTACGCGCGATCATGGAGGCGTTTCCCGGCGCACGGATCGACCAGGTGCATGACGCGACGGCCGATGCCTACGGTTTGCCGGCGATACAAGCCGCGGCCGGGGAAGCGGTGCCCGACACTGATTTCGCTGAGGAGATGGAGTCCGACGAATGAAGAACCTGTCCGGCCTGATGAAACAGGCGCAGCAGATGCAGGAACGCATGCAAGAGATGCAAGCGAAGATGGAAGGCATAGAGGTGGAGGGAGCCTCGGGTGCCGGGCTGGTAACGTTGACGTTGAATGGCAAGGGCGAGCTGCGCCGGATCAAGATCGATCCGAAGCTGGCCGATCCGTCGGATCTAGAGATGCTGGAAGACCTGATCATAGCGGCGCACCGCGATGCGAAGACCAAGGCTGAAACGATGATGCAGGCGGAGATGCAGAAAGTGACCGGGGGACTGCAGTTGCCGCCGGGCATGAAGTTACCGTTCTGATGCGGAACGGCTTTCCCTCTACCGACGTGGCCGGGCTTGTCCCTGCCATCCGCGCATTGGCGTTGAAGCGCGGATGGTCGGGGCAAGCCCGGCCATGACGGAGAGGAACGGGTCGGACAGTCAGACGCGATGGGGGGACCGGAAGTCGAGAGGCTGATCGCACTGCTCGCGAAGCTGCCGGGCCTGGGGCCACGCAGCGCGCGGCGCGCGGCGGTGAAGATGCTGCAAGAGCCGGAATCGCGTATGTTGCCGCTGGCTGTCGCATTGGCCGAGGCGGCGCGGGCGGTGAAGCCGTGTCGGGTGTGTGGCAATCTCGACAGCCAGGATCCCTGCACGATCTGCTCCAACGCGCGGCGGGACCGCTCGGTGATCTGCGTCGTCGAAGGTGTGGCCGATTTATGGGCGCTGGAGCGCGCACAGGTGCATCACGGACTGTATCACGCGCTGGGTGGAACACTGTCGGCACTGGCCGGGGTGGGGCCAGAGGATCTGAATATCGCACCGCTCCTGGAACGGATCGGTGACGGCCAGGTCACCGAAGTGATCCTGGCGCTGCCGGCCACGGTGGACGGCGCGACCACCGCGCATTGGTTGACCGATAGGCTGAAGCCACGTGGCGTGACGGTGACACGGCTGGCGCAGGGCGTGCCGATCGGCGGTGCGTTGGACGTGCTGGACGACGGCACGCTGGCGGCGGCGTTGCGCGCGCGGCGCCCATCGTGACGTTGTCGCGCCGCAGGCTGATCCATCTGGTCGGCAAGGCCGGCGGCATCGCGGCCGCGTATCACACGATGGCGGCGATGGGACTGCTGGCGGTGCCAGAGGCTTATGCCGGCGCCCCTGAGCTGCCGCCAGGTCGCGGTCGGCGCGTCGTGATCATCGGGTCCGGGATCGCCGGGATGGTACTGGCCTATGAGCTGCGCAAGGCGGGCTATGCGCCCATGGTGCTGGAAGCGCGCGCGCGGGCGGGCGGGCGCAACTGGTCGCTGCGCGGTGGCGATGTCGTTCAGGAGGTCGGCAGCTCGCAACAGGTGGCGTGGGATCGTGCACCACACATGTATTTCAATCCAGGCCCGGCACGTCTGCCCTATCACCACGAAGGGATTCTGTCGTACTGCCGCGCGCTAGACGTGCCGCTCGAGGTGCTGTGCGACGACAATCGCGGCGCCCTGATGCAGGACGATCACGTATTCGATGGCCAACCGCAGCTCAATCGACGCGTGGTGAACGATGCGCGTGGGTATGTGGCGGAGCTGGCGGCGAAGGCAGTCGACAAGGAGCTGATGGTTCAGCCGGTCACACCGGAAGACAAAGACCGGCTGCGCGCGTTCCTGCGGGCCTTCGGCGCGCTGGACAAGGATCTGGCTTATCACGGGTCTTCGCGCGCCGGTTGGGCCACGCCGCCGGATGTCACGCAGGACGGCGTGGCGAACCAACCGCTGGATCTGCGGCAGATCCTGGCATCGGATTTCTGGCACGGGCCGATGCAGTTCGGCGAGCTATCGACGATGGCCGCGACGATGTTGCAACCGGTTGGTGGGATGGGGCGGATCGGGCAGGCGTTCGGACAGAACCTGCGCGGCTTGATCACCTACGGTGCCGTAGTGAGTCAGATGCGCCGCACCGAGACCGGCGTGCGCATCACGTGGCGGCATGCAACTGCCAAGGCGCCCCAACAAATCGATGCGCCGTTCGTCGTCGTGACCGTTCCATTTCCGGCACTTGCCGATGTTGATGTGGATTTTACGCCGGCGATCCGCGCGGCGATGGCGTCGCTAGATTATGTGCCGGCGGGCAAGGTGGCGTTCGAGGCCGCGCGCCGCTTCTGGGAGCTGGACAGCAATATCTACGGGGGGATTTCCTGGACCAGCCGCACTTCGACCCAGGTTTGGTATCCGTCGGCGGGCCTGCAACAGGCCAAGGGCATCCTGGTTGGCGCGTATATCTGGTCGGACGACCTGGGTAATGCGTTTGCCATCAAACCGCTTGCACAACGGTTGCGTGACACGCTGGATGACGTCACGCACCTCCATCCGGACGCGTCACACTGGCTGGGCGCGGGTGTCTCGGTGGCGTGGAAGAATGTCCCCTACACCAAGGGCGGCTGGGCGGAATGGAGTAAGGAGGCCCGAGCGACACAATTCCCGCTGCTGTTAAAGGGCGACGGGCCATATCTGTTCGCTGGCGAACACATGTCGTTCGTCACCGGCTGGCAGGAAGGCGCGGTGCGCTCGGCACACAAGGTGCTGGGCGATATCGCCGAGCGGATGCGGGCGTAGGACCGGCAGCTCATGAGCATGCTGGAAGAGCTCGAGGACAAACCCGCGCGACCACGGACCAGTAGGAGGTGAGCCTCCGCAACCAAACCCAGTACACGCCAGTCATCGATCTGACGAGTGAGGGGTTCTCCGGCTGGACTCAGCTCACCATGACGTTCACGCCAACCAGCACATCGGAGACGCTGTCCTTCCTGGCGATCGGCACCCCCGGCGGCGTGCCGCCGTTGGCTCTGCTGGACGGCGTTTCACTGTCGGACATTCCCGAGCCCGCAAGCTGGGCACTGCTGGTGAGCGGTTTGACGGTCTAATCGGCTACAAGCGCCGGCGGTGCGGGTCCGCCGGCATGGTGACACGCAGAGCGGCGTGATCCGCGGCACGCCTGTGCCGGATTCGTGCGGCGCGATAAGTGCCGTCTGACATGGACGCGCTGCAGCAGCTCACACAGATGGTGCCTGGCGTCATTGCGACGCTCATCAAGCTGTGCATCTGGTTGACCTTGCTCAGGGCTGTGTTTGTGCCGCTGGAGCGCCTGTTCGCGGCACGGCGACAAGCGGTGTTTCGCAGGCAGATCGGTATTGACCTGGGCTATTTCTTCCTGAACGGCGTACTGCCGAGCCTGCTGCTGAGCACACCACTGGCAGTGCTCGCCTGGGCGGCGCATGCAATGCTGCCAGCCGGGATGACCACTTCGATCGCGCATTGGCCGATCTGGCCGCGCGTTATCACAGCACTGATCGCGGGCGAGATCGGCTTCTACTGGGGACATCGCTGGAGCCATCAGATCCCGCTGCTGTGGCATTTCCATGCCGTGCATCACAGCGCCGAACAGATCGACTGGCTGGGATACACATGCGCTCATCCGCTCGACATGATCTTCACGCGGCTATGCGGGTTGGTGCCGATGTATGCGCTTGGGCTGGCCGCGCCAATGGCAGGCGGCGCGAGCCTGGTGCCGGTGCTCGTGCTGCTGGTCGGGATTGTGTGGAGGTTCTTCATTCACGCCAATCCGCGCTGGCGCTTCGGCCCGCTGGAGTGGCCGGTGGCGACGCCGGCCTTCCATCACTGGCATCACACCAATGACGGGCCGGATGTGGTGGACAAGAACTATGCAGCGACGCTGCCGTGGGTGGATCGGATCTTCGGCACATTCCATCGGCCGCGGGACAAGCTGCCGGTGCATTACGGCACCACTTACCCGATGCCGGCTGGTATGGGTGATCAGTTATTGCAGCCATTCATGCCGGATGGTCCCGAAGCACCTATCGTCGACGCCAAGCCTCACGCCAAGAGCGAAACGGATACGAGCTAATGCGATCTCACGCCCGTTGTCATTGCGAGGAGCGCAGCGACGAAGCATTCTCGATCCGCGGGTGCTCCAGCCATAGTGCTACGCTGGCACAAGATCGCTTCGTCACTGCGCTCCTCGCAATGATAGCTGGGGCGAGGCCAGGCTAATTCAGCCGACTTCGCAATGATTCGACGCTGGCGCGCACACGGGTGGCGACCTCACCCTCGGGCACCAGCATGAGGAACCGTTCATAACAACGCACCGCCGCGTTCACCTCGTCGAGCCGGTGATGCATCACCGCCGCCTCGCGCCACAGCGAGGCGTGGTCCGGAGCGATGCGCACCATATCACCGACACAGGCGAGCGCGCCCGCCAGGTCACCCGCCTGCAGGCGACGGCTTTTGATATTGTTCTGTAACCGAAGCAACACGGCGCGCGCATTCATCGGCTGCAAGACACCGGGGCGCAGCTCGGCCTTGTCGCCCTCCACGCGTTTGATCAACGCGCGTAGATCGCGGGCTTCCATCTCGATGCCGCCGTTGAACACATCGAGGACGAGCTGGCTGCCCTTGCCGGCAAGCGCGATCAGGAAGTGACCGGGGAAATCCACCCCACGGGCGCTCCATCCCGCCGCGCGGCAGGCGTGCAGCCAGATCACCCCGAGGGCGACCGGCATGCCCTGACGGCGCTCAATCACGTGGAGCAGGTTGGCGTTGGCGAGATCGTCATAGGTGAGTTCGTCGCCATGATAGCCGTAGCTGCCGGCGATCAAGCGGGTCAGGACGCTGGCACGCGTATCCAGGTCGGTGATGCCGCGCCCCATCCCGACCATATCACGCGCGATGTCCGACAGGTGCGCCCGCGCCGCCTGCCAATCGGCATCCGGCGCGTCGATGCGCGCGAACTGCAGCGCCGCGTCGGCGATGTCGAGTTCGACGTCCGGAATCCAGCCGATCGCGTCCAGCGCTTCGCGCGGGTCGGACATGGGCCCCCGGACGCCGCTTACTCGGCCGCCGGCAAGGGCTGGTAGATTTCCTTGCCCTTGGCGCGGAATTCCTCGCTTTTCGCTTCCAGGCCGGACATGCGCTCGGCTTCCTTGCGCAGGTCCTGGGTGATCTGCATCGAGCAGAATTTCGGCCCGCACATAGAACAGAAATGCGCGACCTTGTGCGCATCCTTGGGCAACGTCTCGTCATGGAACTTGCGCGCCGTGTCGGGATCCAGGCCGAGATTGAACTGATCCTCCCAGCGGAACTCGAAACGGGCGCGACTAATCGCATCGTCGCGCAGTTTGGCGGCCGGATGGCCTTTGGCCAGGTCCGCGGCGTGCGCGGCGATGCGATACGTCACGACGCCGGTCTTCACGTCATCGCGGTCGGGCAGACCGAGATGTTCCTTCGGCGTGACGTAGCAGAGCATTGCGGTACCGAACCAACCGATCATCGCCGCGCCGATCGCGCTGGTAATATGGTCGTAGCCGGGTGCGATGTCGGTGGTCAGCGGGCCGAGGGTATAGAACGGCGCCTCGCCGCATTCCTTGAGCTGCTTGTCCATATTGATCTTGATCTTGTGCATCGGCACGTGCCCGGGGCCTTCGATCATCACCTGGCAGCCTTTATCCCAGGCGATCTTCGTCAGTTCACCCAGTGTCTCCAGCTCACCGAACTGCGCGGCATCATTGGCGTCGGCGTTGGAGCCCGGACGCAGCCCGTCACCCAGCGAGAACGACACGTCGTATTTGCGCATGATGTCGCAGATCTCATCGAAGCGTTCATACAGGAACGATTCCTTGTGCTGCGACAGGCACCACTTCGCCATGATCGAGCCGCCGCGTGAGACGATGCCAGTGACACGCTTCGCGGTCAGCGGCACGTATTTTAGCCGCACGCCGGCATGGATGGTGAAGTAGTCAACGCCTTGCTCGGCCTGCTCGATCAGCGTGTCTTTGAACACCTCCCAATCAAGCTTGGTCGGATCGCCGTCGACCTTTTCCAGCGCCTGATAGATCGGAACCGTGCCGATTGGCACCGGCGAATTGCGCATGATCCAGCCACGGATGTTGTGGATGTTGCGGCCGGTCGACAGGTCCATCACCGTGTCGCCACCCCAGCGGATCGCCCAGACCAGCTTTTCCACTTCCTCGGCGACGCCGGAGGTGACAGCGGAGTTGCCGATATTGGCGTTGATCTTCACCAGGAAGTTGCGGCCGATGATGACCGGCTCCAGCTCCGGATGGTTGATGTTGGCCGGGATGATGGCACGGCCGCGCGCGACTTCGCTGCGGACGAATTCCGGCGTGATGAAGGGCGGTATTTCAGCACCAAAGCTTTCGCCGTCAGCGATGCGTTCCTCAGCGCCTTCCAGCATCTTCTCTCGGCCGAGGTTTTCGCGGTGCGCGACGTAGACCATCTCCTCGGTGATGATGCCGGCGCGGGCGAATTCGTATTGCGTGACGAGCTGTCCGGGCTTGCCGCCGTAGATCGGCAGGTCGGCCGGACAGGACGGCACGAGTTTGTCGCCGCTGGCGCCGCCATTGTCCTCCGGCTTCACCCGACGCGGCGCGATGCGGTCGAAGCCGCGCTTGGCGATCCACTCGCGGCGCGCGGGCGGCAGGCCGGCCTCCAGGTCGATGGTGACCGCGGGGTCGGTGTAGGGACCGGAGCAGTCGTAGGCGCGATAGGGTTCCTCGTTCGCCGAGGGGTCGAGAGCGATCTCGCGAAACGGCACGTTGATGTCCGGGCGCCCAGCCGGGGACGTGTAGATCTTGCGCGAGCCGGCGATCGGGCCGGTTGTTACGCTGGATGGGCGGGCGGCGGTCTTGGACTGCACCGTCATGACTGTCTCCTCACGCGCGTCACAGGCAATACGGGCGGATGAGGGGTGTTTCGTGCACTGACCCCGTCCCTCCGCCGGCATGACCCGGTTCAGGTTCAAGGGTCACCGCGCCGCCGCGTATCGCGGTCCTGGCGGTCTCTCAGCCCCTTGTGGCGGGGCTCCCCTCGGTTGATGGGGAAGATGGGGGAGGTGGCGGGGAGTGTCAAATAGGGTGGGTCGGTCGGCAGATGTGCGTAATCCCATTAACGTGCCAACTTTCCTTGAGAGGACTCCTGTGATGACTGTGCTCGATCGCTTCCGCCTCAACGGCAAACGCCTGTTCATCACCGGCGGCAGCCGCGGCCTGGGACGCGAGATGGCACTGGCCATCGCCGAGGCGGGTGCCGATGCGGTGCTGGTAGGGCGCGACGCGGAGAGCCTCATGCGCACGGCGGCCGACGTCCGCGCGCTTGGGCGGCAGGCCTGGACCATCCAGCGCGACGCTGGGACGCCCGAGGGATGCGAACGCGCGTGCCAGGAGGCACTAGCGCTGGGCCCGATCGACGTCCTGATCAACAATATTGGCGGGCGGCGGGTGAATGTTCCGCTTCAGGATGAAACGCTGGAGACCTGGCAGGAGCTGATGGACCTCAACCTGACCAGCACGTTCCTGTGCACCAAGCTGATCGGCGGGGCGATGCTGGCGCGCGGCACGGGTGGGCGGGTGATCAACATCGCCTCGATCAGCGGGCTGATCGCCAACCGCGGCGTTGGCGGGCGGCACTATGAGACGGCGAAGGCCGCAGTTCTGCACTTCACGCGGGTCATCGCGGCGGACTGGGCACCGCATGGCATCACGGTGAACGCCATCCTCCCCGGCGGGTTCATGACGGAACCGAATCAGCGCTGGGCACGTGAGCAGCCCGCGATCATCGGGGCGTTCAGGGCGCAAATCCCGATGGGCGATTTTGGCCAGCCGGAGGATCTGGGGCCGCTCGCGGTGTACCTGGCCAGCGAGGCTTCCCGCTACATGACCGGCGCCGCCTTGGTGATCGACGGCGGTTACACATTGTGGTGAGCCCGCCCTGGCCGCACGCCAGGACGTCTTCTATCGTCACCCTCAACAAAACCTTCAGGAGATCGCCATGTCGCCGCCGGATCGCTTGCGTGCCCTGCTCGCCGGGCCAGATTTCGTCGTCATGCCCGCGGTGTGGGACGGGATCAGCGCCAAGATGGCCGCGGCGGCCGGCTTCAAGACCGCGTTCATGTCGGGCTCCTGTGTGGCGGCGAGCCGGCTCGGTGGGCCAGACCTCGATCTGATTTCCGTCGCCGAGATGTTGAATGCGCTGGAGATGGTGCGCGGCGCGGCGCCCGACACGCTGGTGCTGGCCGATGGCGATCATGGTTACGGTAACGCCATGAACGTGCAGCGTACCGTGCGCGCGTATGGCCGTGCGGGGGCCGCGGCGATCCTGATCGAGGACAAGATCACGCCGCGCGCGCTCACCTCGGCGGGCAAGCCGTGCCTGTCGCGCGAGGAAGCGCGGATGAAGGTGCGTGCGGCGGTCGCGGCGGCGAAGGATTCGGGGATCCTAGTGATGGCGCGGACTGACTGCCGGCCGACGTTGGGGATCGATGAGGCGGTGGCCCGGGTCGAGATGTATGTCGAGGAAGGGGCGGATATCCTGTTCCTCGATTCGCCCCAGGATGAGGCGGAGGTCCGACGCGCGGTCGCGGCGGCGCAAGGGCGGCCGTCGTTTGCCGTGCTGTCGCCGGGAGCGAAGCGGGAAACGCCGAGCATTCCTCGGGCGAAGGAGCTGGGGTTGAAGATCGGCACGCATCCGACGGCGCTGCTCTCGCCAATGGTGGCGGGGATCAAGGCCGGGCTGGCCGCGCTGAAAGCAAGCCAGGCGGAGGCCAGCACGGCGCTGCCGCCGGCGGAGCTGCGGGAGACGCTGGGATACGTCGCATATGAAACGGCGGCGAAACCGTACGTGCTACCGGGGTAGGGCGGAATGCAAACCGCGTTCCGCCAATCCGTGGCGACGGTGATGGCGGTGGCGGAATAGCCGCGCCAATCCGCCCTACGCTGCGTGGACCATCAATAGCCTCGTTCCGGATTATATACGTTCGGTAACGGGTCCCCGCGTTCGAACGCGGCAATGTTGCGCGCGACCGCGGCCGCACGATCGCGACGGGTGGCATAGCCGGCGATGTGGGAGGTTACGGTGATGCGTGGGTGTTCCCAGACCGGATGATCCGGGTCGGGCGGTTCCGTCTCGAACACGTCCAGCACAGCACTGTCGAGATGCCTGGAATCCAGCGCGGCGATCAGATCTGGGATCACGATCAGCGTGCCGCGGCCGGCATTGATCACACCCGCACCCTTCGGCAGCATCGCGATGCGCCGAGCATTGATCAGACCACGTGTCGCCGGTGTATCCGGCAGCAAACCTACCAGAATATCGGTATGGGCCAGGAATGACTCCAGCTCCGCCTCACCTGCGTAGCTCTTCACACCCTCGACAATCTTCCGTCCGCGCGACCAGCCATGCACCTGGAAACCCAACCCGCACAGCATCCGCGCCGCGGCAACGCCGAGATGCCCCAGTCCCAGGATCCCAACACGCGTGTCCGGTGCGGTGCGTGAGGCCTCGAACTCCACCCAGCCGCGCATCGCCTGCAGCTCCATCATCCGCTGGTGGTCACGCAGGATCGACAGCGCCGCCAGGCAGACATACTCGCCCATGGTCTGCGCATTTTCCGTCGTCGCCATGCGTACGATGGGCAGATGTTGCGGCAGATCGGGGTCGCGCACGATATGGTCCACGCCCGCGGCACTGCTGAAGATCACCTTTAGGTTACGCATCCGCGCGATACGTCCGGGCTGCGGCTCCCAGACCACGATGTAGTCGACCGTGTCGGGATCGACCGAAGGATCCTCCCACCAACGCACTGCCAGGTGCGGCGCATAGGTGGCGAAATGCGCCTGCCATTCGGGGAAAGCGACCTCGCCGCCGGACTTCACAAGCAACAGTGTCATGCCACGCAGCGTATACCGCAGCGCAACATTTGCCAGCCCTGTTGGGCGGTGGCGATGGACTAAGCGGCCAACGCCGCGGCGGCCTGCCCGCTCAGCCACGCCCCGCCCAGTGTGCCGGCAAAGCCAACATGGCAAGCCTCGCCGGCAAACAGTAGATGTCCGTCAGCCAACGGCTCGGCCAGACGCGCCCGTGCATTCGCATCACCGGGCGCGACATAGGCATAAGAGCCGCGCACGAACGGATCGGCACCCCAATGCGTCACCAACGTCGCGCCGCCCTCGAACAGCCGGTCGGCGCGCCCACCGAACAGCCGCCGCAACTCGTTGCGGGTGTAATCAATCGCCGCGGCGTCACCGTCGCGGTGCAGGGCCCAGGCCGTGCTGCCGCCGATCCACCCTTGCACATAGTCGCGATTGTGCGGCCAGCATTGCAGCAGTACCAGCAGCTCGTTTGCCGCGACCTGGCGATCGACCAGACAGGAAGGCGGCAGGTCAAGGCGGTCGGCCGAGGTCGCGCGCAAGAGCACCTTGATCGCGAGGCCCATCGGCAGGGCATGCAGGCAATCCTGCGTGCGCGGTGGCAGCGGTGGATCGAACACAATCGCACCGGCGCGCAAGACACCGGTGGAGACAGTCACGATGCAGGACCGTGCGGTCAGCGTGCCGCGATCGGTTTGCACGGTGACTTCGCCACCCGCGCCGGCCCAGGCAATGCGTGTCACTTTGGTGTTCAGGCGGATATCCAACCCCTCACCCAGCCGACGCTGCACGAATGAGCCGATACCGCCTTGTGGCGCGACGTTGCTGCCCTTTAAGACGTTTCGCTTCCAATCCAGCAGACTGTAATGCGGTGCGTCGACATTGCAGACGACGGAGCCTTCCCAGCATTCCACCGTCGTCGCCCAGTGATCATCCGGCAGTATGCGGGCCACCTCACTCAGGGCGACATCCGGCATGCCCGGTTGCAGCAATCGGTCAGCCGCCGCCTCGAAGCGCTGCCAGGCACCGGCGTAATCATCCAGTTCCGCCTCGTTCGCTAGACGCGGACCGACGAAAGTTCGTTCCGTCCGCATGGCGTCCGACCGTACTAGTGTCTCGCCCTTCGCCTCGACGATTGGCACCAGCGGATTGTGCTCGGCGTGGTGCAGCCACATCGCCCCCATGTCGAACCACACGCCACCGAGCTGCTGGGGATAGGTGGTCCAGGCGCGGCCACCGATACGGTCCGCGGCTTCCACGATGACCGCGCGACGGCCCTGCCGCCGCGATGCGGTCGCGGCGCCGAGGCCTGCCAGCCCGGCGCCGATCACCACGACATCAACGTCTTCCGTCACGCCTTGTGCAAGGGGCAACCCCCTTCATTTAGCGGGCGGAACGCCTCCTCCATCGGGGTTACCGCGATGACCTTGGCGACGTCCCATTGGTGCTTGCTCTCGGACGGCTTCTTCGCCTCGAACAGATACACCGGGTGCAATGCGCGGCCGTCCTCGCGGATACGGCCGGGGCCGAAACAATCATCGTCGGTCGGCATCGCCTTCATCCGCGCCACCGCGGCGCGACCGTCGGCCTTCGCCGCGGCGACGCCCATGTCGTTCACTGCTTTCAGGTAGTGCAACGTCACGCCGTAGTCGCCAACCTGGGTCATGTTCGGCCAGATGCCGTTCGGCGTCTTGCCTTTGATCCGATCATTGAAGGCGCGGGTGCGATCATTCAAGTCCCAGTAGTAGGATTCACTGTAGCGCAGGCCCTGCGCTGTCTCCAGACCAATCGCATGAATGCCGGTACTTTGGATCAGCAGCGCGGCGACGGTCATCTTATCCATGATGCCGAATTCCTTCGCCTGCTTGATGCAGTTAGCGGTGTCGCCGCCGGCGTTCGCCAGGCCAAGCACCTTGGCGCCGGAGGCCTGCGCGCGCACCAGCATCGAAGAAAAATCGCTGGTGTCCGGGAACGGGTAGCGCACGCTGCCCAGGACCTTGGCACCCTGCTTGGTGACGATCTTGGTGGTGTCATCCTCCAGCACATGGCCGAACACATAATCGGCGGTGACGAAGAACCAGCTATCGCCCCCGGCTTTGGCGATCGCACCGCCGGTGGACTTGCCCAGCATATAAGTGTCGTAGGTCCAGTGGATCGTGTTCGGACTGCACAGTTTGCCGGTCAAATCGCTGGTGCCGGTACCGGAGTTCAGCATCACCTTATTCTTCTCGCGGCACACCGTGCTGACCGCGAGGCCCACCGACGAAGTGGGCACGTCGACGATCGCGTCAACACCCTCCTGATCGAACCATTGGCGTGCGATCGAGGCGCCAACATCCGGCTTGTTCTGGTGGTCAGCCGAAATGATCTCGACATTCCAGCCCTTGCCGGAGATGCCGAAATCCAGCGGTGCCTGTTTGGCGCAGACCACACCGGTGGGACCGCCGTCGTCACGATAGGGACCCGACTGGTCGTTCAGCACGCCGAGCTTGATCGTTGGCGTCTGCGCGCGTGCGGGCAACAGAGGCAAGGCAGCACCAGCAGCGGCAGTGCCGAGCAGGGAGCGGCGTGAAAGCTTCATCGAATTCCTCCGGTCTGGTCCAGTTATGTCGCGGAAAGCGGCAAACGGCGCCGACCGAGGCCAGCGCCGTTATGGCCGTTCCGGAATGCGTCGTCGATCAAGCTGGTGTGAACATTGGCATCGGTGGGCCATTCTCGCTCGGCACGAATTTCAATGTCACGTCCTGGCCGATCTTCACCACCGCGAGGTCGCAGTCCACGATGTTGGTCATCATGCGCGGACCTTCCGCGAGCTCGACATAGGCGATGCAGTACGGCGGCGTGCCGCGCATCAGGCTGAACGTGTAAATCTTGCCCTTGCCGGAGCATTCGACCCACTCCACCGGGCCGAACGTCCAGGGTGAAATCCCGCGTGGGTACCAGATGAATTTTCCGGTATCTTTGCAGCGCGGCAGCACCAACTTACCGGCCGCACAGCCATCCCAGAACGGCTTGTTTTCCGGATTCGTATCGGTCGCACCGATGAACGGGATCTTGCGTTGTTCATAGGCCATGTCGATCACTCCCGCTCCAGAATGACAGTGCTACCGCAATGCCGCGTCCCCAGCGATCCGCCGGTGCCGTGCGCGATCGCCAGGTCGCAGTTCTTCACCTGCACCGCCGGATGCGCCTCGCCGCGCAACTGCCGCACCGCCTCGATGATCTTGGTGATGCCGCCGCGGTTGGCGGGATGGTTGTTGCACAGCCCGCCGCCATCGGTATTGAATGGCAGCTTGCCGACGCCGGAGATCAGGTTGCCGTCGGCCACGAACTTGCCGCCCTGCCCTTTCTCGCAGAACCCCAGGTCTTCCAACTGCATCAGCACGGTGATGGTGAAGCTGTCGTAGATCGAAGCGTATTTGATGTCGGACGGCTTGATCCCCGCCATTTCCCACGCCGGCGGACCCGACCAGCGGGCCGCCGAGTAGACCAGGTCGACCTCGCCGGCCATCTGATGCTTCGGCGATTCGCCAACGCCAATCACCTTGACCAGCGGGCGCTTCAGGCTTTTGGCGATATCCGGCTTCGCAACGATCAGCGCGCCGCCACCGTCGCTGATGACGCAGCAGTCCAGCCGGTGCAGCGGCGAGGCCACCATCGGCGAGTTGACCACGTCCTCCACCGTCACCACATTGCGCAGCATCGCATTCGGATTGTGCTGCGCGTGATGCGAGGCTGCGACCTTGATCCAGGCCAATTGCTCGCTCGTGGTGCCATATTCGTACATGTGCCGCGTCGCGCACATGGCATACATGTTCGCCGTCGCCGGACCGTATGGATATTCGAACTGCAGCTCGGGCCACGCTGGATTGCCGGCGCGCGGCGCCGTGCCGGTGGCCTGGCCTTCGCTGCGCGGCCGGCCCGACAGCGTGATCAGCGCGATGTTGCAACGGCCCGCGGCGATCGCTTCCAGCGCGTGGCCGACCGCGACCTGATACGACGACCCGCCGACATCGGTGCTGTCGACGTGGCGGCATTTCAAATTCATGTAATCGACCATCGACAGCGGACCCAGCGAGCCCGGTGCATCGCCGGCGCAGAAATAGCCGTCGATGTCGTCTTTCGTCAGGCCGGCATCTTCCAACGCGCCCTTGGCGCATTCTGCGTGCAGCAGGGCCACCGACTTGTCCGGTGCCTTGCGGGTCGGATGCTCAAAGGCACCGACGATATAACCCGCCCCTTTCAAACTCATGCGTCTCTCCCGTTGCGAATAGCATTTCCACCTGGCTCATGCCGCGCGAGTATACCGATCAGTAGCTTCCGCACCAGACAGGCGGCCCCCATGGCATCCGACGACGATTGTCACGCATGAGTGCACAGGATTCCTTGGTTCCGCCGCGCCCCACGCCGCCGGCCGCACCGCTGCCGTTCTTCCGCTTCCTGCGCACGTTGCGTACCAACGCGTTGGCGATATGGCCGGAGGCTGCGTACGAGCAGGATTTCGTGCGGCGAAGTCTGTTGGGCGGGACCAATCTGCTGGTCAACACACCTTCTGTCTTGCGGCGCGTCCTGGTGGACAATCCGGACAACTATCGACGCACACATGCCTCGATCCGTATTCTGCGACCGATCACTGGGGATGGGTTGCTGCTGAGTACCGGCGATGCCTGGCGGCTGCAGCGGCGCACCATTGCGCCGGCCCTGGCGCCACGCATGATGCCGCTGCTGACACGGCATATCGCGGCAGCCACCGAGGAACTGATCGAGCAGCTTGGCACGGAGGCGGATCGACCCATTGACCTGCTCTCGGTCGTGCAGAGCCTGGCGTTTGACATCGCCGGGCGTTCGATGTTCTCGCTGCAGACGCGCCAACACAGCGCGGCGATGCGCGAGATGCTGGCCGAATACGGCTTGGAATACGCACGACCGACCCTGTTCGACATGCTGGTACCAGCCTCGATCACGACATTGCGCGACCTGCGGCGGCGGCGCTTCCAGCGGCGCCGGATGGCATTGATCGAGCGGATCATGCGCGAACGGATGCAAGCGCCGGCGAGCGACGCGCCGCGCGACCTGTTCGATCTGTTGCGCGCTGCACGCGATCCGGAGACCGGTGCGGGATTTACCGATGCGGAGCTGCTCGATCAGGTCGCGACGATGATCCTGGCCGGGCATGAAACCACCGCGGTGACGCTGTTCTGGGGCTTGCTGCTAATGGCGGAGTCACCTGCGACACAGACTCGTGTCGCAACGGAAGCGAGGTCGCTTGACCTGTCGCCGGATGATGCGGCCGCCGCACTCGATCAACTGGTGTTCACCAAAGCCGTCGTCTCCGAGACATTGCGACTGTATCCGCCCGCCTTCCTGATGGTGCGCCAGGCAATTGCTGCGGATCGCGTCGGCGACTTCGAGATTCCACGCGGCGCGGTGATCATGATGGCGCCATGGGTGCTGCATCGGCATCGCAAGCTGTGGCGCGATCCAGATATGTTCGACCCGACGCGGTTCCTGCCGGATGCCCCGGCGCCTGCGCGTTTCGCCTACCTGCCATTCGGTGCCGGCCCGCGCGTCTGCGTCGGCGCCCAGTTCGCGCTGGCGGAGGCCAACCTGGTGCTGGCGTCGCTGGTCCGGTCGTTCCATATCCGACGTGAGACCACCGAGCCGGTGTTGCCGGTGGCAGTGGTCACGACGCAACCAGATCACGCCCCCCTGTTCCGCTTGATTCCCAGGTAGACTGAGGGGCTTGAACGCGCGCTGCTTGAGTGCGCAGACTTGCCGATTGTCCCATAAAGGATCCGCTTCATGGCCGCCTCCGACCCGATCGACCATATCCGCGGCTTTCATGCCGAACTCACCGCGACACGGCATGAGATCCATGCGCATCCCGAACTGGGGCTGGAGGAACATCGCACGGCGGAGCTGGTTGCGAAGCAGCTCGCGGCGCTGGGGATCGAGGTGCATCGCGGCGTCGGCAAGACCGGCGTCGTCGGCGTGCTGAAGGTGGGCGACGGGGCGCAGACAATCGGGCTGCGCGCGGATATGGATGCGCTGCCGATCGAAGAAGAAACCAACCTGCCCTACAGCAGCCGCAACCGCGGACGGATGCATGCGTGCGGGCATGACGGGCACACAACGATGCTGCTCGGCGCGGCGCGCTATCTGGCGGAGACGCGCAACTTCAACGGCACGGTGAATTTCATCTTCCAGCCGGGCGAGGAGGGCATTGGCGGCGCGCTGGCGATGCTGGATGACGGGCTGTTCGAGCGGTTCCCGTGCGGTGCAGTGTATGGGCTGCACAACAGCCCGGGCATGGCGGTGGGACAGTACGCAATCTGCCCGCCGGGCCCGGCGATGGCCGGTGGCGCGTTCTTCGACATCGCGATCACCGGCAAGGGCTCGCACGGGGCACGTCCTGACCTGAGCATCGATTCGGCGCTGGTCGCGTGCCACATGGGCACAGCACTGCAATCAATCGTGTCCCGGAACATCTCGGCCTGGGACAATGTCGTGGTCAGCGTCACGCGCGTGCGTGCGGGTAAGGCTTATAACGTGGTGCCGGAAAGCGCGACGCTGGGCGGCACCGTACGGGTGATGAAGCGCGAGGCATTGGCAACGGTGGAAACCGCCATGAAGCGCATCGTCACCAGCACCGCGGCAGCGTTCGGCGCCACCGCGACGCTGGATTTCCGGCTGATCTTCGCGCCGCTGGTGAACCATCTAGGGCACACCGAGGCGATGGCTGATGCGGCAGCGGAACTGGTTGGCGAGGCGCATGTTAATCGCGCGAAGACGCCGGCGATGGCGTCGGAGGATTTCGCCTTCATGCTAGAACGTGTGCCGGGTGCGTATATCAACATCGGCAACGGCGAAGACAGCGCGCCGGTGCACAATTCGCACTACAATTTCAATGACGCAGCGATTCCATATGGGTCGGGGATATTCGCTCGGCTAGTGGAACGGTCGCTGCGGTAGCGCCCTCATTCCCCCTCTCCCGCAAGTGGGAGAGGGGGAATGATGAGCTCACAGCGCCGCGATAATCGATTCGGCCTTGCTGACCTCGAAGCCACCGGGGGCTTCAACCGCGAGGTGCGTCACCTTGCCGTCATTCGCCACCAATGCGTAGCGCTGACTGCGGATGCCCAATCCGCGCGCGGTCAGATCGAGTTCCAACCCCAGCGCCTTGGTCAGCGCGGCGGAGCCATCGGCCAACATGATCACTTTGTCGCCAGTGCCCTGCTCCTTGCCCCAGGCACCCATCACAAACGCGTCGTTCACCGCCACGCAGATGATATTGTCCACACCTTTGGCTTTGATGGCATCAATGTTCTGCACAAATCCTGGCAGATGCTTGGCGCTGCACGTGGGCGTGAACGCCCCCGGCACCGCGAACATTACCACCTTCTTGCCCTTGAAGAGGTCGTCCGTGGACACCTCCTTCGGACCCTCCGCCGTCCCCATCATGAGCTTCATGGACGGAATGGAATCGCCGACCTTGACTGACATGGATTACCCCTCTCCGGTTTGGTGGTCGATGCGGGAGTCCTAGCGTTCCCTGACGAATGAGTCACGCCAAGCTTGCACGCTGGCGCGGGCGGTCCCAGATTGGCAGAATGCCGAAATCGACCAAGCGCCTGGACGACGCGCCGGCAGAGGCGTTCCTGACCGGCCAATTGCTGATTGCCATGCCCGCGATGGGGGACACCCGTTTCGCGCAGAGTGTGATCTATTTGTGTGCCCACACCGCGGACGGCGCGATGGGCATCGTGGTGAACCGCCCGCTGCAGAAGCCCAGCTTCGAGGCGCTGCTGCGCCAGCTCGATGTGGCGCCGACGCCGCCAGCGCGGCAGATTCAATTGTGCCAGGGCGGCCCGGTGGAAAATGCGCGTGGGTTCGTGCTGCACACCACGGATTGGACCGGTGAGGGCAGCTTGCGGGTGACGGAGTCCACCGCACTGACGGCCAGCCTGGATGTGCTGAAAGCGATCGCCGAAGGGGGCGGACCGCGCGAAGGGTTGCTCGCGCTGGGCTATGCCGGCTGGGGGCCGGGGCAGTTGGACAACGAGATCCAGCAGAATGCCTGGCTGTCGGTGCCGGCGGATGACACGCTGGTGTTCGATGGCCAATTCGACACGAAATGGCGGCGGGCATTCGCCAAGTTGAAAGTTGATCCGCTGTTATTGTCGGATGTCGCCGGACACGCTTGAGCGCGCAGTTCACCCGCTGATCGATCGCGGCGAGACGGCCGCCGCATAACACTGGACCGGTCGGCTGACCGGTGGGTGAGCCGCCCTGCGGTTACGGGCTCACCAACAATTGGGTCGGCGCCGCCCGCAGCTCGTGCGGCGGCAGGTTGCGGCCCATCGGTGGCAGCACGCCGAGCGAGACCGGACGCGCGGCGCAACGGGCAGTGCCCAGCGTTCCAAATCCTTGCCGGATTGCACTGTGACCTGGCCCAGCGGGCGGATCAGCGTACGACCGTCCAGTCGCACCTCGGCCAGAAAGTCCGCGGCCAGCGCCATGGCTGCCGCGGTGGTGACGCGCCAGAACGGGGTGCTGTGCCAGGTCTGCTGCAACGGCCCGGAGCGGCGCCAACGCGCCCGAGCCGGCGATGACAACAACGTGCGACCACAATTCGGGTCGCGGCGACGATCGGGTTCCAGCGCGCTCAGGCAGTGATGCATTGCGGCCGCAATCTCGGCGTCCACCAGTCGGGCCAGTGGATCCGGGTCGCTGTCGGCCTCCTTGGGAAGCGTGTCGGTCAGCACCTCACGCGGCGCGGCGGATCAGATCGACCGCGCGGTGGCGGGCGCTGCGGCGACAGCGGCACAGGCGTTGCCTCCGTCGGGCGCGAACAAGGCTCAGGGCCGCGCGGGGCAGCGTTGATCCATGCGGCGATGGAAGGGCCGACGGTCGCCCGTGTGGTGCTGATCCGACACCGGTGCGGCCGGGCAAACCGCCAAGAAATATGCGCGGTGCCGATCAATGAGGCGACGGCTCAGGCGGTGCGGCCGGACGTGCGCGACGGGTTTGCCCGGTATTTGTCGGGCTATGCCGCGCGATACGCGAACTTCCATGTTGTGGGGCCGGTGATGCCGGCGTGGGATAATGCCTGGTTTAGCGACGCGTTCGCGCATCGCAATCCCGCGGGCGCCACCGCGTTCAGCGAGCTGTTTGGGAGATACTTGCAGGTACAGCAAGAGGGACGACTGCGGGGCGTTGGGTCAGCCACGGCTACACGCGGCGCCACCCAGCACGCAGAACGACGCGCAATGGGGATGGTTCAATGCGACGGGGCGCGATGCCTCGGCCAAGGTTGTGCCCAGCTCGAAGCGCGGGTCGTAAGCGAGCAGCGTACAGGCCAGCACGGTGGGCGCAATGGCATCCTTGCGTTTCACCACCATGCGGGAGGAGGCGCACATCACGCTGTCGGGTGATTTGCGCAGGATACCCCAGCAGGCCGTGGTGATCTCCGGAACGTCGCGTGTGGCATCCATCTCGGGGAACAACATCAAGCGGACGGGGTCCGTGGCGTCGACAGGAATATCATGCGCGGCGAACAGGCGGGCGTAGCCGGCGCGGAGCTGGTCTTCCGGTTCCGAGGTGAAATGACGGCCCGCAACATCGAGTGCGAAGCCGTTGCGTGCCAGCCAGATCATGCCATCAAGCGTGGGCTTCCAGGTGCGCGCGCCGCGCTCAGCCTCATGCACCGCCTGGGTGTAGTGGTCGAGCGAAACACGGATGGTCAGGTGTGAGCGGTGAGTCGCGTTGAGTGCCTGTAGGTTCTCGCCCAACCTGCGCATCGGCTGCATCGCGTTGGTCAGCACGATGGCGCGCAAACCGCGAGATAGCACATCGTCCAGCATCCCTATGATGTGAGGATTCATGAACGGCTCGCCACCGGTGAAACCGATCAGCTGCGTCGGCAAATGGTTGCGCGCGATTTCGTCGAGATAGGCGCGGACGTCGGTGGCGGTAAGATAAGTCAAGCGGTCGTTGCGCGGAGATGATTCTATATAGCAATGATTGCAGGTGAGATTGCACAGCGTACCGGTGTTGAACCAAAGCGTCTCCAGCGCGGTCAGGGCAACAGTGGCACGGCGATCGCCTGTCGCGGTGATAGCGCGATCCTGGAACTTGCGGGGGTCGAGCGTATTCGCCGGTAGCGTTGGCAGCGTGACCTGGTCCATCGGACACTACCGCCCGGTAAACACTGGCGGCCGCTTCTCCAGGAATGCCCTAGCCGCCTCGCGGTAATCGTTGCTGTTCACCGCAACGGCTTGCACGGCTTCGATCTCAGCGGCGCGTTTGTCGGACTCGCCGTGCGCCAGCGCTTCCAGTACCACCTTGGCGCCACGCTGCGACAGCGGGGCACGGGTGGCGAGTTCGGCGGCCAGCGCCTTGGCGCCAGCCACCGCGCCATCGGCCGACACGATGTCGATCAGGCGCATCGATTGGCACTCAGCGAGTTTGAAGTAGCGGCCGGAGTACAGCACCAGCTTGGCATTCGCGAGACCGACCGCGCGCAGCAGCAGGTCGCAATCCAGCGTGGAATACACGATCGACAGCCGCGCCGCCGGGATGCCCATTTGCGTGGTGGCATCGCCGATCCGCAGATCGCACGCCAGTGCAAGGCCGCAGCCACCTCCGACGCCATAGCCGTGCACTGCGGCGATCGTTGGCTGCGGCAGGTTGATAATGGCATGCGTGGCAAATTCGCCAGCGTCGTTGTAGATTTTTGCCTTCGCCTCGGTGTTGCGGACGGTGGCGAATTCCGAGATGTCAGCGCCGGCGCAGAAATTGCCGGCAGCACCGGTGAGGATCACCGTGCGCACGTCGCTGCGCTTGCCCAGAGCGGTGTAGATCTCGCCCAGACCCTGCCACATCGCATACGACATTGCGTTGCGCTTCGCGGGCTTGTTCAAGGTGACGGTGACAATGCCCGTCGCGTCTTGTTCGACCAGGATATGGTCCTGCGCGTTCATTTGATGT
>DATHNE010000009.1:0-112722 GCA_035486355.1 Acetobacteraceae bacterium
AGCAGCGGTACGATCAGCAACAGCCCGACGAACAGGATCAGGCAAACCACGCCGACCGTGCGCGACACTGGCATCGCCAGGCTCTCTGGCACCATCTGGCCGCCAGGATCGCGACACAATACCAATCCGGCCACCCCACCCAACGCAATCGCCGACAACTGCCCCACCGAAACCGGTGTCGCCATAACGAGAATGACCGCGGCCGTCGCGATCGAGGCACGCGGGCGATCCGGCGCTAGCGTGCGCGCCATACCCCACACCGCCTGCGCAACGATGGCCACCGCCACCAACTTCAAGCCGTGCAACAGCCCGGCGCCAACTGAGCTCGTGGCCAGCGGCGCGGCGCCATAGGCGAATAGCACCAGCAGCAGCGCGGACGGCAGCGTGAAGCCGGTCCACGCCGCCAATCCACCCCAATATCCCGCGCGCCGCAACCCAATCGCGAAACCCGTCTGGCTGGACGCCGGGCCTGGCAGGAACTGGGCGAGGCCGACCAGATCGGCATACGCGCGCTCGTCCAGCCAGCGCCGCCGCTCGACAAACTCCGCGCGGAAATACCCAAGATGCGCGACCGGGCCACCAAAGCTGCTGCAGCCGAGACGCAGGAACAGGGCGAACACCTCGGCGACGGTGCCCGGCCGGCGCGCCGGCGCGGCCGCGGCATCGACCGGCGGAGCGGGTTCGAAGGCGTTGGCGCTCACGGCGAATCCCTATCGACGAAACCTCGCCATGCTAGCGTACGCCGCCAAATCGCGCAGGGTCAGGTCTTCGTCCGGTCCAGACTGTCGACAAAGCGGATCAGCTTGACAATGCCATCATACGCCGCGTTGTCGACTGGCTGCCACGGCAGATTCTGTCCGTCAGACAGACGATTGAACGCATCGGGCACCTTGGTGGGTGCGGCGAAGAAAGCGGCGCGGATATCTGCTTTCATCGCTGGCGGCAGGTCCGCCAGGTAGGTGTACGGACCATTGATAATCTGCTGCGATGTCAAAATGATACGGAAGTCCCCCTGCGTCATCAAGGTGCCGTCGGGATGCTTCAGCATCTTCTTCGTCAACATCCGCGTCAGGTTGGAATAGGTCGGCGAGTTCCAGGAATCCGCCGCCACGTCGACGGTGCCAGCGACCAGCGCGAAGATACCGTTCTCGTGGCTGCCGGTGACAAGGCTGTTGGCAAAATACGTGTCCGCGTCGATGCCCATTTCGTGCAACGCGAACAGCGGCACCTGGTAGCCCGAGGTGGAGTTCACATCGACCAGACCGAGATTCTTGCCCTTCAGGTCTGCGATCTTATGATAAGGGCTGCTGGCCAGCACGTAGAACACCGAATAATACCCGCGACCACTGACCTTGTTGACGTTCAGAGCGAACGCCTCGCTCCGTACGCCGGTGATCAGTGCACGCGCGAACGACGCGGCGCCATAGTAGCCGATAAGGATGTTGCCGGAGCGCTGGCCCTCGATCACCGCGGCGTAGTCATTGCCGATCCGCAGCTTCACCGGCACGCCCAGAGTCTGTGACAGATAGGTGGCAAACGGGGTCCAACGGTTGACCACGCCGGCCTCGTTCTCGGCCGGCACCACGGCGAAGGCGATTTCCGGATAGGCCTTACGCCAGTCCTCGGCGAGCGCTCCGTGCGCACCGATGAACGCCGCGCCACCAAGTGCCGCTAGTCCTAAGGCACGACGTCGCGTAAACATGCGGATCACCACCTGCGTTGTCTGGCCAACATCGAATATTGCCAGTTCATGACAGCAACATTCACGCGACCAGTGTGCGACGCGGGGGGCGTGCGCGAAACCTCGCGACGGTCATCTTCGTACAACCGTCATCACCCATGCACGGGTGACGCGACGATGAAGATCACGCGCTCCGGGCTATGCCCAGCCGCTGGGTGGGACGAACCCGCGCCATGCCTTCTCCAGCAGCTTCGCCATGTGGATCGTGGTGCGATCGCCATACATCGGACCGACAATCTGCACCCCGATCGGCAGCCCCGCATTCGACAGGCCGATCGGCGCCACGCTCGCCGGCAGATGAAAACCGCAGGTCAAACCAGGCCAGAACAGCATGTTGTTATACGGTATCTCCTGCCTGTCGATTGTGACACGACGCGCCCAGGTCTCGCCCTGCTGCATGTGCGGCAACGCCGGGGTGCTGATCGCCGGGCAGATCAGCACGTCCCAGTCCTGGAAAAACGTGCCCCAGGCGCGGCGAAGCTGCGTCCGTCGTTCATTCAGTCGCAGCCACGCGCGATGCGGCATGTCCACGGTTCGCACCATGATCGCATCGGCGCTCATGTCCTCCGGCGACAAACTGGCAACCCGTTCGCGGATACGAATCAGCGTGACCTCGTCGAGGCGGGCGCTGAGCGCCGTGTTCAGCGCGCGCAGATAGATATGAAAGGCCTCAAGCGGATCGAATGCCGGTCGTGCGGTCAGGCTGACTTTGGCACCCTCGCGGCGCAGGAAACGCGCAAGCCCCTCGATCTGCGCCACCGTTTCGCGGTCGGTCTGTTGACCTGGCTCGGTGGACCACACCGCAATGCGAAGCCCATCAATCGCCCCGGTGCGCGGTACCGGCAGCTTCAGGGTCAGTGCCGTCTCCGCCGGATCGGGTTGGCCGATCAAGTCGAGGACAGTGCTCAGGTCATCGGCGGACCGCGCGAGTGGCCCAATGACCGAGATATCGGCCAGCGCGGCCGCGACAGCGAAATGACCCCGCGACGGACACAGACCCCAGGTGGGCTTATGGCCGAACAGGCCGCAGTAATGCGCCGGCACGCGCACCGATCCACCGATATCACTGCCCAGCTCCAGGCCGCTGACACCGGCGGCCACCGCCGCCGCGCCACCCCCGGAAGACCCACCTGGCGTGTGCGCCACATTCCAAGGATTGTTCGTCGCGCCATAGACCGGATTGAAACTCTGCCAGTCGGCCAGCGCTACCGGCACATTGGTCTTGCCGAAGACCACCGCACCCGCCGCCTTCAGCCGTTGCACCGGCAGCGCGTCCTCCAGCACGGCATCATGCAGCCGTGCCGGAAAGCCGCACGTGGTCGGCAGGCCGGCCACGTTGAAGCTCTCCTTCACCGTCATCGGCACGCCGTGCAGTGGGCCGACCGGATCCTTCCGCTTGCGGTCGAGCGCACGCGCCGCCTTGCGCGCACGCTCGAAGTCCCGCACCACCACCGCATTCAAGTTCGGATCCAGCCGTTCCGTCCGCGCGATGAAATGGTCCAGCAGTTCCACGCAGCCAACCTGGCCGCGACGCACCATCGCGGCCAGCCTGGTGGCGGAGTGGAAAGCCAGCTCGTTCACGACATCGACGAGTTGAACGCGCCGCCGTCCAGCAGCAGGTTCTGCCCGACGATGAAGCCCGACGACGCCGCGCACAGGAACACGCAGGCATCGCCGAATTCGGCGGGATCGCCCACCCGCCCGGCCGGCGTGGCTTTGGCCCGCTCGGCCAACACCTCATCGACCTCGCGCCCTTGCTGCTTCGCCGTCTGAATCGCCCCGCTGCGCAACCGATCCGTCAGGAACGGACCCGGAAGCAGATTGTTGATCGTGACGTTGTTCTTCGCCACCTGGCGCGCCAAGCCGGCAGCGAACCCGGTCAAGCCCGCACGCGCGCCGTTGCTCATGCCCAGGTTCGGAATCGGCGACTTCACCGACGCCGAGGTGATGTTGACGATGCGGCCAAACTTGCGTTCACACATGCCATCAACCACCGCCTTGATCATGAAGATCGGCGTCAGCATGTTGCCCTCGACCGCCTTGATCCAGGTGTCCCAGCCCCATTCGCGGAAATCGCCGTGCGGCGGGCCACCATTGTTGTTCACCAGGATATCCGGCTCCGGGCAGGCTGCCAGCGCCGCCGCGCGCCCGCCATCGGTGGAGATATCGCCCGCCACCGGGGTCACCTTCGCACCGGTCTGCTGACGGATCATCGCCGCGGTGGCTTCGAGATCCGCGGCCGTACGCGCGGTGATCACCAGCTCCACGCCCTCACGCGCCAGCGCCAAGGCGCAGGCGCGGCCCAGCCCCTTGCTCGCGGCGCAAACGATGGCCTTCTTGCCTTTGATGCCAAAATCCATGATCGCGTTCCTCCCTGTTGTCTCAACTATTCATGGTGATGCACGCCAGGATCGCCCGCGCACTGTCCGGCACTGGCACCGGACGCTGCGTCGTCCGCTCGACAAATACGTGCACGAAATGTCCCTCTGCCGCGGCTTCCTCTTCATCGTTGCGGAAGATGCCGATCTCGTAGCGCACGGAACTGCCGCCGATCCGTGCGACGCGAATACCGACGGTGATACGGTCGGGAAATGCCACCGAGCGGTGATAGCGGCACTGCACCTCCACCACCACGCAATGGATCGGCCCTTCGTAGAGATCGACCACCTTCTCGGTCATTTCGTAGTACGTCACCGCGGTATCGAAGAACGAGAAGTAGTTCACGTTGTTGACGTGGCGGAACACATCATTGTCCATCCAGCGCGTGGTGATCGGGTAGAACCAACGATAGTCGGCCCGGCGGCCAGGGGATTGGCGGGTCATGCGTCTCGTGTCGTCGTGGCGTGCGGCGGCGGACTACAGCCGGTTTGCCGCGCGGCGTCCATGGGCGCGGATTGGACAGCATGCCACCCAAGGGCTACACGCCCCGCGCCATTGCGCCGGAGCGATCCCGTTGTCCGCCAGCCGCTTCCCCCGCCGCCTGCCCCGCCGCCATCTGATCGCGCTTGCGCTGACCCTGGTGCCAGCCACGGCCCAGGCCCATGCAATCCTGGAGGACAGCCGACCGCCGATTGGCGGCTCGGTGCCGGCCGGCAAGCTGGTGCTATGGCTGCGCTATAACAGCCGCCTCGATCGTGCTCGGTCGCGGCTGACCCTGACCCGGCCTGATCACAGCCAGGTGGTACTGTTGATCGATCCGGATGGGGCGCCGGATATCCTGACCGCACATCTCGATGTCACGCCGGGCGCGTATTTGGTGCGCTGGCAGGTGCTCGCGGTCGATGGCCACATCACCCGTGGCGACGTGCCCTTCACGGTGACGGCGCCCTGATCGCATGTCGCTGCTGATCGACCTGTTCGGCTACCTATCGATCGTCCTGCATGGGCTGACGGTCACGGCCCAATCAATGGCGCTGGGCGCCGTGCTGTTTCTGGCACTTCTGGCCCGTCCCTTGGCCCCCGCCCTTGGCGCGTCGGCCGATCCGATCCTGCGCGGCAGCGTACGCATCGCGGCCTGGAGCGCCGTGGCCTTGGTGCTGTGCGAGGCGACGACCGTTGCGCTGCAGACGGCTGTTCTGGTCGGCACCATCGACCTGCCGGTCAGTGACATCCTGGGCGCCAACTTCGCGATCGCCGGGCTGGTGAAGACCGCGGCAGCAATCGTGATCCTGACCGTGCTGCTGGTGCGCGGCGTGCGCGCGCCGTTGCCGCTGCTGCTGCTTGTCGCCGCTATCGAACTCGCCGCCGCGACACTCACGACGCACGCCGCGGCACGCCTGGACGGACGCGGACCGCTGCTGCTGGTCGCGTTCCTGCATCAGCTCGGCGCGGCGATCTGGATCGGTGGCATCCCGTGCTTCCTGCTGGCCCTCGCCCGCGCGGGGAATGGCGTGGCGTGGCGGCGGATCGGCGCGCGATTCTCGCGCATGTCGATGGCAGGCGTGGCCTGCATCGTGGTCAGCGGCGTCACAATGAGCGTTGTCTTCATCGGCAGTTGGCAGGGCTTCTATGGCACCGCCTATGGCGTGATGGTCGGCGCCAAGATCGCGATGCTGCTGATGCTGCTGGGCCTGGGCGGCATGAACTTCCTGCTGGTGGAACGGTTACGCGCCCAACCCAATACCAGCATCAACCGGCTACGCCGCTTTGCCGAGGTCGAAATTGGTATCGGCATCACGGTTTTCTTTGCGGCAGCGTCGCTGACATCAGTACCGCCAGCGGTGGACCTGACACAGGACCGGGTCAGCTGGCAGGAAATTGTCGAGCGCAACATCCCGGAATGGCCGAGCTTCAACAGCCCCGACCATGACAAGCTGGCGCTGCCGGCGCTGCAGGAAAAGCTGGACGCCGAAGCCGCACGGCACACGGCCCCCCCACAGGTCGCGTTCGTGCCGGGGTCTGGTGAGCTCCCGCCGCGCAATGCTGCAGATATTGCGTGGTCGGAATATAACCATCATTGGTCTGGACTGTTTGTGGTTGCGATCGCCTTGTTAGCGCTGCTCAACCAAGCCGGAATGCGCTGGGCGCGACATTGGCCGCTGTTGTTCCTCGGCCTTGCGGGATTCCTGTTCTTTCGATCTGATCCCGAAACCTGGCCGATGGGCGACATCGGCTTCCTGGAAAGCTTCCGCGACGTGGAAGTCTTGCAGCATCGCGCCTTCGTGCTGCTGATCGTCGTGTTCGCATTGTTCGAATGGCGCGTGCGCGCCGGCGCGTTGCAGGGGACGCGCTACGCGTTGGTGTTTCCCATCATGGTCGCCGCCGGCGCGGCGCTGCTGCTGACCCACAGCCATGCCATCGCCAACGTCAAGGATCAGTTGCTGATCGAGATCACCCATACGCCGTTGGCCCTGGCTGGCGCTGCCGCCGGCTGGTCGCGCTGGCTGGAACTGCGCCTGGACCCACCCGGCAGCCGCATCGCCGGCTGGGTCTGGCCCATCTGCATCCTGATCTGCGGTCTGATCCTGCTGGATTATCGCGAGGCCTGAGGGGTCGTCGCGGCCGCGGTGGGCAGGCGCAGGCGTGCCGTCGTGCCCTGGCCTGGGGCACTCTCGAATGACAACCGCGCCCCGATGGTCACTGCCAGACGCAGGCTGAGTGCAAGGCCCGTGCCCATGCCTTCAAAGCGTCGCGTCGTCCCGCCATCGGCCTGGAAGAACGGTGCGCCAAGCTGATCAAGCACCTGCCTCGGCATACCAATGCCGTTATCGCGCACTATGGCAACGATCGCGTCCGGTTCGGCTCGCACCGCCACCTCAATGCTGCCACCGGGACGCGTGAACTTGATGGCGTTCGCCAGCAGATTATCCAGGATGCGGCGCAGCCCCGCGGCATCGATGTTCGCCATCTGACGCGGCGTCTCGGAGGCAAACGTCAGCGCAATCTGCTGCTCAGCCGCCTCCGACTGGGCCGCGTCGGTCAATTGGCGCAGCAGGCGCGTTACATCGATGTCCTGGGTTTGTCGGGTTCGCTCATCAAAATGCGACAGGTCAATCAAATTCTCCAGCGTGCGCAACAAGCGCTTGCCGCTCGTGTTGATCTGACGCAATGCGTTCAACTGATCTGACCGGCAATCCGCAAGCAGCAGGTCTGAAAATCCCAGTATCGCATTCAGGGGCGTAAGCAGCTCATGACGTAGGTTGGACAGCAGGTGCGCCTTGGCGCGCTCGGCTGCCTGCGCCCGCCGCCGCTGTTCGATCAGGCGGTCGCGTACGTAGCGCTCATAGCGCACCAGGACAGCAGTGACCCCAATCGCCAGCAGCGACAGCGCACGGTTGATCAGTGAGGCGGTGGTGTCAGCGTTCAGGTAGGGCAGGAAGAAGCCGAGCACCACCATCAGTGTCGTCAGACCGGCCACCCACCAGACCGCGCGCGCATCGCGATGAAAGGCGGCGGTGCAGATCAACGGGACGTAGGCCACGCCAAAGGCCAACAGACGGTTGGTAAACAGGTCGCCAACGAACGCCGCCGCGGCCGCAGCGACGATGCCGCCAATAACCCAGCGGCGTCGCCGCGCCGGCAACAATGTGCCGATCGGATCGCGATCCTGTTCGTCAGGCATGAGTACGGATTTGTGGCAACTGGCTCAGTTTCGAGACGACACTGCCCCTGATGTTGGCCGGCGCGCAAGTGACGCCGGTCACACCCCTTTCAGGTCAAGCGTTCCGGCAGCCGATGTGGCGATCCACCAGGTCAGCAGCGCGGCGCCGGCGAGAAAATCGTCGATCGTCATCGCCTCGTGCGGGTTGTGGCTGCCGTTTTCATTGCGGACAAAAATCATCCCCATCGGCACACCGACCGCGGCGAAGGCTGCGGCGTCATGCGAAGCTGGGCTGCCCAGCTCGAGTGCCGGAATACCAAGTGCCACAGCGCCATCCGTCAGCGCTTGGCGGATGGTTGGGTCAACCGGCCCGACCGCCGCGCGTGCCTTCGGACCACGATGGAAGCGCACACCGCGCCGCTGTTCAATGCTGACGATGATCGCATCCACCTTGGCGTCCAGCTCGGCCAGCACCGCCGCGTCATAGGCGCGCACGTCCAGGCTGAAATGGAACGCACCTGGCACGATCGTCAGCCCGTGCTGGGCCGGATCAGTATGGAAGCGGCCGATGGTACACGCCATCGGAATGCCCTTCGCGTCGTACTCTGCCCAGAGCTGGTCTAACGAAACGGCAAACTCGGCACCGGCCATCGCCGCGTCGCGGCGGAAGCGGCGCGGCAAACCGACATGGTCGTTGCTGCCTTCGATATGCGCGTCAGTGTAGCGGAAGTTACCGGGAATGCCAGTGCAGATAGCAATTGGCTTGCTCGCCTCAACCAGGCTTGGCGCCTGCTCGATATGCAGTTCGAGATACGCGCGCAGTCGGGCCGGATCCAGATGACGCGCGCCGGCACGCAAGCGATCGGGCTTGCCGCCGCAGTCCGCGATATGCTCGGCGAGCGTACGTTGCGTGTCGATGCGGCGCACATCCAACGCGCCGTCTGGCAGGGTACCCAACGCACCGCGGCTGCCGATATAGGAGACCTGGAACCAGATGCTCTCCTCGGCGCGGATCCCCATCACCGTCAGATCGCAGGCAAGTGTTATGCCGAGCTGGCGCAACGCGGCCACCGCGACGAGGCCGGCCACCACGCCGGCCGCGCCGTCGAAGTTGCCGCCATGCGGCACCGAATCCAGATGCGAGCCGACGATGATCGACTTCGCTCCCCGATCTCGGCCGGGCAGCGTCATGTAGAGATTGGCAGCATCGTCAGCGGAGATTTCCAGACCAAGAGATCGGGCCGTCTGAGCCACCGTGACGTGAGCACGCTGCTCGCCGGCGCCGTAGGGATCACGACTGACACCCGGCTCGTCGAGCCCGTCCCGGCGCAGCGCATCAAACAAGGAACTGGCGATGGGACGTTGGGCGGCCACGACGGCGGCGATCTGGGCAGCGGTCATACGGGCTCCACAAGGTGCGCGACAGTTCGTGCTGAGGTCGCACACGGCATCGGCGGCGTCGAGGGGCCTCCGCGTGCCGGCGCACCCACCGCGCGCCCAAGGTAAACGCGCCCAAAGTAAAACGGCGGTCAGACTCGCCTGGCCGCAATCAGGAACTCCTTGTTGCCTTCCGGGCCGGTGATCGGGCTCTCGACCAGACCGATCACCTGCCAGCCGGGCAATGCCGCCCACCAGGTGCGAATCATCTCGCAGACGGCCGTATGCACCGCCGGATCGCGCACCACGCCCTTGCTGCCAACCGCCTCGGGCCCGGCCTCGAATTGCGGCTTGATCAGAGCCACCGCCCAGGCGCCGGGGAGACAGCGCGCCAGCGGCGCTGGTAGCAGGGTGCGCAGTCCGATGAAGCTCGCGTCGCACACCAGTGCCCCGATCGGCTCGGGAACGGTCGCCGCATCCAGGTGACGGGCATTCGTCTTCTCGTGCACCGCAACCCGCGGGTCCGTGCGCAGCTTCCAGGCGAGCTGACCGTGCCCGACATCGACCGCGTGCACCCGGGCCGCACCATGGGTCAGCAGCACATCCGTGAAGCCGCCGGTCGACGCGCCGATGTCCAAGCACACCAGCCCCGCCGGCGACAGCCCGAAATGCCGCAGCGCGTGTTCGAGCTTCAGCCCCCCGCGTGAGACCCAGGGATGGTCCTGCCCGCGGACCTCCAGCGGCGTGTCTGCAGCCAGCAGGTCGCCCGATTTCGCGATCCGGCGTTCCCCGCTGAACACCTTGCCGGCCAGAATCAGGGCCTGCGCCCGGGTCCGGCTCTCAGCCAGACCCCGCGCGACCAGGAGCTGGTCAGCCCGCTGCCTGGCGCTCATGGCAGGGTCCCGGCCGATGAACTTCGCACCTGCGGCATTGCGACAGGGGCATGGGCATGCAATATCCGAGGCTTGCGATAGGGTATTACCCGGCCAACGGACGGCCAGATTTTCCGGAGTGTCTGCATGCTACGCGTTGTCCTGGCTCAGCCTCGCGGCTTCTGCGCCGGTGTCGAGCGGGCGATTGAGATTGTCGAGCGGGCACTGAAGAAATATGGCCCGCCGATCTACGTCCGTCACGAGATCGTGCACAACCGCCATGTGGTGGAAGACCTGCGCACGCGCGGGGCCATCTTCGTCGACGAGCTGGATGAGATCCCGCCGGGCGCCCGCACCGTGTTCAGCGCCCATGGCGTGGCGCGTCAAGTGGAGGAACTGGCGGCCAACCGCGGCCTTCCGGTACTGGATGCCACCTGTCCGTTGGTCGCCAAGGTGCACAATGAAGGTCGCCGCTACGCCTCTGGGGGTCGCGAGATCGTGCTGGTCGGCCATGCCGGCCATGCCGAGGTCGAGGGCACGATCGGGCAGATTCCGGCGAAAGTGCATCTGGTGCAGACGGTCGCGGACGTCGCCCGACTGGCGGTCGCCGATCCCGACAAGCTGGCCTACGTCACCCAGACGACGCTGTCGGTGGACGATACACGCGGCATCATCGCGGCGTTGAAGGAGCGGTTTCCTTCCATCGTCGGGCCGGACGTGCGCGATATCTGTTACGCGACACAGAATCGGCAGCAAGCCGTGCGAGAGCTGGCCAAGCAGGTCGATCTGATTCTGGTTGTCGGCTCGCGCAACAGCTCAAATTCCAACCGGCTGCGCGAGATCGGCCAGGAACTGGGACGACCGGCGTATCTGATCGACGACGCCGAGGCGCTGCGGCCGGAATGGTTCGAAGGCGCGCGTTCGGTCGGTGTGACCGCGGGCGCGTCCGCACCGGAGATGCTGGTGCAAGGCGTGCTCGATGGCCTGCGCCGGTTCGGCGAGATCGAGGTATCCACCATGCATGGCGTGGCGGAAGACGTGCGCTTCCGCTTCCCGGCCGAACTGGCCGACGCCTGAGGAGAACACGATGGCTGTTCCGTTGAACCAGGCGATCCGCGTTGGCGCCTATGTGCTGAAGCAGCACCTGATTGGGCGCAAGCGCTACCCGCTGGTGCTGATGCTGGAGCCGTTGTTCCGCTGCAACCTGGCCTGTGCCGGTTGTGGCAAGATCGACTATCCGCCCGAGATCCTGAACCAACGCCTGTCCGTCGCTGACTGCATGCAAGCCGTCGACGAATGCGGCGCGCCGGTCGTTGTGATCGCCGGCGGCGAACCCCTGCTCCATCGCGAGATCGCGGAAATCGTCGAAGGCGCGATCGCCCGCAAGAAGTTCGTCATCGTCTGCACCAACGCGCTGCTGCTTGAAAAGAAGATGGAGCTGTTCAAGCCGAGCAAGTGGTTCACCTGGTCGGTGCATCTGGACGGCGATCAGAAGGCGCACGACGTGTCGGTTTGTCAGGATGGCGTATACGATCGCGCCGTGGCGGCGATCGGCAAGGCCAAGGCCGCCGGATTCCGGACTATCATCAATGCGACCCTGTTCTCCAATGCCGAGCCGGAACGGACCGCGCGGTTCTTCGATGATGTCATGGACATGGGCGTCGATGGCATCAGCGTCTCCCCGGGTTACGCATACGAGCGGGCGCCGGACCAGCAGCACTTCCTGAACCGCCGCAAGACGAAGGAGCTGTTCCGCGGCATCTTCGCCGCGCGGAAGCAAGGAAAGAAGCGTTGGGCGTTCAACCAATCGTCGATGTTCCTGGATTTCCTGGCTGGCAATCAGCAGTTCCACTGCACGCCATGGGGCAACCCGACGCGGACGTATTTCGGCTGGCAGCGGCCATGCTATCTGCTGGGCGAAGGCTACACCAAGACGTTCAAGGAGCTGATGGAAACGACGGACTGGGATCGTTACGGTACCGGGAATTATGAGAAATGTGCCGATTGCATGGTACATTCGGGGTACGAAGCGACCGCGGTGACCGAGACGATCAGCAAGCCATGGAAGGCGCTGGCGCAGGTGGTGCGGGGCATTCGCACTGAAGGTGAGATGGCACCGGAGATTTCGCTCGATCATCAGCGGCCGGCCGAATACGTATTCAGCCGCCACGTCGAGAAAGCCCTGACCGACATCCGCACGCGCAAGGCCGAACAGGTCGCCGACGCGGCCGACTGATGAACCAGCCCCTCTCCCGCGTGCGGGAGAGGGCGGCAAGCGCAGCGACGCCGGGTGAGGCTGCTCGCTACTCCCGTGGCTGCACCTCCGGGTTCACCACATTAATAGGCGCACCGGCCGCATAGGCCAGGATCTGACCGAAGATGTCGGTGAACTGGAGCTCATATTCCTCGTGCGAGACGTAGCCGATATGCGGCGTGCACACGACATTGGGCATGTTCAGCAGCGGGTGCGTGGTATCGCGTAACGGCTCGTCCTCATAGACATCGACCGCCGCCATCCCCGGGCGCCCGGCACGCAACGCTGCCACGAGTGCGCCCGGAACGATCAACCCGGCCCGGCTGGTATTCACCAGCAGCGCACTCGGCTTCATGCATGCCAGATCGTCCGCGGTGACAATCCCACGCGTGGCGTCCACCAATCGCATATGCAACGAAATGACGTCTGCGCGCGCGTAGAAGTCGACCTTGCTCGCGGCGACCGCGTAGCCATCCGCCGCGGCACGCGCCCGTGCCGCCTCACGCGCCCACACCAGAATATCCATGCCAAACGCCCGGCCGTATCCCGCCACCACGCTGCCGATCCGCCCATAGCCGTGAATTCCCAGTGTCTTCTGCCGCAGCGTGTGCCCCACGCCGATCTGCCATTTGCCCGCCTGCAACGCCGCCATCTGCTGCGGGATCTGCCGCACCGCCGCCACGATGAGCCCGAACGTCAGCTCCGCCGTGGCAACAGAGGGTGTGTCGGCATGTAGGCTCGACGATACTATAATGCCTAGCTGGGTGCAGGTCTCGATGTCGATATGCGGAAAGACACTGCGCTGCGAGATCAGCCGCAGTTTTGGCAGGCGTTCCAGCAATGGCGTGCGAATCTTGGTGCGTTCCCGGATCAGCACCAACACCTCGGTGTCACGCAACCGCTCAACCAGCGCGTCGGTGTCCGGCACATGGTCATTGTGGATCGTGACCTCATGCCCGGCGAGCAGCGCAAAGCACGGCAGGGTTCGGACCGTATCGTGATAATCGTCGAGGATGGTGATTTTCATGGCGTCCCTCACAGCAACATTGGCGCACGGCCGTAGGCATTGCCGGCATCGACCAGCCGGTGCAGCAGTACCACGAACCGCGCCCCTCACGCGGCGGCAACGCATCCAGCGTGCGTTCGTGAGCGCGTCGGGCGTGCGGATCGATGCGGGCAAGCAGCCTCGTGCCGGCAGCGGTCAGCTCCACCAGCTTGACGCGCCTGTCGGTCGGACCGGGGCGCCGCCGCAGCAACCCGCGCTTTTCCAGACGCGCAACGACATTGGCGGTGGTCGCGCGATCGACACCGACCGCGAATGCCAGCGCCGCCTGGTCAAGACCGGGCTGCGTTGCCAGCAGGCTCAACAGGCTGAATGGCACGGGCGTCACGCCGCATGAGGCGCATTCCTCGGCAAACAACGCGAGGTGCATCTGATGCAGCCGGCGAATCAGGAACCCAGGGCGAAACGCCAGGCTCTGCCACGGATCGGAGACCGGAGCGCGCGGCATGGTCAGCGCCCACGCAGCCAGCGGCGCAGGGCGTGCCACAGCAACGACAGTACCCCCAGGCGTTGCGGCACGGATGGCTCCGCACCGTGTAGCCGCGCCTCCAGTGTGCGGGCCACGATCTCGGCCAGCTCCGCGGCGAACGCGCGCACGACCGGCCCACGCCCGAGCTGCGCGAGCGGGCCACGCAGCGCGTAGGTGATGGTGAGGATCAGTTCGCTGCTGGCCGGTGAGGTCTCCCGCAACGCGAAGGTCGCGGTACCGTGCAGGTGGGTGCGGGAAATCGCGTCCTGCCCCTCGCCGTCCAACGTGCCGGTGTGATCGTCGTTGTAGGTGACGCGTGCGGTACCAGAGAACTGGGCGCGGATTGGGCCAAGGGAGGTCGTCAGCTCGCCTGCGAGTTGACCGGCGTCGATGGAGGTCAGTCGCGCGCCGGGCACACAGGAGGCGACCAAGGCCGGATCCCGCAACGCCGACCACACCATCGCTTGCGGCAGGTTAAGGCGAAGTATTTCGGTCATGGACTGGTCGGTGAGAGCCCGCCCCCTCACCCTGGCCCTCTCCCGCAAGGGGAGAGGGGGCGGTGTTGCCGGGTTCGCGACCCCCTCCCACCTCGCGGGGGCTTGGGCCGCGGAGCGGATCAAGGCCGCAGGCTGGGGTTGGGGTTGGGGAGAGGGGGTCTCCCCCAACACACTCTGAATCGCTCGCACGATCCCCGCATACCCGGTGCACCGGCACAGATTCCCCGCCAGCTCCAACCGGATGCGATCCTCGTCCGCACCCGGCAGCCGCAGCACGATGTCGCGTGCCGTCACCAGCATCCCCGGCGTGCAATAGCCACACTGCAACCCATGCTCGGCCGTGAACGCCGCGCGTAGTCGTTCGATGATCGGATCGTGCTCCAACCCCTCGATCGTCCGCACATGCGTGCCTTCGCAGACCGCGGCAAACGCGATGCAGGACCGGGCCGGTGCGTCATCGATCAGCAGCGTGCAGGCACCGCAGATGCCGTGCTCACATCCGAGATGCGTGCCGGTCAGCAACAGTTCTTCGCGCAGGAAGTCGGCCAGATGCGTACGCGGCGCCACGTCGGCCGATACCGCCTTGCCATTGACCATCATCGACACACGGTTCACGCCACACCCGCCTGCGCCAATGCGCGATGCAACACCACAAGCTGGATATGTGCGTCGATCGGATCCAGTCCAGGTAGCGGGGGATCGCGCGTCACCGCATCCCCTTCCAGCACAATGGGCACACCTCCGGTGGCACCGATCACCGCGCGGATCACACCGCGATCGACCAGCACCGCGGCCATTGCATGTGCGAATTCCCCTGGTTTGCGGCACGCTTTCACGTACCCCCATCGCGCCATACCCGACAGCCGAGGAATTCGCACGGCGCGCAGCAGCTCACCCGGCTGCAGCGTAACCCGGAACGTTCCTGTGACGAAATCGCCCAGCGCCAACGTCCGCCGCGTGGAGGTCAACACCGAGGCTCCCAACGCAGTCAGCACCGTGACCCAATCCGCCGCCGGATCGGCATGGCACAGGCTGCCGCCGATCGTGCCACGCGTACGCACGGCGCGATAGGCGATGCCTTCCGCCACGCGGGCCAGTATGTTCAAGCCGATATCCGGCACGTCGCCATCGGCAATCGTCGCATGTGTGACACAGGCGCCGATCGTCACTACCGACTCCGTTGCAACGATTTCACGCAGCTCCGGCAGATGCGTGATAGGCACAATCAGTTCCGGCTGCGCCACACGCAGATTCAGCATCGGCCCCAGCGACTGCCCGCCGGCCATCGCGCGCGCACCTGGACGCACCAGCAACGCGCTCGCCTCCGCCAGATCAGCGGGGCGCACCAGCTCGAATGCCGCCGCTTTCATGCCGGCACGCGCGCCCTCAGCAAGGCCGTCAATATCCGACGCGGCGTGATCGGCAGCTCCGTCAGCTCCACTCCCGACGGCCGCAGCGCGTCATTCACCGCATTCGCGATCGCCGCAGGAGGCCCGATCGCGCCCCCCTCCCCGATCCCCTTCTGCCCGAACGTACTGATCGGCGACGGCGTCTCCATGTGATCGATGCGCGGCGCCGGCACCTCGGTCGCACCCGGCAACATGTAATCCGCCAACGTGCTCGCCAGCGGCTGCCCATACGCATTGTATGGCATCTCTTCATACAACGCCGTGCCGATGCCCTGCGCCGTGCCGCCAATCAGCTGGCCATCAACGATCATCGGATTCAACAGCACGCCGCCATCTTCCACGATCGCATAATCGACGACGCGCACCTCGCCGAGTTCCGTATCCACCTGCACCACGGCCGCATGCGCGGCATAGCTGAACGTTCCGGAGTCGCGCAGAGGCTTGTAACCCGAGGTCACCTCCAACCCACCGGGATTGACCGACGCCGGCAGATCCTGTGGTCGCCGATACCAGGTACGTGCGACCTCCTCGATCGTCACCGAGCCCGTCGCCGAGGCCACCACACCATCGCCGACACGTACCGCGCTGACCTGCTCCTGCAACAGATGCGCGCCGATCGGCCCGATACGTTCCGCCAGCTCACGACACGCCGTCGCCACCGCACCACCCGCCATCACCGCGCAGCGCGAGCCCCAGGTGCCGGTGGAATACGGGGTAAACGCAGTATCGCCGTGCACCACCATGATCTTGTCGATCGCGATCCCCAGCACCTCATGCGCCACCTGCGCCAGCGTCGTCTCCAGCCCCTGCCCGTGGCTCTGAATGCCAACGCGCAGCTCGAGGCCGCCGTCGGGCGTAAGCCGCGCCACCGCCTGCTCGAACCCGGGAACCATCGGAATGCCCCAGCCGGCGTAGACCGACGTGCCATGCGCCGCCTGCTCGCAAAAGATCGCCATTCCGATTCCAGTTCGAATCGGTCCCGTCTCGCGCGCCTGCCGCGCGCGGATCGCTGGCACATCGATCACCTTCACCAAGCGGCGCAGGCATTCCGGATAATCGCCGCTGTCAAACAGCTTGTTCGTGATGTTGGTGAATGGCATCGCTTCGGGCGGAACCAGGTTGCGCATCCGTACCTCGTGCGGCTCCAGCCCCACCTCCCGCGCGATGGCATCCACAGTCAGCTCCATCGCGTAACAAACACCAGCGCGGGCCACGCCACGGAACGGCAGGATGGGAGGTTTGTTGGTCGCCGCCGACCAGGTGCGGCAGCGATACGCATCCATCGTATACGGGCCCGGAAGAATGCTCGCGACCTGCGCCGCTTCCAGACACGCGGAAAACGGATAGCGCGAATAGGCCCCCGCATCGACGGTCGCCTCGGCTTCAAGTGCCAGCAATTTGCCATCACGCGCCGCGTACGCGGTGATCTCGTATTGGTGCTCACGACAATCCGCGTTGCCGGTCAACTGCTCGCGCCGATCCTCAATCCAGCGCACCGGATGCCCAAGCTTGCGGGCCAGGAATCCGGCGCAGATTTCCTCCGCCAACAGGATCCCCTTGTAGCCGAAACCACCGCCAACATCGGGCGCGACAACGCGCAGACGCCCTTGATCCAGCCCCAGGCATTCGGCCAGCCCGGTGCGCACGATGTGTGGTAACTGCGTCGAGCTATAGACCAGGAGTTGTTCCAGGCGGCGGTCCCAGACCGCGACGACACCACGGCCTTCCAGCGGCGACATGCATTGCCGGGCCGTACGAAACGATCGTCGCACCACGATCGGTGCGCTGGCGCGGATGGCGGACAGATCGTCTTCGACTACGGTCTCCAGGAAGACATTGTCGCCCCAGTGCTCGTGCAGCAATGGCGCGCCCGGCTGCCGCGCCGCCAGCATATCGACGACCGCCGGCAGCTCCTCGAAATCGACCTCGATTGCCACCGCCAGGTCCTCAGCCTCGGCACGCGTCGGTGCGACGCACACCGCGATCGGCTCCCCGACATGGCGCACCTTGTCATACGCCAGCACTGGCTGTTCCGAGGGCTTGAACCCGGGCAACCCGGACACGGCGATCATGGGTCGCACGTCAAGATCGGCCGCGACGAACACCTTGCCCTTGGCATGCTCCGGCACGCGGATGCCGCGAATCCGCGCATGAGCCAGCGGACTGCGCAGAAAAGCCAGGTCCCGCATGCCAGGCAGGCGGATGTCAGCAATGAACTCGCCGCGGCCGCGCAGATAGCGGTCGTCCTCCTTGCGCGGCACGCTCACACCGACGCCACTGCCTGCCATGTCCGGTTTCCCTCGGCCCCAAAATTGCACTGCCATGCTTGCAATGTGCGCGCCAGAGGGCAATCGTCAGGACACTGACGATTGGCGCCACCAAACGGCGGAGGGCAAGCGATGGAACAGCAATTCGACATCCTGTTGCGCGGCGGACGCGTGATCGATCCTGCCACTGGCCGCGACGGCATGGCCGACGTTGCCATTCAGAGCAATCGCATCGCGGCGATTGGACCTAATATCCCCCCGGCCACCGCTGCGGAGGTGATCGATGTATCGGGTAAGCTGGTGATTGCCGGCATGATCGATACCCATGCGCATGTCTACCAATACGTGACGGGCCGCTTTGGCTTGCAGCCAGATCTGGTCGGCGTGCGGTCCGGGGTGACCACGATCGTGGATCAAGGCGGCCCGAGCTGCATGACGCTCGGCGGCTTCCGTCACTTCATTGCCGAGCCTGCCGCATCACGCGTGCTGTGCTTCATCTCCGCCTATCTGGTCGGCGGGCTGGAAGGCCATCTGTATCCCGAACTCTACGGGCCGGGGCAGCTCGATGTGCGCGCCACCGCCAAGGTGGCACGGGAGAATGCCGACATCGTGCGTGGCATCAAGGCGCATGCCGAAATCGGCGGTGCGTCGCGCTGGGGGCTGGAGGTGATCAAGCTCGGCAAGGAGATTTCGCGCCGCGCAGAGATCCCGCTCTACATCCATCTCGGCCAGCTCTGGCCGGTGAAGGACGGTGCCACCGTCGATGCCGACGAAGTGGTGCGCGCACTGATGCCGTTGATGGAACCAGGCGACGTGCTGGCGCATCCGTTCACGCGTCATCCCGGCGGGTTCATTTCGGAGGAGACGGGCGAAGTGCATCCCGTGGTGTGGGCGGCGCTCGAACGTGGCGTAACCGTGGATGTTGGTCACGGCTCGCATTTCAGTTTCTCGATGGCGCGCAAGGTGATCGAGGCGGGGATCCGGCCGACCACGCTGGGCGCGGACATGCATGGCTACAATGTGCGTGTGCCGGATGCGAAGGATGGAGCCGATCGCGCCGAGAATCCCTTCTTCGGCGTGGCGCCGTTCAATCTGACGCATGCCATGACTGAGCTGCTGACGCTGGGCGTCACATTGCCAGAGATCGTGGCGACGGTGACCAGCAATCCCGCGAAGATGCTTGCGATGGAGGATTCACTCGGCTCGCTGCAGGTCGGGCGCGAGGCGGACATCTCCGTGCTGGATGTGCGGAAGGGGCGTTTCGAGCTGAAGGACAACAGCGGGGAGGTCGTGGTCGCGGATGAATACATCTCGCCGGCGTTCGCGCTGAAGGCGGGGGCACGATACGACGCGGACAGCCCGTTGGTGCCGCCTGCGATGGCGTTGGCAGCGTAGTTATGGACGTGTCGTCGTCCCCCCTGCCCTTGCGGGAGGGGGATAGGGGGAGGGGGAGACACCCCGTCGGCATTATCGTTTCGCCCCCTCCCCCCAGCCGTGATCCGCTTCGCGGCTCAAGCCCGCAAGCGGAGAGGCAGTAGGATGGTGGCCTCACTCATCTACGGCAGTGCGGTGATCACGCACGCAATCGATCGCCATACCTGGAATGAAATCGCCAACGGCGCGGTGTTGCAGGACGATGGCGTCATCACGGCGGTCGGTACCTTCAGCGAGCTTCGTCGCCAGCATCCCGATGTACCAGTGGTCGGCGATGGCAACGACGTCGTGCTGCCTGGCTTCATCAACGGCCATCATCATGTCGGCCTGACACCCGTGCAACTCGGTTCACCGGACATGCCGCTGGAGCTATGGTTCGTCACGCGCATGGTGATGCGCAATGTGAATCCCTATCTTGATACGCTGTACTCCGCGTTCGAGATGATTGCGTCCGGCGTCACCACTGTGCAGCACCTGCAGGGCTGGGCGCCCGGATCGCTGCCAGAGGTCGAGGCCCGTGCCAATGAGCTGATACGGGCCTACGAAGATGTGGGCATGCGGGTGTCATACAGCTTCGCCGTGCGCGATCAGAATCGGCTGGTGTACCAACGCGATGAAGATTTTCTCGCGAGCCTGCCAGCGGAGCTACGCGGCCCCACGCAGCGGTGGTACGCACGACTGCAGGTGACTCTCGATGACTGCATGGATTTGTTCGAGCACTTGTATCATCGCCACCGGAACAAAAGTCGTGTGGGAATCCAGTTAGCACCGGCAAATCTGCATTGGTGTTCGGATGAGGCACTGACCCGGCTGGCCGACGCGTCGCGGCAGTTCAACGTGCCCCTGCATATGCATCTGGTCGAAACCGCGTTTCAGAAGGAATACGCGCGACGCCGCGGGGGGGGCACGGCGCTGGAATACATCGATCGCTTCGGCTTGCTGGGTCCGCAGATGACGCTGGGACATGGTGTGTGGCTGAATGAGGCGGACATTGATCGTGTGGCCGAAACCGGCACCTGCATCTGCCACAACTGTTCCTCCAACTTCCGCCTGCGTTCGGGTGTGGCTGCGCTGAACGTGTTCGAGGCCAAGGGTATCAACACCGCCATTGGCATTGATGAAGCCGGCATCAACGACGATCGCGACATGCTGCAGGAAATGCGGCTGGTGCTGCGCGCGCATCGCACGCCCGGGATGGCGGATGAGGACGTGCCAACGATCTCGCAGGTGTTCCGCATGGCCACGTCAGGCGGGGCAAAAACCACCGTATTCGGTGAACGCCTCGGTGTGTTGGCGCCGGGCAACGCGGCCGATATGGTGCTGATCGACCGGCGGCAGATTGCTTGGCCCTATCTCGATCCGGAAACGAAGATACTGGACGCCGTCCTGCAACGCACGAAGCCGTCCGCGGTCCGCACGGTCGTGTGCGATGGCGAAGTCATCTATGCGGATGGCAAATTCACCAAGGTCGATCGTGAGGCCGCATTGCTGGCTTTGCACGCCGACCTGCAGAAAGCGTTGGCCGATGACGAAGTGGAGCGGCGCAATCTGTCAAAAGCGCTCTTGCCGCACGTGCGGGCGTTTTACGCGAATTACATGGACCCGGCCCGACACGAACCGTTCTATCGGCCGAGCTCGCGGGAGTGACAGCATCGCGTCCCTGACCTCATGGGCCCGGAACGCGACTGTCATCCACGCATGCCGATCACCACTGGCTTTTTGGTGATGTCGATCTTGGCCTCGATCCATTCCACGAATTTCGCCGTCGGGTAACTGATCAGGAAGTAGATCACTGCCACCATGGTGAAGATCTCGAAGTGCTTGTAGGTGGCGGAGGCAAGAAGCTGCCCGCTGAACATCAGATCGCGCATGGTGATCACGGACACCAATGCGGAATCCTTGAAGATCGACACGAAGAAGTTGCCCAGGGATGGAATGATGATTCGGATCGCTTGCGGCAGGATAATTCGCCGCAGCAGCAACCCGCGCGACATTCCGATTGAGGATCCTGCTTCCCACTGTCCCTTCGGAATTGCCTGGATCCCCGAGCGGAACACCTCCGCCATATACGCCGCATAGTTGAGGGTCAGCCCCAGCGCGGCGGAAATGAAGGGCGTTAGCACGATACCGGCATATGGCAGCACATAGTAGATGAAGAACAACTGCAGCAGTAGCGGCGTGCCACGAATGAACTGGATGTAGCATGCCGCCACGACTCGCAGCGGTGCGATACGTGAAATACGCGCGATGCCGGTGACCAATCCAAAAATCAGTGCCAGTCCGAAGGCCAACAGCGATACCGCTATCGTGAGCAGCGCACCGTGCAACAGCGACGGCAGGAACAAGATCATGTCGTCGATCGAGTAGTACATTGGTCCTGCCGTGCTGCTGCTGAGTCTATAGTGGGATGAGCGCTGATCGGCGTACCCACGCCGCTCTAGCTTTTTGTTTGATCGCGTGATTCAGACTTCTGACGATGCCGCCTTCAGTCATCACGCTCTAAGCGAGCCGCGCCTAGTTATTGTAGCCGGTCAAGCCCCACTTCGTGAGAATCTCTTTCGACTTGCCATTGTACTCCATCCACATGAACGCGGAGGACACCGCCATGACCCACTGGACGTCGGCCTGACGGAAGGCATAGCTGCTGTAGCCAACGGGATTCTTGTAGGTGCGCGGCTCGTAGTCCGCGGGCATCTCGATCTTCCACTCGGGATGCTCCTTCATCAGTGCCGCGACAACTGGCTGATCGTACAGCGCCGCGTCAGTGCGACCGATCGCCAGTTCGGGAATGATCTGCGCCCAGTCCTTATAGCCTTGGAACTTGATGCCGGGGATGCCCTGCAGCCACTCCGCATAGTTGGTTCCGAGCAGCGTCCCCACGGTATAGCCCTTCAGATCGGCAAGCTGGTGAAAGTTGTGCGGATTGCCTTTCGGCACCACCAGCGCTTCCGCATAGTAGTAGTTCGGGAAGCAGAAATTCACCACCTTCGAGCGGTTCTTCGTGTAGTGGATCGAGTCACCAACGATATCGAAACGCCCATCCAACAGCCCGGGGATCAACCCATCGAACGTCACTGTTTGCACGGTTATCTTGTCGATGTTCAGCATCTTGCAGGCCAGGTTGATGAACCCCGCATCGATGCCTGACCATTCGTTGGTCTTGGGATCCAAGAACGAGTACGGCCAGTCGTTCGAGGTCCCGACGACGAGCCCCTTCTTCTGGATCTTGGCCAACGAGTCATCGTCCGAATTGATCTTGATTAGCGAGAAATCAGGGAAATCCTTGTCGTTTACCGGCGGCGGCGCTATCGCAGCGCGTGCGGAACCGACGCTCGCGAGCAGCGCAGCGGCACTGCCAATCGCACCGCTGCGCATCAGGCCACGACGGCCTATCGGCAAGCCATTACTATCAAGAATCTGTTTGTCAGTCACGGTCTGTTGCCTCCTGGTATGATTGTCACGATATCGGCACGTATTCCTAGTTCACGGGCTCGGCACTACCGTTTCGATTTAGGATTGATTGTAGGAACTGTCGCGTCCGTGGGCTGCGCGGATTGGTGAAAACCATGGCCGGCGGCCCGTCCTCAACGATGTTGCCGTGGTCCATGAAGATGACGCGATCCGCAACTTCGCGGGCGAAGTCCATCTCGTGGGTCACCACGATCATAGTCATCCCCTCGCTCGCCAACTGCCGCATCACGCGCAGCACGTCACCGACCAGCTCCGGATCCAATGCCGAGGTCGCCTCGTCGAACAGCATCAGCTTGGGATTCATCCCCAGCGCGCGCGCGATCGCCACGCGCTGTTGTTGCCCGCCGCTGAGCTGGTGCGGATAGGAGCCCGACTTGTCAGCCAGACCCACTTTGGCCAGCAGCGCGAGCCCGCGCGCCCGCGCTTCGGCTGGCTTCTCCCGCAACACGTGCACCGGCGCTTCGATCACGTTACCCAGCGCCGTCAGATGCGGGAACAGGTTGAACGCCTGGAACACCATGCCGATCTGGGCGCGGATCGCCTCCACCCGCCGTTCCGGATCCACCACCACCTTGCCGTTCACCTTGTAGCGATAGACCGGCTTGCCCTCGAAATGAATGGTGCCGTCGTCGATGCTCTCCAAATGGTTGACGCACCGCAGCAGCGTGGATTTCCCGGCACCCGACGGGCCAATGATGCAGACCACCTCGCCGCGCGGCACCGACAGGGAGACATCGGTCAATACTTCGATGCGACCGAAGGATTTCCAGACGCGTTCCAGACGCACGATTGGCGTCGCGTCATCAGCCGAGATTGCAGCAGCCGCGGTCGTCACACCCATGCAGCGCCCTTCGATCGGCGGCCGATCCCCCGAACAGGTTGGCCCAACGATCACATAGCAAGGCACGTACCATTCATTGCGGCGCACAATCGCCGTGCAACCGCACCCGCATGCCCGGTTTTGTAGCACGAGACGGATTGCCCGCCGCAAAATTCGCCATCGCCGGGACAACAGCGGTTGCCATGATCGTCCGGATGCTGACGATGCAATCCGGTCTAGGAAGGACAATCGCCTATGCGGATCGCGGTGACGGGTGGGCTTGGCCGCCTTGGGCAATATGTCGTGCGGGCGCTGGCCCCACACACACCACGGGTGGTGGATATTGCCACGCCAGCACATCCGCCTGCCGACTACCACCGCGCCGACGTGCGTGAACTCGGCGCCCTGCGTGCCGCCCTGCAAGGGATCGAGGTGGTTGTACACCTGGGCGCGATCGATCGATCCTTCGCCACCGACGATGCAGCGACTATGCAGGTCAACGCCATGGGCACCTGGAATCTGTTCGAAGCCGCGCGGCAGGTCGGCGTGCGTCGGGTGGTGCATTGTTCCAGCAGTTCCGCCACCGGGCTGGATGTCAGCAATCCCGGCATGCCGCCGCTGTATCTCCCGATCGACGAGGCGCATCCCGCGCGCGCCACCGACGCCTATGGGCTCAGCAAGCTCTGCGGTGAACGGATCGCCGAGGCGTTTGCACGGCGGGGCTTGGAAGTGATCGTGATCCGGCCGGTCTTCGTCGCCTTTCCTGAGATGGCGGATTTCATGGCCGGCAAATCGGGACCAGAAGGACGCGCCGAGCCGATGCCCTATCTGCGCGCCTATGTCGGGCCAGAAGACTGCGCGCGTGGTTTCGCCGCCGCGGTTAAGGCCGATTACACCGGGTTCGAACTGTTCTTCCTCGCTGCCGAGGATTGCTTTGCAACCGAGCCGACTGTGGCACGGATGGAGGCGTTGTACCGGGTGAGCATTCCAGTGCGCGACCCGATCCTGTATCAACGATCGCCGCGCGCCTCACCGATCAGCACGGCAGCAGCACGCGCACGGCTGGGCTGGACGCCGACGACGCAGTGGCTAGCCTAAGGCAAACTGGCAGGAGGCATCGTCATGTCGGATTTGGTCACCATTCCCGCGCGCCGTGGCAGGGCCGCCTTCGCTGCCAAGGGACAGGTCATCAAGGTGATCAACACGCATGGCGAGCAGGTGGTCGACACGTGGGCCTTCAACCGCGCCGACCTGACCGAGTTCATGTCGATGGAGCACAGCCGCGCGGGCATGCTGAAGCTGATCCCGAAGGTGGGCGATGCGCTGCTGACCAATCACCGCAGGCCGATCCTAACCGTGCTGGAGGATACCTCCGGCGGCATCCACGACACGGTGATGGCGGCGTGCGACATCTACCGCTACCAGGGGCTCGGTGTCGCCGACTATCACGACAACTGTACTGACAATCTCGCGCAGGGCATGCGCGATATCGGCCTGACGCCACCAGAGACGCCCAGCCCGCTGAACCTGTTCATGAACATCCCCTGGACAATCGAAGGCGGCCTGTCGTTCGATCCGCCGGTGTCGACGCCGGGCTGCTACATCGCGGTGCGGGCGGAGATGGATCTGGTGATCGCGTTCTCGGCCTGCCCGCAGGATATCCTGCCGATCAACGGCAAGGCCGGGAAGCCGACCGAGGCACATTTCGTGATTGGCTGAACGGCCGGCGCGACTCCGCCATCGCGCACAGGGATCGTCAGCATACTGACGATCTGCCCAGGCGCGCGTCATCCCGTGGTCAGAATCTGGGCACGCTCAGTGTGCGGCGATGAACTGCCTGCGATAGCCGAAGGAGCGTTCGATGCGGCCGACGATGTGCTCGCCGGCCAGGATCGGTTCGTAGCGGCATTCCGCGGCCGGTGTGCCAAGTTCACGCGGAGCGACTAACGCCTTGAAGTCCGGATCGTGGAACGTCGCGATCGATAGCCGTTCCCGTCCGGAGCGGTTGATCACCCGGTGCGGCGTTGAGGCATAGCGGTCGTTGGTCCAGCGCGCCAGCAGGTCCGCCACGTTGATCACCAATGTCCCGGGAATCGGCGGAGCGGGAATCCAGCGTTGTGTGGACCGCTCCAGCACCTCCAGCCCGCCAATATCGTCCTGCCACAGTAGCGTGATGCAGCCGAAGTCGCTGTGTGGAGCGACACCAAACTGGTCGTTGTCCAGATCCGGCGGCTGCGGCGGGTAATAGACGATCTGCGTGCGCTGCAGCGGCTTGCGGTAGCGCGCCACGAAGAAGTCCGGGGCGAGATCGAGTGACACCGCCACCGCGCGCATCAAATCCGCGCCGCAGCCCAGCATCGCCGCATAATAGGCCTCGAGCGCCGCGCGGAACGCGGGCATCCCCGGCGGCCAATTGTTCGGGCCACGCAGCTTCTCACCGGCCAGCACGTCAGGATCATCTTCCGGAAGATCCAGGCCGATACTGTAGAATTCCTTGTGGTCCGGCTTACGCGCCGCGTACATCAGCGCATCACCCAGCGCGTTGAAGCCACGATGGCGGGCATTGACCGCGGCCAGCCGCTTGATCTCCAACGGCTGGCGAAAGAAGCGCTGCCCCGCCGCGTGTGCCGCTGCGATCACGTCGTCTGACACGCCATGGTTGGTGATGTAGAAGAACCCATCGGTCAGGCAGGCGGCGCGGATCGCGTCCGCGGCAACGCGCGTGCCGGCGTCGTCGTGGGCACGTACCGCGGCAAAATCGATGATCGGCAGCATGGGCGGACCTCCGCCGGTTCAGAACTCCGTGCGTGTCTGCCGCAGCGTGCCTCCTGTATAGGCGGTGCGCGCCAGGCCGCGGCGCTGCAAGGCCGGCACGAGGCCCTCGGTCACCTCGACGATGAAGTGGCGGCTGGCGCGCTGATACGGCGTGCTGATCAGGAAGCCGTCACCGCCGACGACCTCCGCGACCTGGCCCATGCGTTCGGCGACCGTGTCGGGGGAACCGACGAAATCCACCTCAGACCCGGGAATACCAAACCGCTCCATCGCCAGTTGGCGCAGCGTCTTGCCACTGCCCCATTGGGCGAACTTGTCGAGCGAGCCCTGCTCACCGTTGGTGGTGAGGTGCGGCAGCGGCTGGTCGAGATCGAACTGGGAGAAGTCGATATCGGTGACGGTGCCGATGCTGGCCAGCGCGCGCTCGATCGCGCGCGGGTGGGACACCAGGCGATGACGCTTGGCCTGCGCCTCCTCGTCGGTCTCACCTAGGATCGGATAGACCAGGAACAGCACCTTGATGTCATCGGGATTGCGAGCGAATAATATGGCGTGGCGGCGCACGTCGTCGCGATACTGCTGCATCCCCTCGATGCCGTTGGCGACCGCGATGATTGAATCCGCATACTTGGCCGCGAAGGCGCGGCCGCGCGGCGATCCGCCGGCCTGCACGAACACTGGTCGCCCCTGCGGCGATCGCACCGTGTTTAGCGGGCCGCGAACCTTGAAGAACTGTCCTTCAAAGTTGATCGGCCGCACCTTGCGGAAATCAGCATAGGTGCCGGTTTCGCGGTCCATCACCACCGCGTCTTCAGCCCAGGAATTGAACAACTGGCACACCACGTCGACATATTCGTCGGCCATGGCGTAGCGCTGCTCGCGCGGCGGCAGCTTGTCCATGCCGAAATTCTGCGCCGCGGCGTCCTCGCCACTGGTGACAATGTTCCAGCCGAAGCGGCCTCCGGCGATGTGGTCCAGCGTCGAACACAGCCGCGCCAACATGAATGGCGGATACGCAAGCGTGGAGAATGTTGCCACCACGCCCAGATGCCGTGTCATCGCTGCGATAATCGCGGCCAGCGGCGAGGGATCATGCTTCGGCACCTGCAGCCCGTGCTTCAGCGTGGCCTCGGCGGTGCCGCGATAGGCCTCGGACACCATCAGCGTGTCCTCGATCATGATGTAGTCGAAGCAGGCACGTTCCAGCGCCTTGGCCATGTCGACGTAGAACATCCCGTCCCAGGGCGCACCGCCGACTGCCATCGGGCTGTCCCACTCACCGGCGGTGAAGTTCATGAACCATCCCAGGTGCATCGGTTTGGCGGCCATGCGCGACTCCGGCTTGGGTGGAAGATGGTGAAAAGCCCAGCAAGTCCCGGGCCAGTGCCTGCCGCCGTGGTATGGCGGATGCATCCACCGGACGGTCACACGGGAGCCAACCGATGCATCAGGTCAACCGCCCTTTCGTGGGCATTCCATCCTTCTTACGCGCGCCGGTTTGCGACGACGTCGCACGGTTGAACGCCGCCATCGCGGTGCTGGGCGTGCCGTTCGACGAGGGATCGCCCTTCCTGCCTGGTACCCGCATGGCGCCGCGTGCCTTGCGGGAGCACTCACTGCGGTTTGGCAGCGCCGGGTATTACGATCCGGAAACGCGCCAGACCTATCTGGAAGAGGAGCTGACGGGCGGGATGATCGCCGATCTGGGCGATATCGACATCCGCCCCACCAATGTCGAGCTGAGCTTCGAGCTGATCACCGGTGCGGTGGCCGGCGTGCTGGCGCGGGGCGCTATGCCGGTGGTGCTGGGAGGCGATCATTCGATCACCTACCCAGCGGTGCGCGCCTTCAATCGGCCGCTGCACGTGCTCCACTTTGACGCGCACACCGATTACGCGCCGTTCGTGCATGGGCTGCAGCACACCAACGGCCACGCCTTCCGCCATGTCGCCGCCATGCAACACGTGCGAGGCCTGACACAGATCGGCATCCGCAGCCTGCGCCACGGCAAAGCGCAGATCGAGGACGTTTTTCGCGACGGCAACCGGATCATCACGATGGGTGAGTTTCGCCATCTGGGCCCGGCGGCCATCGCGGAACTGCTGCCCGAGGGGGCTGCCTGCTACGTGAGCATCGATGTGGACGCCATGGACATGTCGCTGGTCCCCGGCTGCGTCTCGGCCGAGCCGAATGGCATGCTGTATGCCGAGTTGCGCGACACGCTGGCCGCGATTGCCACCCGGCTGGAGGTGGTGGGCTTCGACTTCGTCGAGGTCAACCCACTGCTGGATGTTGGCACCGGCGTGACCTCATACCTGGGCGCCCACACGGTGATCGAGTTCCTGGGCCACATTTGCGCCCAACCGCGCTGGCGGGCGCGATGGCCGGCACGCGCCCGAACTGGCACGGAGGTTGCTTAAGGGGAGGTAACCAACAACCAGACTTGGGGACTGTTTCATGCTCAGACGGACACTGTTGACCGGCGCCGCGGCAGGCCTGCTGGCGATGCCCGCCATTGGTCCGGCTCGTGCCGATGCCATGGCTAACGCGAAAAAGCGCGGCACGCTGATCGTCGGCATGGAAGCGGCCTACGTGCCGTACGAGTTCTTCAAGGACGGCAAGATCATCGGCTACGACCCGGACATCATCAATCTTGTGGCGCCAAAGCTGGGGGTGAAGCCGCAACTCGTGGATACCGCATGGAACGGCATCATTCCGGCGCTGTATGCAGGCAAGTTCGACTGCATCATCTCCGCCATGACAATCACCAAGGAGCGGGCGGATAAGGTGCTGTTCTCCATGCCGTATGCCGACGCGTCCAACGTGATGTTCCTGCGCGCCGACGATACGCGCTTCAAGAGCGGCGACGACATGTCGGGCAAGATCGTCGGTGTGCAGCTGGGCAGCGCCGCGGCGGAGATCATCAAGACCCATGAAGCCGCGATGAAAGCCAAGGGTCTGGCAGGCTATAAGGAAGTGAAACAATACGAGCACTATCCCGAGGCTTATCAGGACCTGCTCAACAAGCGGCTGGATGTGGTGGTGAACTCGAAATCCACGCTGCTGGTCGTGATGCGGGATGCGCCCGGCAAGTTCAAGATCATGCCCGGTGTGTCCGATATCACTGCCTATTTCGGTATGGCCTTCCGCAAGGAAGACGGCGCGCTGCACGACTTCTTCAACACGCAACTGGCGACGATGAAGGCCGACGGAACGCTGGATAAGCTGCAGGAGAAATGGTTCGGCTCGACGATGCCGACCCCGAACACGGTGCCGGCCGTCCTGCCCTGACGTAGACGCAACGTGGGAAGCTTCGACTGGGGCAGCATCTGGTATGCTGTGCCCTATATGCTCCAGGGTGCGGTCGTCACCCTGGAGATTTCATTGTGTGCGATGGCGGTGGCTACGGTGATCGGGCTGGTCATGGGCCTGATCAGCGTGTCCGATCTGACGGCGTTGAAAGTGGTGATTCGCGCCTACGTGTATTTTGTGCGCGGCACACCGGCGCTGGTGCAGATCTTCCTGGTTTATTTTGCCCTGCCGAAAATCGGCTTCGAGCTGACGGCATTCTGGAGCGGCGTGGTTGCGTTGGCGTTCAACTCCGCCGGCTTCATCTCTGAGATCATTCGCGCCGGACTGCAATCGATTGACGCAGGCCAGACCGAGGCGGCGCTGTCGATCGGCATGACCAACCGGCAGTCGATCGTGTTCATTCTGCTGCCGCAATCGCTGCGGCGGATCACGCCACCGCTGACCAACGAAATCATCACGCTGGTAAAGACCTCATCGCTGCTATCGGTGATCTCGATCACGGAGCTGACGCGATCAGCGCAGGTGATCGTGGCGGAACGGTTCGTGCCGTTCGAGCTGTACGCGGCCCTCGCGGTGTATTATCTGGTGATAATCTCGGTATTGTCCTGGTGTTCCGAATACCTTGAGAAGCGGCTGGCATGAGCGCGGTACCCCTGCTGCACATCCACAGTCTGTCGAAGATTTTCGGTCAGATTCCGGTGGTCGATCGCGTCGAGCTGACGGTGACGCAAGGCGAGATCGTGATGATCGTCGGCCCGAGCGGCGCCGGGAAATCCACGCTATTGCGCTGCGTCAACCGGATCGAGATCCCGTCGGAAGGCGAGGTGCTGCTGGAAGGCGTCAACATGGCCGGCGAACAGCGCAACGGTAAGTTCGCGCCCGATCGGCCGGTGGTGACGGCGCGGAAGCGTCGGCGCATCGGCATGGTGTTCCAGCGCTTCAACCTGTTCGCCCATCTGACCGCCCTGGACAACGTGGCGATCGGACCACGACGCGTGTTGGGCATGAAACCCTCGGAAGCGCGTGCGCTGGCGGCCGAGCAGTTGGCGCGGGTGAAGCTGTCGGATCATATGACGAAAAGGCCGACACAGTTGTCCGGCGGTCAGCAGCAGCGTGTGGCCATCGCGCGGGCAATGGCGATGAAGCCCGTGCTGATGCTATTCGACGAACCGACCTCGGCGCTGGACCCCGAGCTGGTTGGAGAGGTGCTGGAGGTAATCCGCGCGTTGGCGGAAGAAGGCATGACCATGCTGGTCGTGACACATGAGATGCAATTCTGCCGCGAGGTCGGCACCCGCGTGTTGTTCATGGACAGCGGCCGCATGCTGGAAGATGCGCCGCCCAGGCAGTTCTTCGGCAACCCGCAGCATGCTCGTGCAAAGGAATTCCTGCGGCGGGTGCACGCGATTCCGAATTAACGTTCGAAATACCCTGCTCGCACCGCCATCCCGATCAGGTTGACAATTAGCCGGCCGGCGGTGATGCAGGTGATCTGAGTGACGTCAGCCCGCGGCGTGATCTCCACCACATCCATACCCAGCACGCGCCCCTTGCGCACCAGCCCATGGATCAGCTTACGTGCCTGATGGAAGGTGACGCCACCCGGACACGGCGCGGCGACCGCGGGTGCGATCGCCGGGTCCATCCCATCCAAATCCACCGTCAGATAGTAGCGCCCACCATCGGGGATACGATCGAGGATCGCATCCATCCCCACATCATGTAGCTCCCACGCCGTGATCAGATGCGCTCCATAGGCATGCGCGGCCTCAACTTCCTCGGTGCGCGCACTGCCAGTGGCGCGCAGGCCGATCTGGAAGATCTCGCCGATATGCGCCATTTCGGAGGCGCGACGGATCGGGCTGGACAGGCCTTCGCGGACGCCATTCACCTCCTCTCGCCAGTCGATGTGCTGGTCGATCTGGATCAGCGTGATCGGCCCCTGCCCTTCAAACGCCCGCAGTACGGGAATCGGCACGCCGTGGTCCCCGCCCAGCACGATCGGCAATGCGCCGGCCCCCAGGATCTTGCGCACGACCTGCTCAGTGTGGCGGTAATGCGCCATGGTATCGCCCAGCACACTGGCGATATCGCCGCAATCGACTGCCCGAATCGGCCTATCGGCGTAGAGCGGACCCCCAAGATCGAAGTCATAGCGTTCGATTGACCGGATGATGCGCGTGCTGGCTTCGCGCATCGCAGTCGGCCCGTTGCTCTGGTCGTTGGTGATGTCTTCCCAGCTATAGGCCTGCGCATACGGCACGCCGAGAAAGGCGATATCCGCGGACAGGTTGTCTAGCGAGGTCACCGGTTCCGAATATAGAAACGTACCAGGTGTGCGCCGTGGCGGAATGGTCAGGGACATGGTGCTTCCTCAGTCGCGCAGGTGCTCGCGCAGTGTTGTGCCGGCGTAGTCCTTCCGAAACAAGCCACGCGCCTGCAGTACCGGCACGACGGCACGGGCGATTTGCTCGAACATTCCGGGCATGAGCGTGGGCGTGAAGATGAAGCCATCGCAAGCGCATGACTCGAACAGGTCCTGCAACTGGTCAGCCACCGTCTCGGGCGATCCAACAATCTGCGGGCATAGCTCGCTGGTGGCGAAGCGGCGGGCGGCCTCACCCAACGTCAACCCCTGTGCCTGCGTGCCCTGTAGGATCACATCCAGCGAGCCACGCGACCCCGCTTCCATCTGCATGTCGTTGAGCGGCTGATCAGCAGGATACTTCGAAAGATCGACGCCGATATGGCCGGACATTTGCGCCAACCCGGCTTCCGTCTGCACGAGGACGTTCACATAGGCCGCCCGCTCGCGCGCGATCGCATCGGTCTCGCCGACGATAACGTCAATTGACGGCAGGATCAGGCATTCCTCCGGCGCGCGACCTTGCGCGACCACACGCGCTTTCAGATCAGTGTAAAACGCCTGCATGTCCTCCTTGCTGTGCTGCAAGGTGAACACCAGCTCGCCCCACTTTGCCGCGAAGTCGCGCCCACGCGGTGATGAGCCAGCTTGCATGATCACCGGGCGCCCCTGCGGAGACCGCGGCACAGTCAGCGGGCCGCGTGTCTTGATCCAATTCCCCTGGTAGTTGACGTAATGCACCTTGCTGGGATCAGCGTAGATGCCACGCTGCTTGTCGAAGACCAGCGCGTCGGCGTCCCAGCTTTCCCACAACTTACACACCGCCTCGACCACCTCGTCGGCGTAGTCATAACGGACGTCGCGCGCCGGCAGCTCGGCGAGACCGAAATTTTGCGCTTCAAGATGGCCATGCGAGGCGACGACATTCCACGCCACGCGACCGCCGCTCATCAGGTCCAGCGTGCCGAGCGACCGCGCCAGATGGTACGGCGCGTAGAAAGTGGACGACAACGTCGCGCCCAACCCTATGCGGTTGGTGACACGCGCCATGATCGACAGCAACGGAATGGGGTCCAGCAGTCCCATCTGCCCGCCATGGCCCAGGATGGTCGCGAAGCTGCCGCCATAAAGATCATATAGGCCAAGAATGTCCGCAAAGAACAGGCTGTCGAACTTGCCTGCTTCCAGCACACGCGCGATGTGCTCGTGCCATTGTGGCGTGAACACGCCGAGATCGGCCTCCGGATGACGCCACGCGCCATGGTGATGCGCGGTTGGGCCTGCCAGCAGGAAGGCCACGAAATGCATCTTGCGCTTCGACATCATACGCCGCCTGTCACCTTGTCGGACAGGCCCGCGGCCTTGCGCACGAAGTCGAGCGGACCGGCGAAATCGAACGAGTTATAGACTGCGTTAAGGTGATTGAAGTGCGGCGCCTGGGCGAACTGCACGAAGGTGAGGCGATGGCCGGCGTAGTCGGAGTTCAGCAGGTCACGGGCGAAAGCCAACAGCTTGCGTCGGTCCTCGGCCTCCCATTGCTCGTTCAGTGTGTAGAATTTCGCGAGCCAACTGCTGCTGCCCGCAGTTTCGAATGCGGCCGCATTCGGCGTTACACAGATCTGCCCACCGCACAGCTCGCGCGCGATGTGCATCATCTGTGGCAGGTTGGAGCAGCCAAACACGCGCCCGGCATACAGCATTGACTGGTGCGGCATCAGCAGCCCGGCGGGACTACGCTGCGCCATGGTGATCGCGGCGATCAGATGCGCAGCGATGCCTTCACGGTAGCACACAAGATCGGCCAGTTTCTCCCGTACCGCCTGCAGCTTGTCCAGGCCAGTCTGCTTCGCGTTCCACAGCGCCGCGCCGATCATCATGTCCGCCACGTATTGCAAGCGTAACACATAGGGAAATGCAGAATACCGATGCAGTGTCGCGCGAATATGCTGCGCTGCACGGGTGTGACGATAGAAGAATACATCCTCCCACGGGATCAGGACGTCATCCAGCACCATCAGCACGTCGATCTCATCGAACCGGTTCGCCAACGGATAGTCGGCGACACTGCCACGGCCGGCGAAGCCCGACCGGCAAATGTGCTTCACACCGCGCGCGCCCATCTGCACGATGCAGCCCACGGCGTAGTCGGACAGTTTCTCATTGGTCCAGGCGCCGATAGTGGGCTTCAGGAAGGCCTGGTCGGCGTATGCGGCGGCAGTCTCATACTTCGCCCCACGGATGATGATGCCCGCATCGGTCTCCTTCACCACATGCACCATCATGTCGGGGTCCTGGTCCTGCGGCGGACGGGACCGGTCGCCCTTCGGGTCGGTGTTGGCGGAGACATGGAACACATCGTTCTCCACCACGGCGCGGATATGGCGGTCGATGTTGTCCGCGAAGCGTGGATCGATCTCGGCCAGCACGTCGCGGCCATCCTGCAGCGACCACATCTCGCCCACCGTCTCGTCACCCACACGAGTGACGACGCCGCCGATATCCTTCAGCACGAGGTCCAGCGCAGTGGTCTTGTCGCTCCAGTCGCTGGTCTGCCGCGGCGGGCGATGGAAGATGGAATGGCGGCCACCGTTCTCCAGGTAGGTCAGCGCCGGCTGATACCCGGGATCGAACGCCATGTCGTACATGCGTGCCTTGACGTCGACGATCGGCTTGAAGGCCGGGTGCTTCGTGACGTCAGTCACGCGCTCATTGTCGATCCAGATCTCGCGGCCATCGCGCAGCCCCTCACGATAGGCATTGGACGTGCGAATCATGGCTTTCTCCTACGCATGGTCTCGATTTTGCCCTAGCCTGCGACGGTTGCACACACCGTGTCGGCAAGGGGGGGCAGGTCATGACGGACAGCATCATCACGGGCGGGCTTGTGCTGCTGGATGGCGAAACCGCCCCGCGGGACATCGTGCTGCATGGCGACAGCATTGCAGCAATCGTGCCGCCCGGCAGCGCGACGGGCGACGCCGAGCGGATCGATGCCAGCGACCGGCTGATCATGCCGGGGCTGATCAACGCGCACACGCATGGCCATGGCGGATTGGGCAAGGGGATTGGCGACCGCTGGTCGCTGGAGTTGCTGCTGAACGCCGGCACGTGGATCAATGGCAATCGCACGGACGACGACCGATACCTGTCGACGCTGCTGAGTGCCGTGGAGATGGTGAAGAAAGGATGCACCGCCTGCTACGACCTCTCGGCGGCGCTGCCCACGCCCACGGTGGCCGGGCTGCACACCGTGGCGCGGGCCTATGCGGATGTGGGCATGCGGGCGGTCGTGGCACCGATGATCGCGGATCGCAGTTTCTATCAGGCAATTCCGGGTTTGCTGGACGCGTTCCCACCCGAGCTGAAGGCGATCGCGGAGACGCTGCGCACGGCGTCGGCCGAAGCGATCCTGGCACCGATCCGTGAGGCGGCGCGGGGTTGGCCGTTCGCCAGCGATCGGGTGCGATTGGGAATTGCCCCCACCATCCCGCTGCATTGCTCAGACGAGTTCATGTCCGCGTGCCGCGATCTGGCGACCGAATATGGCATGCCACTACAGACGCATCTCGCTGAGTCACCGGTGCAGCGCGAGGGCGCACAACGCCGTTACGGCATGACCCTGACAGCGCATCTGGATCGGCTTGGTGTGCTGGGGCCGCGATTCAGTGGCGCGCATGCGGTCTGGCTCGATGACACAGAGATGGAACTGATCGCCAAACACGGCGGCGCTTTGGCGCATAACCCGGGGTCCAATCTGCGGCTGGGAAATGGGATCGCCGATATGCGGCGGGCACTCTCGCACGGCGTCACGGTGGGGGTCGGGACGGATGGATCGTCCTCGGCCGACAACCAGAACATGTTCGAGGCGATGCGGCTGGCGGCATTCGTTTCGCGGGTGTTCGACCGGCCACCGGCGGAATGGATCGGTGCGGTGGAGGCAATTCGCCTGGCCACCGAAGGCAGTGCAGCGGTGCTGGGCATGGGGGACACGATCGGGAAGATTGCCGTTGGATACAAGGCGGATTTCGCGTTCATGGACCTCGACCACGTCAATCTGGTGCCGCTGAACAATGCCGCGCAGCAGCTGGTGAACACCGAGGACGGCATGGCGGTGCGCGATGTCATGGTGGGAGGCAGGTTCGTGTTACGGAATGGAGAGCTGCCCGGACTGGATTGGTCGGGTATCGTGACGCGCGCGCGGGCCGCGGCAGCGCGGCTGGCCGAAGCCAATGAGGCGACACGACAGGCGACCGACCGGCTGGCACCCGTGGTCAATCATTTCTGTGTCGGACTGGGGCGGTGTTCGCACCATTTGCCGCGCAGGTTGATGGCACAGTAGGGCGGATACGGGCAGCACCATCCGCCATCACTGGCACGGCGGATGGCGCTGCGCTTGTCCTCTCTACGGCCGAATCATCCGCCGCACGCCCTGAACGGCACTGAGCGCGAGCACCACCAGCAGCGACACGAACACCACCAGTGAGGATACGGCAGCCACCATCGGATCGATACGGTCCGACATGTAGCTGTAAATGCGGATCGGCAGTGTCTGCAGTGCCGGCCCTGTCATAAAGATCGTCATCGTCACTTCAGAGAATGACAGTAGGAAGCAGAACAGGAACGCTGTGATCAAGCCGCGAGCGCACAGCGGGACGGTGATGTGCGTCAGCATGCGCAGACGCGGGGCGCCCAAGGCCATGGCGGCCCATTCCATCTCCTCCGGCACCGCGGCGAGCGCGGTGTGCAAGGTGCGGATCGCGTACGGTGTCACCACGACCATGTGCGCGAGCACCAATCCGACCAGCCGGTTGTACAACCCGATGTGGTTGACGAACTGCAGGGCCGCGATGCCGAACACCACAGCGGGCACCAAAAGCGGCGAGGTAAAGAAAGCCAGCAACGCCGCCTTGCCGGGCAGCGGATAACGCGCAAGGCCATAGGCGGCCAGAAAGGCGCAGGTCACCGCCAAGAGAGCGGCCATCGCCGCCAGTTCCGTGCTGAGCATGAAGCCATCGATAAAGCCAGGGTAGGACAGCGCTTCGCGATACCACCGCAACGAAAAGGATGTTATCGGCAGCACGAAATAGGCCAAGGGGGTGAACGACATCCACACCACCAGCACGATCGGTGCCAGCATCAGGGTCAGCATCGCGGCGGTGACAATGCGCGTCATCGCCGCACCGCCAGGCGTTGACCGACGCCGACCAGGGCAAGTGTAAAGGCCAGCAATGCGACCGCGATCGCACTGCCCAGCGGCCAGTTCAGTTGTTCCAGATTCACCTGATAGGCCAGCACCGACACGACCAGGGTGCGCGCGCCCCCCAGGATCGCCGGCGCAGCGAAGGCCGTCATGTTCATGATGAAATTGATCACCAGCCCAGTGACCAAAGCCGGCCAGGTCAACGGCAGCACCACATGGCGGAACACCTGCCAGCGTCGTGCGCCCAGCGTGCCGGCGGCCCAGCCCAGATTGGGATCGATGGCGGCGATCGCCCCCCACAGCGGCAGCAGCACGAACATGAAATGGCCAGGTACCAACGCGATGATAACACCGGTCTCGTTCAACATCAGGCGCAGGGGCATGTCGGTGATGTGCAGCGCCTGCAATGCCGTGTTCACCAGGCCATTGGCGCGCAGCAGCAGGCTCCAGCCAAATGATTTCACCACCGTGTTGATCAGGAAGGGGCTGACGAAGGCCAGGATCACCCAGGGCTGCCAGCGCGGCGTCATGCGGGTGAGGCGCAGCGCGATGGGATAGGCGGCCAGGCCGGCGATGGCGGAGACGATCACGCTGATGCGCAGCGTACGGGTGAGAACCTGAAGGTAAAGCGGATCGGACAGGTGCGCGAAATTCGCCGCCGTCCAGTGTGCGGTGTCGATGCCTTGTGGCGTGTTGGGATGCAGGGCGTTCAGCAGCGTCTGCCAGAGCGGCCAGACATAGGCCGCAAGCATGACCAGCAGCAGCGGCAGCACGAAGCCAACGCCGCGCAGGTGGGTGCTGAAGGCGCGGGTCCTAATCATCCTGCCTTACCACACCGTCTTCGGCGCGCCAGCCGACGGTCACTTTGGCACCGATCGTCAGTCCGGACGCCTCGCCATCGAGCTGGGCAGCGAGCGACAGCCCGCCGGCTCGCAGACGGCAGCGCGTCGCGGCGCCAGCGTAGACCAGGTCCTCGACCACAGCGTCAATCCGGTTCGCTACCGGATCAGGTGCCAGGCTGATATGCTCGGGCCGGACGATCAGCCAGGCCGCGCCGCCGGACATCGCGGCGGCCTCATTCGGCAGACGCAGCCGCCCGCCATTCTCGGTCGTGCCCCACACCACGCCGTCCAACGCAGTCACCGTTGTCAGCGCAATCTCGTTCACCGGCCCGACAAATCCGGCAACAAACCGATTGACCGGCATGCGGTACAGCTCGCGCGGCACCCCAACCTGATCGATCTGCCCAGCGCGCAGCACCGCGATCCGGTCGGACAGCACGAAGGCTTCCTCTATGTCGTGCGTGACCAGCACCGTCGTCACACCCAGCCGATGCTGCAACGCGCGCAAATCCACGCGCAATTCATCACGCAGGCGCGCATCAAGGTTGGACAGCGGTTCGTCCAGCAATAACAGTTTGGGCCGAACCACCAGTGCCCGCGCCAGCGCCACGCGCTGCTGCTGGCCGCCGGAGAGCTGGGCCGGCATGCGGCTCCCCAGGCCCTCGAGCCGCACCAATGCCAGCGCCTCCGCCACCCGCGCACGCCGCTCGGCGCGAGACACGCCGCGCATGCGCAGGCCGAAGGCGATGTTGTCGAACGCTGTCATGTGCGGGAACAGCGCGTGGTTCTGGAACACCAGGCCAATGTTGCGCGCATGGATCGGTCGAGCGGTGATATCTTCGCCATCCAGCAGCACGCGGCCCTGGTCAGGCGCGTAAATGCCGGCGACCGCGCGCAAGATCGTGGTCTTGCCGCAGCCTGACGGGCCAAGCAGGGTGAAGAACGTACCGCTCGGCACGTCCAGATCGACGCCGCGCACCGCGGTGACGGCGCCAAAGCGCTTGTGCAAACCGTCGACGCGTAGCGACATCAGAACGCTGGCATCAATTGGTGCCGGTGATGTCCTTCTGGAACCGCTCGCTCCACTCGGCGCGATGGGCCAGCACGTACAGGTAGTCGATCTGTGTCAGCTGCTCGAGCGCGGCGCCGTGCGGCACGCGCACCTGGGCCGCTGGCGACAGCTCCACCGTCTTGTTCATGATCGGATTGCTATAGGCCTCCGCACGGTATTTCTGCACCTCGGGGCTGATCCACCAGTTCAGAAATGCCACCGCCCCGGCGGGATTAGGGGCATGCGCCATCACACCCATCGTGCTTGGGCTCATGTAGCTGGGCGTCGGCACCGTGATCGCCACCGGAAGGCCGCGGCGGATCATGTCGACGCCGGAGCTGGTGGAATACACGGCGACGGAGGCCTCACCGGATTGGATGAAGTCTGCCATCTTCGCGTACGTGTTGCTCCAATCCACCACGCCCGGAGCGATCTTCTTCATCGCGACGAAACCCGGGTCGATGTTGTGTTCATCACCGCCATGGGCGCGAGCCTGGATGACCACGTTGTACAGGCCATACGTCGAATCGCCGGGCGCCAGCAGCAATTGCCCCTTGAATTCCGGTCGTTCCAGGTCCGTCCACTTGGTTGGTGGCGCCCAACCCTTCTTGGCGAACAGATCCTTGTTGTAGATGAAGCCGAAGATGTCGCCATACGGCACCACGCCAACCAGCTTGCCGGTGGTGGGGTCGCTGATCTTCGCCGCCGGGTAGAGACTGTTGATGTTGGGCGCGGTGGCCGGATCGAGCGGCGCGAACAGCCCCTGTTGCAGACCGGCAAGCCACGGCAGATGGTCCGACATCACCACATCAACCTGGGGGTGGTCCTTCTGCGCGATGGCCGTGGCCATGATCTCGGGCCCGGTCGCCTTCGGCACCAGGATCACGTTATAGCCGGTCGCCTCGGTGAACTTCTTGTTCCAGCCATCGCGTTCCAACATCTGCTGGATCGTGCCGCCCCATGTCAGCAGGTACACATCCGTAGTCTGCGCGTGGGCGGAGCCAGCCAGCAACAACGCGCCAAGCAGCGCGAGAGCCAAGCGTCTCATGCCACGCGCCGCAGCGTTGCCGGTGGGGGTGTGCGCCGGCCGTCGCGTTGCGGTACGCCACCGCGCAATGATCCTGGTGCGATATCACCCCAGAACGTCTCGAACCCCGCCGGCAGCGCGCGACTATTCGGTGTGGCCAGCCACAGCCGGACCAACAGACGCGCCCGGCCGGCGGCGACGTCGTCGGCATAGGCCGTGCGGCCGTGATAGACCACATGGTTGTTGAGCAACTGGATATCGCCACGTTCGAACGGCGAATGCAGACAGGTCTCCTCGGCAACCTCCGCCAGCAGGTCCAACGCCGCGTTCTGTGCCTCGGTCAACCGTGGCACTTCGGGGAATTCCTGCGCCTGCTCAACATAGGTGCGGGAATACTGGCTGGTGATCTTGCCATCGCGCTCGCCCCAGACCGGCAGGATGAACCAGGGTTGATCGAACACGCCATCCTCGTCCTTCGGTCGGCACCGATAGAAATCCTGGAACAGCAACTCCACCAGATCGGGTCGACGCCGCAGCATCTCATTGTGAATGGTGGGGATCGAGGCCAGCTTCGACACACCCCCCTCAATCCCATTGCGCACGCACATCAGCGCGATGATATCACAGCGATCGGTATGGAAGCGCAGCGGCCCGGTGGAGCGGGCGCGTGCCCGTGAGGATTGCACCTGCCCAGATGCCGAGGCGATGAAGGTAGGCTTCTCGTCGCGGGTTTCGTCGCGCACCTCGCCCATGATTTCGCCGCTCATGTTCTGGTACAGTGGCCGCCCGAGATGCTGGCCGAGCCCCCAGAAGATCTGGCGCAGCTCGTCATCAGTATAGTGCTCGACATCCAGGCCGCGCAGCCGCACCGCGCCACGCCCGTCCTCCAGCTCGGTGTTCACCTGCGCCAGCAGGTCGGTGGTCGCGGACAGTGGGAAATCGTCCCGGCCGAACCCAAACAGCGGCGCACGATGCACATGAGCCAGAGCGTCAGCGATCTCACGTTTGTGCGTCGCGTCCAACCAGAAAATCCAGTCCCCCGCGCGCGCCAACTCGTCGCCCCGCCACACCGAACGTCCGGTCATCATCTGCCGCGCCATCATACACTCCTCGTTCCACCCGTCGTATCTGACGCTACCTCGCAACCACGTGCAAATCCTTCGGCGGCAGATGCCGTGCCCGGAGCGATGGCCCCGGTGGACCCGCCGATTGCGGGGCTAGGAGATGCGACGCCCGACGGTCGCCGGCACGACACCGACCAGGCCCTCCTCGGTCAGCGGATTGAGCACTTCCAGTCGCTGCCCGGTCGTCCGCGGACCAAACGCCAGCGTAATCGCCGCCGTCGCCAGCCATGCACCGGCGATGTAAATGAACACCGCGGCATAACCGATATGCGTGAAGATCGCCGCGATGAGAAACGCGTTGGCGACATTCGCCAGGCGGCCCAGGCTGTAGGTGAAGCCTGTCGCGCTGTTGCGCAGGTCGGTCGGGAACTGCTCAGGCGTATAGGCGTAGATGAGCGACGCAAAGGTCTGGATCAGCATGCCAACGAGCAGGCCGAACACCACGATGAACGCCGGCACAAAGCTCATGCCGTACAGCAGCCCGAACACAGCGATGGCCGTCGCAACCAATGCGATGCTGTGTTTGCGCTCGAACCGATCCGACACGTAAGACGCCAGCAAGGCGCCGATTGGCGCGCCGATATTCATCAACGTCACATAGGTCAGGCTGTGCGTCAGGGTGACGCCATGCTTCACCAGCAAGGTCGGCACCCAGGCCTCGAACCCGTAGAAGCCCAGTGTCTGCAGGATCCACAATACGCACAGCACGATGGTGCGGCGGCGATATTCCGGACCAAACATCGTTGCCCACGGGGCGCGCGCGACATTGGGGCGGCTGACCGGCCGCGGTTCCGGCAGCGTACCAAATTCACGCGCCACCGCGGCCTCGATCCCGCGCAACGTCGTCTCGGCGGCGTCGAAGCGACCCTGGCGCGCCAGCCAGCGCGGTGATTCCGGCAGCCATAGCGCGGCGATCAGGAAAATGAAGCCGACCGCGCCCCAGGCGAACACATAACGCCAGCCGTCTGGATCGGTCGGAACCGTCAGACGCGCGATCCAATTGGTGATCGGGATCGCGAACAAGCCGATCACCATCACCATCGCCTGCGACTTGCCACGCCGTTCAGCGGGAAAGAATTCGGCGACACAGGTCATCGTCGTCACGATGCCCCCCGCCAGACCGAACCCGGTCAATACCCGCGCGGCGAACAACATCGGCACGCTCTGCGCCAAGGCGGTGAGCACCGAAGCCGCCGCCCCGAGCGTCACAAACAGCACCAGCCCACGCTTGCGCCCGAGCCGATCCGCCAGCGCCCCGCCCAGCGCGGCGCCCAGGAACATGCCAAAGAACGCCGCGGAGGTGATCAGGGCGACATCATCGACCGACAGGCCCCAGAACTTCACCAGTCCCGGCGCTGCCGAAGGGAACGTGAAGATGTCGACACTGTCGAAGAACTGCGGGATCGCCAACAGGGCCAAAATGCGCCAGTGCATTCGGCTGTAGGGCAGGCGATCGATTCTTGCGGCAATGAGTTCGTCTTGCATCGTCGTCCTCCGCGCACGGACGCTCTTGCACGGCGCCGCCTTGCATACTGAACACCGCGCATTGAAGGCCGGCAACCAGGCGAACAAAACAGGGATGTGGCCAGCCCCCAAACCCAAACGGCGATGGTGGTCGCGTCGCCATGGCGGCATGCGATTGGTCTGGAGCAGAACCGGTTGACTCCGGTCCTTGCGTCATCTCAGAGTCGTCGAACTGCAGGTGTAATCGACGAGACGCTGCCGCGACTTGGCGTGGCGGCCGCCGCGCAGGGGAGGAAACCAAATTGCGCACAGTGCTCGCGAAACGCGTACGCGTGCTGGCCGTCCTGGCTGCCGCGGTGATGATCATGATGGCGCCCCACGTCGTGCACGCCGCACAGACACTCGGTCCGGTCACGGATCCGATCGGTGTGGTGAAGATTCCGAAGGGGGCACCGATCCAGCTCGGTGGGATGTGGGTTATTTCCGGTCCCGATACGGCGCTGGGTGTGGATGAGCAGCGTGGTGTCGAGATTGCGTTTCAGGACGTCGGTGGCAAATTCATGGGCCACCCGCTGAAGCTCGACACGGAAGATGACCAGTGCAGCGCCGAGGGCGGGCAGACCGCCGCGACCAAGCTCGCCTCCAACCCACAGCTCTTTGTGGTGCTGGGTCCGGCATGCTCCTCGGTCGCCACGCCCGGTGCGCCGATCCTTTGGCAGGCCGGTATCACCAACATTTGCACGGCCTGCACGGCACCGTCGCTGACGGACCCCAGCCGCAAGCCTGAGTATGATGGCTTCGCCCGTACCGTGTTCAGCGACAGCGAACAGGGCAAGGCGGACGCCACGTATGTCGCGAAGGTGCTGAAAGCAAAGACGGTCGTCACCATCCATGACGGCAGCCCATATGCGCAGCAGCTTCAGCAGGTGATGGCGGACAACTTCAAGGCCTTGGGCGGCAAGGTATTGTCGCAAGAGGCCATCGCGCCGACCGATGTGGACATGCATCCGCTGCTGACCCGCATCGCCAGTGAGAAGCCGGACATTGTCTACTTCCCTGTGTTCACCGCGGCGGCGGCACAGATCCTGCGCCAGGCGAAGGAGACCCCCGGCCTGGAGCACACCAAGCTGATGGGCGGCGGTTCGCTGCTGTCGGCTGACTTCATCGAAGCGGCAGGCCCCGCGGTCGTGGGTTTCATCATCGGCTATCCCGATGTGTCGCCGGACGCGATGGGCAAGGGGTATCCGAAGTTCGTCGACGAGTACAAGAAGAAGTTCGGTGAGGCGCCGATTTCCGGCTATCACGCCAATGCGTATGACGGCGCGATGCTGGCGATCAAGGCGCTCGAGAAAGTGGCCAAGCCGGACAAGGACGGGAACCTCTACGTCGGCAAGAAGGCGTTCCGCGACGCCGTGTTCTCGATCAAGTTCGCCGGCATCAGCGGCCCGATCGCCTGCGACAAGTACGGCGAGTGCTCGGAATTCAAGCCGTCCGTGCTGGAGTTCAACTCGGCAGATCCGAAAACCTTTGGGATTGGCCAAAACCCGAAGAAGATCTGGCCGTAGTTCGCGCGGCGTAGCGTCATCCGGCCGGGGCGTGGCAACGCGTCCCGGCCGGTTCGACGTACGCGCGTTGCAGGGTGTGGCAGCCGGGCCCTCCCCTCGTTGGATTCGCACGACAAATCCGCGTGAGTTGTTGACTCTGGTCATGCGCGCACCGCAGACTTGCTATGCTCGCGGCACATTGAAGAGGCTGCGGCATGGGTCTTGCGTGGTTGGTCCACGCGCAATCGATGGAGGGTGGTCTTGGGGACGATACTTGCGAGGACGTACCGTGGGCTGGCCGCCTTGGCCGCCGTGGTGGCTATCACACTCGGCGGGCATGCCGTTCACGCGGCGCAGACGCTGGGGCCGGTGACCGATGATCTTGGGGTCGTTAAGATTCCGAAAGGGGCCCCGATCACGATCGGTGCCTATTGGGTGATATCCGGCGCTGACACCGCGATGGGCATCGATTCCAAGCGCGGCGCCGAACTCGCCTTCAAGGATTTCGGCGGCAAGATTCTAGGCCATGGCGTCAGGCTCACGGTCGAGGATGATCAGTGCAGCGCTGAAGGTGGCCAGACGGCGGCAACCAAGCTCGCCGCCAACCCGCAGATCTTCGTTGTACTCGGGGGGGCTTGCTCCAGCGCCGCGACACCGGCCGCGCCGATCCTCTGGCAGCAAGGCATCACCAACATCTGCAACGCGTGCTCGGCGCCTGCGCTGACCGCGCCGGACCGCGGGGCGCAATATGACGGGTTCGGCCGCACGATCGCGAGCGATATCGATCAGGGCGCGTCGGACGCGAAATATGTGTTCACTGTGATGAAGGCGAAGACCGTCGTCGCCGTTCATGACGGCAGCCCATATGCGCAGCAGCTCGCCGCCGTGATGACGAAAAACTTCGCAGCGATGGGCGGCAAGGTGCTCTCAACGGAAGCAATCGCGCCGACGGATGTCGATATGCATCCCGTACTGACCAAAATCGCGGCTGAAAAGCCGGACGTGATCTACATGCCGATCTTCGTCGCCGCCGCGGCGCAGTTGCTGCGCCAGTCGAAGGAAATCCCGGGCCTCGAGCACACCACTCTGGTGGGCGGCGGCTCGTTGGCGGCGGCGGAGTTCATCGAGGCGGCTGGTCCGTCAGTGGTGGGCTTCCACATCTGCTACCCCGACGTTTCGATCGACACGATGGGCAAGGGTTATCCGAAGTTTGTCGAGGAGTACAAGAAGGTCTATGGCGAGGCACCGATCTCCGGCTATCATGCCAACGCCTATGACGCCGCGGAGATGGCGATCAAGGCCATCGTCAAGGTGGGCAAGACCGACAAGGACGACAATCTCTACATCGGCAAGAAAGCGTTCCACGACGCGCTGTTCGCAGAGAAGTTTGACGGCCTGAGTGGGCCGATCGGCTGTGACACGCACGGCCAGTGCGCCAAGTTCAAGCCGGCGGTCTATGAGTTCGTCTCGGCCGATCCGAAGACGTTCTCGATGGGCAAGAACCCGAAGAAGGTCTGGCCGTAATCGCCGGATCGACCGTGCCACGCACCGGGACATGGCGGCGCCATGTCCCGGTGCGTGTTGGTGGATCGCATGACATTTCGCACGCTATTTCACCGCTCCCATCAGGTGCCAGGCACCCGGTTGCGCGGCGAGGTGGCATGATGTGGGATCGCAAGATGAAACCGGGTGACGCACGATTCGACGCAGCGAGACGCGACCGGCACGGACTGGCTGTGTTTCACCCTGGACACCAGGCCGGAAGGGATATCGTCTGAATGAGCCAGGCCCTCACCCAGCGCGCCCCGCAGCGCGCCGCATGGTTGATATGGCTGGGCCGGTTGAACGCGGTCGACATCGTGCTTGCCGCGTTGCGCATTTTGGTGGTGTTGGTGGTCGTGGCCGGGACAGTCGGCACGTTGGTGAAGAACCGCTACGACGCCGCCCAGTGGGTTGATTTCGTCGTCTTCGGCCTGACCCTCGGGGCGATCTACGCACAGATCGCATTGGGCTACACGATGGTCTACGGCGTGTTGCGCATGATCAATTTCGCGCACGGCGATTTCGTCATGTGCGGCGCTTTTGCGGGCTATTTTGTCGCCACGCCGCTGGAGCGATCGGGTTTCCTGGAGAACCATCCCGTGTTGGGGATGGGCACGATCCTGCTCGTTGCAATACTGACCTCAACCTCGATCGCGCTGCTGACCGAGCGCATCGCCTATCGCCCATTTCGCCGCGTGACGGGCCTGGCTCCGCTGATCTGCGCAATCGGCGTATCGTTCTTCCTGGAACAGACCTTCCGCGGCATGTTCGGTTCGGCGGTGAAATCATACCCGTCGCCGACCTGGCAGAGCATCACAGTGGACGTGTTCGGCTTCAAGGTGCTCAGCGTGAACCTGCTGGTGATGGGACTCGCCGTTGTGTTCATGACCGCGCTGTACCTGATCGTGCAACGCACGAAAATGGGCATCGCCATGCGCGCGGTGTCCGAGGATGGCGAGGCCGCGGCCTTGATGGGCATCGACGTCAACAAGGTGGTGGTGTTCACCTTCGCGTTGGGGGGGGCGATGGCCGGCATCTCCGGCGTGTTCTACGCCTTCGTCTACAAGCAGGTGTATTTCTTCATGGGCTTCACACCTGGCGTGAAGGCGTTTGGCGCCGCCGTGTTGGGTGGGATCGGCAACATTCCCGGTGCCATGCTGGGCGGCCTGTTCCTCGGCCTGGTCGAATCGGTCGGGCCGACCCTGTTCCTAGATGGGCTGGGCATTCCGGCTCCGTATCAGTTGCGTGACATGATCGCGTTCACACTGCTGATCATGGTGCTGATCTTCCGCCCGCAGGGATTGCTGGGCGAGAAACTGGCGAAGAAGCGGGCATGAGCACGCATCGCGCCCCTTGGCTGCGCGCGCTGGCCATCGGGCTGGCGTTCGGTGCGGTCGCCGTGCACCTGTCGGTCGTCGGTGTGCTGCTGATGCTGCACAAGCGTTGGATCGTGGTCGATACGCTCAGCCTGGGTCAGGCGATCCTGGTGGTGCTCGGGATCGGCGCCGGTGGCATGGCCGCGGCGCGTGTGGAAACCGGGCTGGGCGGACGCGGTCATCTGACCATGGGTGCGCTCGCGGGGGTAGCGTCTGGCGTGCCAATTGCCTTGCTGACGCTGGCGATCGCGTTCGTGCCATTGCAGTCGATCTTCATCGCGCTGTCCCCCGACCTGCTCGACATGTTGACGCTGAGCCAGGGGCCGTCGCTCGGCGTGATGATCCTGGTGGGCGGCGCGACGTTGGCCGGACTGTTGGGCGCGGGACTGCGGCTGATCCCTGCGTCCTACACGCGGCCTCTGATCCCCGGCGCGGTTACCGTGCTGGTCGCGGGTGTGTTCCAGGAACTGATCCAACTGATGCTGCAGCAGTACCAGGGGATCGTGACCGACATCCAGGATCTGCTGTACACCTGGGAAGGGCTGACCGCACAGGGCGCCATCATCCTGTTCGCGATTGGTGTGGCGTGCGGTGTGGTCGCGCGGCAATTGCGCGCACGCAACCTGATTCGGAACCCCGTGCCCAACCCAAAGCGCGAACGGTTCATCTGGGCCGGTGTTGCACTGGCGGTGCTGGTGGTTTTGCCGGCCGTCGCGGGATCTTACATCGGCCAGGTGTTGATGCTGGTGGGCCTGTATATCCTGATGGGCATGGGCCTCAATCTTGAGGTCGGCCTGGCGGGTCTGCTCGATCTGGGCTTCGTCGCGTTCTTCGCGGTGGGCGCCTACACCACCGCGCTGCTGACGGCCGACAGCCCACACGCGTTGATGCATCTCCCTTACTGGGGCGCAATGCCTGTCGCGGTGCTGCTGTCGGTCTGCATTGGCGTCCTGTTCGGCCTGCCGGTGCTGGGCATCCGCGGTGACTATCTGGCGGTTGCCACGATGGGCCTGGGCGAGATCGTGCGCGTGCTGGTGATGTCGGATTTTGCCGCGCCACTGCTGGGTGGCGCACAGGGCGTGTTACAAATTCCGAAGCCTTCCATTGGCAGTTTCCAGCTCGGTAGTCCCGTCTCGCTGTTCTATCTGACACTGGTGTGCTCCGCCGTCGCGGCATTCGTGGCGTGGCGATTGGAGAATTCCCGCCTGGGTCGCGCCTGGATGGCGTTGCGCGACGATGAGGACGTGGCACAGGCGCTGGGCATCAACCTGGTGCGCAGCAAGCTGCTGGCCTACGGGCTGGGTGCGGCGTTCGCCGGACTGGCGGGCTCGATCTTCGCCACCATGCTGACCTCGGTCTATCCGTCCAGCTTCCAGTTGCTGATCTCGATCAACGTTCTGGCGCTGATCATCGTCGGTGGCATGGGCAGCCTGCCGGGCGTGGTGCTGGGCTCGATCGCGCTGATCGGATTGCCGGAGCTACTACGTGAGTTCGGCGAGTATCGGTATCTGTTCTACGGCGCGGCGCTGGTGATCATGATGCACCTGCGGCCCGAGGGCCTATGGCCGTCCGAGGCGCGGCAACGCGAACTGCACAGCCGCGATGAGACGTTGGCGCTGGACGCCGGCAGCGATGCCGTGCCGGTGCAGGGGGACTGACGCATGGCCGATCCCCTGCTGCGATGCCGCACCGTCACCATGCGCTTCGGCGGGCTGGTGGCACTGTCAGACGTTGATCTCGAGGTTGCCGAGGGCAGCATCCATTCCGTGATCGGCCCGAACGGCGCGGGCAAGACGACGGTGTTCAACTGCATCACGCAGAACCTGATTCCCACCTCTGGCGAGGTGTGGTTCGCCGGGGCGCGGGTCGATGGACTGACGCCGGATCGTGTTGCCGCGGCGGGCATCAGCCGCACCTATCAGAACATCCGCCTGTTCCGGAACATCACCGCGATTGAAAACCTGCTGGTGGGCATGCACCTGCATCTGCGGTCCACCTGGTGGGGCGCGGTGCTGGGCACCAAGCACACGCGCGACGACGAGAAGGCTGCGCATGACGAAGCCATGAAACTGCTGCAGTTCGTCGGTCTGCGCGGCCGCGGGGATATGATGGCGCGCAATCTTGCCTACGGCGAGCAGCGGCGACTGGAAATTGGCCGCGCATTGGCGACCAAGCCGAAGCTGTTGCTGCTGGACGAGCCGACGGCGGGCATGAACCCGACCGAGACCAGCGAGATGATGGAATTCATCCGCGAGGTGCGCACCCGGTTCGGCATCACCATCCTGCTGATCGAGCATCAGATGCGCGTGGTGATGGCGATGTCTGATCGCGTCAGCGTGCTGGACCACGGGGTGAAGATTGCCGAAGGCCGCCCGGCCGAAGTGCAGGAGGATCCAGCGGTGATCGAGGCGTATCTCGGCAAACCGAAGCAGGCGGCGGCATAACACGATGGCGTTGCTCGAGATCAACGACATCCACGTGTTCTACGACAAGATCGAGGCGCTGAAGGGCATCTCGGTCAGCGTTGAGGACAAGCAGATTGTCACACTGGTTGGCGGCAATGGCGCCGGCAAGTCCACCACCTTGCGGGCGGTCAGCGGACTGCTGCATCCACGCCAGGGCGAGATCCGGTTCGACGGCAACTCATTGGCGGGATTGGGCGCGCATGACATCGCGGCGATCGGCGTGCGCCATGTGCCGGAGGGGCGGCGCGTGTTCGGCAAGCTGACGATTGCCGAAAATCTGGAAATGGGCGCGTTCACCCGCAACGATCGCGCCGAAATCGCCAGGGACCGCGAGCAGATGATGGAGCTGTTCCCGCGGCTGCGCGAGCGACTTAAGCAGTTGGCCGGCACGCTCTCGGGTGGTGAACAGCAGATGCTGGCGGCGGCACGCGCACTGATGGGACGGCCGCGCGTGCTGTTGATGGATGAGCCCAGCATGGGTCTCGCACCGATGTTGGTCGAACAGGTGTTCGAGACGATCAAGCGCATCAACGGACAGGGCGTGACGATTCTGTTGGTGGAACAGAATGCGCCGATGGCCCTGTCGATCGCCGACCACGGCTACGTCCTGGAAAGCGGCAAGATCGTGCTGGACGGTCCAGGAAAGGCTCTGTTGGACGACGAGCGCGTGAAGCGGGCCTATCTGGGGTAATGCTCCACGTGCCTCAGTACCGGAACAAACTCCCTGCGTCCGGCACGACATCCTTCACGCCCGCCAGCCGTAGGCAGTGCCAAGCCATGGCGTGATCAGAGGACGTAACGGGGATACCGATATCTTTCTCCACGTCCGAAACGATTTCGCTTAGCCGCAAGCTGGTGCAGGAAACGAAGATGGCATCCAGCAACGTGCTGTGGGCCAGGGTGCGGATACCATCCGCGATTGATGCAGGCGCAATGCGCGCGGCATCACGATCGTCTTGCTTGTTGAACGTGCCGAACGCCGCGACCGTGGCACCCCGTTTGTCGAGATAGGCCCGCACGCCCGCGTTCACCTCGGCCGAGTAGGGGGTCAGCACACCGATCCGCTGCGCGCCCAATGCTTCAAATGCGGCGAATGCCGCGGTCACCGGTGTCGTGCAGGCGACGGCGGGGCGGGCGCGATGGATCTGGCGGAACACCTCGTCCTCGCCGAGCTCCATGCTGGCGGATGTGCAGCCAAAGGCCACAACATCAAGATCCACACCTGGGAGGATCAGTTCGGTTGCCGGTGCGATCCGCTCACGCATCGCGCGTAACGTGGCCGGCGTCACATCATTGTCGTTCCACAGGCGGGACTCATACAGCGCGACACCGTCCTGCTGAACCAGGCGGCGGAATTCGTATTCCATGGTCTGATCCGTCGCCAGCACCAGCAGACCAATCGCGGCGCGATATGCGATGCCGCCATCCAGTTCGCAGGGCAGCACGCCCAGATCGACCATCGGCATGTCCATATTCGCCTCCCCTCAGGCCAGTCCTTCAACGGGAATCTCCGTCGTGCGGCCGGCAATCAAATCGGCCACCAACCGCGCCGAGCCGTGTGACATCGTCCAGCCAATATGGCCGTGCCCGGTATTGTACCACAAGTTCCGATGCCGCTTGCGGCCAATGATCGGCAGGTTATCCGGCGTCATCGGCCGCAACCCCGCCCACATTTCGGCGCGCGCGTAGTCAGCACCGTCCGGGTACAGCTCCCGCACCACGCTGGTCATATGCGCGAAGTCCGCCGGTTTGTGGCGCGTGTCGTAGCCAGCAAACTCGGCCGTGGCCGTGACCCGAATACGGTCGCCAAACCGCGAGACCGCCACGAGGTTGTGTTCGTCCAGCACCGCCATCGTCGGCGGTGCGCGATGGTGACCGATCGGCATCGTCATCGAATAGCCCTTGATCGGGTGGATCGGCAGATCGACGCCAATCGGGCGTGACAGGAACGGACTCTGACAGCCTAATGCCAGCACATAGGCATCCGCGGTCAACACCCCCGCACTGGTGCGCACGCCGGTCACCGCATCACCCGCGGTTTCGATCGCCTGCACGGTCACGCCGGTCCGGATCGCAACGCCGCGGTCGCGGCATAGCGCGGCCAGCCCGCGCGTGAACATCGCGCAATCACCAGTCTCGTCGGTCGGGCACAGGATCCCGCCGGCGATCTTGTCGCCCGATGCCGCCAGCGCTGGCTCCTGCGCGAGGACCTGGGCGCGATCCAGCACCTCGATCCGCTGGCCGTCCTCGGCCAGGAGTTGCATATGCGCGACGCCCGCCCCCAGCGCGGCGGCATCGCGATAGAAATACAGGATGCCACGCGTGTTGCGGTCGTAAGCGACCGCGTCGTCGGCCAGCGTCTGCTGCAACACACGTTGCGAATACACCGCGATCTGGTGCTTGCGCAGTGTGTTCGCGCGGGCGTGGGCCGATGTGCACTGCATCAGGAACTGCCAGCACCAGGTCCACAGGCGCGGGTCGAGCGACGGCTTGAATCGCAGCGCCTGGTCCTTCAGCACCAGCGACTTCAGCAGGATCCAGGGCGCGCGCGGCGATGACCACACAAAGGAGTGGCCGGGGGCAATCATCCCGGCGTTGCCGGCACTGGTATCGCTGGCCACATCGGCCAGCCGCTCCACCAGCACAACCTCGTGACCGTCGCGTTGCAACCGATAGGCCGTGGTGACGCCGACCACGCCTCCGCCCAACACCAGGACGCGCATCACCGTGCTCCGTCTCGTTTCGGGAGAGTGTAACAAAGGGTGAGCGAGGCAGCCATGTGGCAAAAACCGCCTTGCGGTTGCCGTAATGCCGACCCTAGGTGTTTCATCAGGTATTCGCCGCCGGTCGTCCGGCGCCAACCGCGGAGCAGGCCCGTCACGGATGGACGAGCGCGTGGACCGGACCAAGACCGAGACTCTCCCGCTGTCGCGCCCAGCGCCGCGACGGCGCTGGTTGTGGCTGGTGCTTCTGCTGCTGGTCGTGGGGATTGGCGGCGAGGTTCTGTACCATGCCCGCCAAGCACCGCAGCCGGCGGCAAAGGGTGGCGCGGGGGGCACCCCCCCGCAGCCGGTTGGCGCGGCGAGCGTCGATCAGGGCGACATCCGGGTGGTGCTGAACGAGCTGGGCACGGTCACGTCACTGGCCAACGTGACCGTCAAGACGCAGATCGGCGGGCAGTTGATGTCGGAAGGCTTCCAGGAAGGCCAACTGGTCAAGAAAGGCGACTTCCTGGCCCAGGTGGATGACCGTCCGTACCAGGTCGCTCTGGAGAAGGATCAGGGGCAGCTTGCCCATGATCAGGGGCTGCTCGACCAGGCACAGTCCGATCTGAAGCGGTTCGAAACGCTGGGCCGCCAGGACTCGATCGCGCAGCAACAGGTCTCCGATCAGCGGTATTTGGTCCAGCAATTCCAAGGCACGGTGAAGGCCGATCAGGGTGTCATCGACAACGACAAGCTGAATATCGCGTATTGCCACATCGTCTCGCCGGTGACCGGCCGCGTGGGTTTGCGGCAAGTCGATCCGGGCAACTACGTGCAGACCTCGGACACCACCGGCATCGTGATCGTAACCCAGTTGGATCCGATCTCGGTGATCTTCACGGTGGCGCAGGACAATCTGCCGGACATCATGCAACGGCTGGGCACCGGGGCGACACTGTCAGTTGATGCCTACGATCGCACCAATTCCACGAAGTTGGCATCGGGCCAGGTGATTGCGGTGGATAACCAGATCAATACCACTACTGGCACGATCAACATGCGTGCCAGCTTTGACAATCCAAAGAATGTTCTGTTCCCAAGCCAATTTGTCAACGCGCGATTGCTGGTTGACACACTGCACAATGTGACACGCGTGCCGGTGGCCGCCGTACAGCAGGGTGCGCCCGGCGCATTCGTGTATGTCATCAACGCCAATAACACGGTCTCGGTGAAGCCGATCAAAGTGGGCCCTACCGATGGGCCGTTGGAACAGGTGATTTCGGGTCTAACGCCTGGCGAGCGTGTGGTGACCGACGGAACGGACCGGCTGCGTGATGGCGCCAAGGTGACCGTGCCGGCTGCGAAGGGATCAGCCGCGCCGACCGGACAACACGCCGCACCGCCGGCCAAATGATACGCCGTGCCCTGGCGCCACCATGAACCCGTCGCGCATCTTTATCGAGCGTCCGGTCGGCACATCCCTGCTGATGGCAGCGATCCTGTTGGCCGGGATGGTGGGCTTCCTGTTCCTGCCGGTCTCGGCGCTACCCGAGGTGGATTACCCGACGATCCAGGTACAGACCTTCTATCCAGGTGCCAGCCCGGAGGTGATGACATCATCGGTCACCGCCCCGCTTGAGGTGCAGTTCGGCCAGATGCCGAGCCTGAACCAGATGTTCTCCACGAGTTCGGCCGGGGCCTCCGTCATCACCCTTCAGTTTGGGCTCGATATCAGTCTGGACGTGGCAGAGCAGCAAGTGCAGGCGGCGATCAACGCGGCGGGCAATCTGCTGCCTTCTGACCTGCCGGCACCGCCCATCTACGCCAAGGTCAATCCAGCGGACGCGCCGATCCTGACCTTGTCACTGACGTCGAAGACACTGCCTCTCACGCAGGTCGAGGAGATTGGCGAAACACGACTGGCGCAGCGGATCTCGCAGCAGCCTGGCGTGGGGCTGGTGAGCATTGGCGGTGGGCAGCGGCCGGCTGTGCGTGTCCAGATCAATCCGCGGGCGATGGCAGCGAATGGCCTCAATATCGACGATCTGCGCACCACGCTCGGCAACGCCAACGTCAATATCCCGAAGGGCGGGTTCGATGGCCCGGCCCAGGCGACCTCCATCAATGCCAATGACCAGATCAGCAGCGCACAGCAGTATGCCGATCTGGTGATCGCCTACCGTAACGGTGCGCCCGTGTATCTGCGTGACGTGGCAACGGTGGTCCAAGGCGCGGAGAACACCAAGCTCGCAGCCTGGGCCAACACCACACCGGCAGTGATCCTGAATGTCCAGCGCCAACCGGGCGCCAACGTCATCGACGTGGTGGACAACATCAAACGCCTGCTGCCGCAGTTGCAGGTGGGGCTGCCGCCGGCCCTGGACGTCAATGTGCTGACCGATCGCACCACCACGATCCGCGCCTCCGTCACCGATGTGGAGTTCGAGCTTGGACTGGCGATCGCATTGGTGGTCGCGGTGATCTACCTGTTCCTGCGCAATCTGCCGGCGACCATTATCCCGAGCCTCTCGGTGCCGTTGTCCCTGGTCGGTACCTTTGGGGTGATGTATCTGCTCGGGTTCAGCCTGGACAATTTGTCGCTGATGGCACTGACCATCTCCACCGGCTTCGTGGTGGATGATGCGATCGTGATGATCGAGAACATCGCCCGCCATATCGAAGAGGGCGAGAGCCCAATGGCGGCTGCGATGAAAGGCGCTGGGCAGATCGGCTTCACCATCATTTCGCTGACGGTCTCGCTGATCGCGGTGCTGATTCCACTGCTGTTCATGGGCGACGTCGTGGGGCGGCTGTTCCACGAATTCGCCATCACGCTGTCCGTGACAATCGTCATCTCCGCGGTCGTGTCGCTGACGCTGGTGCCGATGATGTGTGCGCGGATCGTGCGGCACCGTCCGGACGCCGAGCGCAATCGGTTTGATCTTGCCGCTGAGCGCGGGTTCAACTGGGTGATCCATCACTATGACCGTGCGCTGAATGTCGTGCTGGATCACCAGCCACTGACATTGCTCGTCGCTCTGGTCACACTGGTGGTGACGGTGGCGCTCTACGTCGTCGCGCCGAAAGGCTTCTTCCCGGTGCAAGACACCGGGGTGATCCAGGGGATCTCGGTCGCCGCACAGTCCAGTTCGTTCGCGACGATGAGCGAGCGGCAAGAGACACTGGCGGCGGCGATCCTGAAGGATCCGGATGTGGTCAGCCTGACATCGTTCATTGGTGTCGATGGCACCAACGTGACGCTGAACACCGGGCGCTACCTGATCAACCTGCGCCCGCGCGATGATCGCACATTGAACGCGACCGGGATCATCCGCCGGCTGCAGCAGGAGGTCGCGAATGTCCCGGGCGTCACGCTGTATCTGCAGCCCGTGCAGGACCTGACAATCGACGCCGCCATCAGCCGCACGCAGTACCAGTTCGTGCTGGAAAACCCGAACCTGTCGGCGTTCGACACCTGGGTGCCCAAGCTGGTGGATCAGTTGCGTGAGGCACCCGCGCTGAGCAACGTGGCAAGCGACCTTGAACAGCAGGGATTGACCGTCAACCTGGTGATTGATCGTTCCACGGCCGCGCGCTTTGGGATCACACCGGCAACGGTTGACAATGCCTTGTACGACCTGTTCGGGCAGCGCATCATCTCCACGATCTACACGCAATCGAACCAATATCGCGTGATCATGGAGGCCGCACCGCGCCAGCAGGATTCGCTGGCAGGATTGAATGCGATATATCTGCCCACCTCCCTCACCACCACCGGGCAGGTGCCGCTGTCGGCGATCGTGCATGTCGAGCAGCAGGCGGGACCGCTGGCGATTAGTCATTTGGGCCAGTTCCCGGCCACGACGATTTCATTCGACACCGCGCCTGGCGTTTCCCTTGGCGCGGCGGTGACAGCCGTGCGCCAAGCGGAGCAAGACATCCATCTACCCAACAGCTTCATCACTGCATTCCAGGGTGCCGCGGCAGCACTGGAAACCTCGCTCGGCAACGAGCTGTTTCTGGTGCTGGCCGCGATCGTCACTGTGTACATCGTGCTTGGCGTCCTGTACGAGAGTTTCATCCACCCGTTGACCATCCTTTCCACGCTGCCATCTGCGGGTGTCGGTGCATTGGTCGCACTGCTGCTGGCGGGCGACGATATCGACGTGATCTCGATCATCGGCATCATCCTGCTGATCGGCATCGTGAAGAAGAACGCGATCATGATGATCGACTTCGCGATCGCCGCTGAGCGTGACGAAGGCAAACCGCCGCGCGAGGCGATTCACCAGGCGTGCTTGCTGCGCTTCCGTCCGATCATGATGACGACCATGGCCGCGCTGTTGGGCGCCTTGCCCCTGATGCTCGGCCAAGGCACTGGCTCCGAACTGCGCCGCCCGTTGGGCGTGGCGATCGTCGGGGGATTGATCTTCAGCCAGGTGCTGACGTTGTTCACCACGCCTGTCATCTATCTGATGTTCGATCGGCTGGTAACGCGCGTGCGCGGCCGACGCGAAGGCGGACAGCTCGCTGATGACGGGTTGGCGCCGTGAATATCTCGGCCCCGTTTATTGCGCGCCCGGTCGCGACCACGCTGTTGACAATCGGCATCGCCCTCGCCGGGTTCTTCGCCTATTTAAGGCTGCCCGTGGCGCCGCTGCCGCAAGTCGATTTCCCGACCATCGTCGTGCAGGCGCAGTTGCCGGGCGCCAGCCCGGATACGGTTGCGACCTCGGTCGCCGAACCGCTGGAACGTCACCTGGGCCAGATTGCCGACGTGACGCAGATGACCTCCACCAGCTCCGTTGGCCAGACCCGCATCGTGCTGCAGTTCAGCCTGAACCGCGACATCAACGGCGCGGCACGCGACGTGCAGGCGGCGATTGTGGCGGCACGCGCAGACCTGCCGACCAGCCTGCGCAGCAACCCAACCTATCGCAAGGTCAATCCGGCCGATGCGCCGGTGCTGATCATGGCATTGTCATCGAAGACGCTGACCCGCGGGCAGGTCTATGACGCCGCCAGCAACGTGCTGGGACAACGCCTATCGCAGATCAAGGGTATCGGTCAGGTGCTCATCGGCGGTGCGGCGCTGCCCGCGGTCCGCGTGGAGTTGAGCCCTCAGGCACTGTTCAAATACGGCATCGGGTTGGAGGATGTGCGCGCGGCGCTGGCCTCGGCCAACGCCAACAGCCCGAAGGGCGCGATCGAGCAGGGCAGCCAGCATTTCCAGATCTATACCAACGATCAGGCTCTGTCCGCCTCCGCCTATAAACCGCTGATCATCGCCTACCGCAACGGCGCACCGGTGAAATTGGCCGATGTCTCGGATGTCATCGATTCCGTCGAGAACGTCCGGAATGAGGGGCTGTTCAACGGCACACCGTCGATCATCGTGCTGCTGTTCCGTCAGCCTGGCGCCAACATCATCGACACGGTGGATGACGTCCGCGCCGCGCTGCCCGAGCTGATCGCAGCATTGCCCAGTGATGTGCAGTTCGCCATTGCCTCGGATCGCACCACAACCATCCGCTCCGCGTTGCACGATACCGAAACGACCCTGCTGATTGCGGTCGGGCTGGTGACACTGGTCGTCTACCTGTTCCTGCGCGATTGGCGCGCCACGTTGATCCCCAGCGTCGCCGTGCCGGTCTCGATCATCGGCACATTCGGCGCGATGTATCTGATGAACTACAGTCTGGACAATCTGTCGCTGATGGCACTGACCATCGCCACTGGCTTCGTCGTGGACGACGCAATCGTGGTGCTGGAGAACATCGAGCGCCACATCGAAGCCGGCATGCCACGGATGCAAGCGGCGCTGGTCGGCGCACGCGAGGTGGGCTTCACCGTGGTCTCGATCAGTGTGTCACTGATCGCGGTGTTTATTCCTATCCTTCTGATGGGCGGCATCGTCGGACGCCTGTTCCGCGAATTCGCAATGACCTTGTCACTGACGATCGTGATTTCGCTGGTGATCGCGCTGACCACTGTGCCAATGCTGTGCGGATTATTCCTGCGCGCCCGTCCCGCGGGTCCTCGTCGTCGCAGCCTGTTCGATCGGGCGCTGTCGCTGTACGAGAAGACCTTGAGTTGGTCGCTGCGGCACGGCATCATGATCATGCTTGTATTGGTGTTGTGCGTCGGCCTCAACGTCGCACTCTTCATCATTATTCCGAAGGGATTCATTCCGACCGAGGATACAGGGCGCCTGATCGGTGGGTTGCAGGCCGACCAAAGCACGTCATTCCAGTCGATGCAGAAGAAGCTGCACGACATGGTCGCCATCGTGCAGCACAATCCAGCCGTGGCAGATGTCGTCGGGTTCACCGGCCAGGGTGGCTTTGGCGGCACCAATACCGGCTCGGTGTTCGTCGCGTTGAAGCCGTTGGGGCAACGTCCTTCCATGGATGTGGTGATGGAACAGCTCCGTCGGGCACTGTCGGTCGTGCCGGGCGCGCGCCTGTTCTTGCAGCCGCTCTCCGATGTGAACGTGGGTGGGCGGCAGAGCAATGCGCTGTACCAATACACGCTGCAGGGTGATTCGACGGCACTGGTCTACGAATGGGCGCCCAAGCTCGAAACGGCACTGCAACACAATCCAGTGCTGGTCGATGTGAATTCGGACCAGCAGCAAAAGGGATTGGAGACGGACCTGGTGATCGATCGTGCCACCGCCAGCCGGCTGGGCCTGACGACCAGCCAGATCGACAATACATTGTATGACGCGTTTGGTCAGCGTCAGGTTTCGACCATCTACAAAGCGCAGAACCAATACCACGTGGTGATGGAGGTAGCGCCGCAGTACTGGCAGAGCCCCGATATGCTGAAGCAGATCTACGTCAGCACCACGGGCGGCCCGGCGAATGGAAGCGAGACGACCAACGCCATTGTCGGCACTGTCTCCAATGCGACGACGGCGAACACGGCGGCCAGCATCGCCAGCAGCTCGGTGCGCAATGCCGCGACCAACGCGCTGGCGAACACCGGCAAGGGCAGTGCATCGTCCGGCGCCGCGGTCAGCACCAGTCAGGAAACAATGGTGCCTTTGTCAACGTTCACCCATTACGGCCCCGGAAATACACCCCTAGCGGTCAATCACCAGGGATTATTTGTCGCCTCGACGATCTCCTTCAATCTCGCGCCCGGGAAATCGCTCAGCGATGCTACTGCTGCCATCGACCAAGCGGTACGAGATATCAACATGCCGGCCAGCATCCATGGCAGCTTCCAGGGTACGGCACAGGTGTTCCAGGCATCGCTGGCCAGTGAGCCTATGCTGGTGCTGGCGGCGCTGATCGCGATCTATCTTGTGCTGGGCATCCTGTATGAGAGCCTGATCCATCCGATCACTATCCTGTCGACATTGCCGTCGGCCGGTATCGGTGCCTCTCTGGCACTGCTGCTGTTCCACACCGAGTTCAGCATTATCGCGCTGATCGGCGTGATTCTGCTGATCGGCATTGTGAAGAAGAATGCGATCCTGATGATCGACTTTGCGCTGGAGGCAGAGCGCACACATCACCTCGCGCCTCGCGACGCGATTTTCGAGGCGTGTATGAAACGATTCCGGCCCATCATGATGACGACAATGGCGGCAATACTCGGGGCGATGCCGCTGGCGCTCAGCTTCGGCAGCGGTGCGGAGCTGCGCCGGCCGTTGGGTATCGCAATTGTGGGTGGGCTGATCGTCAGCCAGGTGCTGACGCTGTACACGACACCGGTCTTGTATCTGTATCTCGACCGCCTACGTCTCGCGGCTTTGCGGCGTTGGCATCGCGCCTTCCCGCTCCTATCGGGGGCGGCAGAATGAGACCCCGTCCCGCGCTGCTGACCGCCCTCTGGCTCACGGCTTGCACGGTCGGCCCGGACTACAAACGTCCGGACGCGCCGGTGCCAGTTGCCTACAAAGAGCTGGCCGGTTGGAAACCCGCCACGCCGAGTGACGGCACTGACCGCGGCGCGTGGTGGTCGATCTACCGCGATCCGGAGCTGGACCGATTGGAACGCGAGGTCGCGATCTCCAACCAGAATGTCAAATCCTTTGAGGCCGCCTATCGAGCCGCAACGGCTCTGGTGCGGGAGACGCAGGCCGGATTGTTCCCGACATTGGGCCTGACGTCGAGTGCGACACGCAGCCGGTCTGGCGGCGGCGTGTCGTCGGCCGGTAGCGCACTTGGCGGTCCACGCACCGACTACACCGTCGAAGGCAGCGCGTCTTGGACACCGGATTTCTGGGGCAAAATCCGCCGCCAGGTCGAGAGCAATGTGGCGGCAGCGCAGGTCAGCGCAGCCGATCTGGCGAATGCGTTGCTGTCGGCGCAGGGCACGCTGGCGACTGCCTACATCAATCTGCACTACGAGGATTCGCTGCAACAACTGCTGACGCAGACAGTGGCGGAATACCAGCGCTCACTCACCATTACGGAAAACCAATATCACGCCGGCACGGCGTCAAGCTCGGATTACGTCACCGCACTGGCGCAGTTGCAGAGCACGCAGGCGCAGCTTGTCGCGGTGGGCGTGCAACGGGGTCAGTTCGAACACGCGATCGCGATACTGACCGGGCATCCCCCTGCCGACCTGACCATCCCGGTGGCCACGCTGGCGCGAGCCGTGCCGGTGATGCCAACTGGTGTCCCTTCCGCCCTGCTCGAGCGGCGACCCGATATCGCCGCGGCCGAACGAGCGATGCAGCAGGAAAATGCCCTGATTGGCGTCGCGGTGTCGGCGTACTATCCGGACATTTCGCTGACAGCGCTTGGGGGATTCGCTGGCAATCCCTTGTCCCAGCTCTTCACCACCGCGAGCAGTGTTTGGTCACTCGGCGCGTCAGCGGCAGAAACAGTGTTCGATGCCGGTGCGCGCACCGCTGCGGTTGAGGCGGCACGCGCGACATACGACCAATCGGTCGCGACCTATCGCCAGACAGTGCTGACGGCGTTCCAGCAGGTCGAGGATGAGCTGGTGGCGCTGCGCGTGCTGGAGCAGCAGGCGGCAGTTGAAACGCAGGCGGTCGCATCGACCCGGCGCGCGGTAGAAGTCGCACTGAACGCGTATCGCGCTGGCACGACGGCGTACACCTCTGTCGTTGTCGAGCAGGCATTGCTGCTAAGCGACGAAGAGACCGCGCTGGTGATTCAACAATCGCGATTGGTGGCGAGTGTCACGTTGATTCAGGCGTTGGGCGGAGGATGGCAGGCGAGCGACCTGCCGCAGGATTTCACCATCAAGCCGTCGCAATTGGTGCCGTAGAGACCGTCCGTCAGAGGTTGAGCGCGGCAACACCCGGAAGGCTCTTGCCTTCCAACCATTCCAGGAAGGCACCGCCCGCGGTGGAGACATAGCTCATCGCATCGATGACACCGGCGTGGCGCAGGGCGGAGACGGTGTCGCCCCCGCCGGCAACGCTACGTAGCGCGCCAGATTTCGTTGCCGCAGCGACGGCTTTGGCGAATGCGGTGGTGGCGGCATCGAATGGCGGGGTTTCGAAGGCGCCGAGCGGCCCGTTCCAGACCAGCGTCTTGACCCCGGACAGTTTGCCGACAAGCTGCGCGACCGTTCCTGGACCAACGTCAAGGATCATGGCCGCGGCGGGTACTGCGTCCGCACGGACGATTTGTGTGGGCGGATTCGGCTTAAACTCCGTCGCCACCACGGCATCGGTCGGCAATATCAGCTCGCAACCAGATGATTTCGCCTGTGCCAGAACGTCGCGCGCGGTGCCGTGCATCTCGGCCTCCTGCAGCGATTTGCCGATGGCGATCCCCTCGGCGGCAAGAAAGGTGTTGGCCATTGCGCCGGCGATCACCAGCACGTTCACCTTGCTGATCAGATTGCCGAGCAACTCCAGCTTGGTGGACACCTTTGCGCCGCCAACAATTGCCATCACCGGGCGCTGCGGGTTGCCCAGCGCCGCATCCAGCGCCTCGAGCTCCGCCTGCATCAGGCGGCCTGCATAGGCTGGCAGCAGATGGGCCACGCCCTCGGTGCTGGCATGGGCACGATGCGCGGTCGAGAATGCATCGTTGACATAAAGGTCGGCGAGCTTGGCCAGTTCAGCAGCGAAGGCCGGATCGTTCTTCTCCTCCTCGGCGTGATAGCGCGTGTTCTCCAACACCAGCACGTCGCCCTTCGCCATGCGCTCGACGGCCTGCTGCGCCGGGACACCGATACAATTCTCGGCAAAGCGCACACGCTGGCCAAGCACTTGACCTAGAGCCGTTGCGACGGGACCAAGCGACATCTCCGGCACGCGCTTGCCCTTCGGGCGATCGAAGTGCGAGCACACGATGACCTTGGCGCTCTTGCTGGCCAGCTCGCGGATGGTTGGCGACAGTCGTTCGATGCGGGTCAAATCAGTGATTTTGCCCTCGCGGACGGGCACATTGAGGTCAGCACGCAGCAGCACGCGCTTGCCGGAGACGTCGAGGGAATCGAGGGTGCGGAAGGGCATGGGGGCATTCCTTCGCCTCTCCCGTGCGCGGGGAGGTCGGCGAGTGGAGCGACACGGGTGAGGGTGGCACATGCGTCACGACCCTCACCCGCCATCACGCCGCTCGCCGATCTCTCTTGCGTAGCGGGAGAGGTGTACTGTCAGAGGCTCCCGAACAGCGCGGCGGTGTCAGACATGCGATTGGAGAAGCCCCACTCGTTGTCGTACCAGCCCATCACGCGGACCATCGCGCCATCGACGACGGCGGTCTGGGTCGCGTCGAAGGTGCAGGAGGCCGGGCAGTGATTGAAGTCGACGCTGACCAGCGGCGTGGTGTTGTAGTCCAAGATCCCCTTCAGCTCGCCCTTCGACGCATCCTGGAACGCCGCGTTGATCTCGTCCTTGGTCGGCGTGGTCTTCAGGTTCACGTCCAGCGACACCAGCGAAACGTTTGGCGTCGGAATGCGGATGGCAGTGCCATCCAATTTGCCCTTCAGCTCCGGCATTACCAGCCCCACCGCGCGCGCCGCACCGGTTGAGGTTGGGATCGCCGAGACCGCGGCCGCTCGTGCGCGGTGCAAGTCCTTGTGCAACGTATCGACGGTGTTCTGATCGCCGGTATAGGCGTGGATCGTCACCATATAGCCGCGCAGGATGCCGTACCGGTCGTGCAACACCTTCGCCATCGGCGCCAGGCAGTTGGTGGTGCAGGACGCATTGGACACCACCGTCATGTCCTTGGTCAGCGTCTTGTGGTTCACGCCATAGACAATGGTGGCATCCACGTCATCGGCCGGCGCAGAAATCAACACCTTGCGCGCGCCGGCACGCAGCAGCGCCGACGCCTTTTCCTTGCTGGTGAAGATGCCGGTGCATTCCAGTGCCACATCGACACCCTGATACGGCACCTTGGTTGGATCGCGCTCAGCCGATACCTTGATCGGGCCGTAGACCTTGCCGTTGTGGCGCACCGTGATGGTGTCGCCCTCGACCTCGAGCTGACCGGGGAAGCGGCCATGCACGCTGTCATACGCGAACAGATGCGCGTTGGCCTGCACGCTGCCCAGATCGTTGATCGCGATCGGCACCACGTCCCGCCGCCCGCTCTCGACGATCGCGCGCAACACGAGCCGCCCGATGCGGCCAAATCCGTTGATGGCGACTTTCACAGCCATGATCTCTGTCCCTTCATTCCTGGAGGTCCGTCCCCAACACCCCTGATGGTAGCTGGCTTCCGATGCATTGATTTGGCGCAATCACGGCGGCGCAGCATCCCGGTCGCATTCAGCCGAGGCGCTTCTTCACGGCGGCGACGATGGCGTCGGCGGTGATACCGAAGTGGCGGTACAGGTCCTCAAAAGGCGCCGAGGCACCGAAGCCCGTCATACCGATGAACACCCCATCCGAACCAAGCCAGCGGTCCCAGCCGAAGTCGCACGCCGCCTCGATCCCGACGCGCGGCGCGGTGCCCAGCACCTGGGCACGATACGCTTCATCCTGGCCGGCGAACAGTTCCCAACAAGGCAACGACACAACGGCGACCGCGACACCCTCCGCACCCAACGCGGCGCGGGCATCCATGGCAATCGGCACCTCGGAGCCAGTCGCGATCAGCGTCGCCTGGAGCGCACCGTCGGCTTCGGCCAGTACATAGCCGCCTCGAGCGGAGCGGTTCTCAGCGATATCCGTGCGCTGCGCCGGCAGTGCCTGGCGGGTCAGCACCAGCAGGCTCGGGCCATCCGCGCGGCGGATTGCCAGTTCCCAGCACTCGGCGGTTTCCAGTGCATCGGCCGGACGGAACACATGCAGGTTTGGCATCGCTCGCAGGCTGGCGAGATGCTCAACCGGCTGGTGCGTCGGACCGTCCTCGCCCAGGCCAATGGAATCATGCGTCAGCACATGGATCACGCGCTGCCCCATCAGTGCGCCGAGGCGGATCGCGGGGCGCATGTAATCCGTGAAGACGAAGAAGGTGCCGGTGTAGGGGATCAGCCCGCCATGCAGCGCCATGCCGTTGGCGCAGGCAGCCATGCCATGTTCGCGGATACCAAAGTGGATATAGCGGCCACTGTAGTCGCCCGGCGCGACCGTCCCCATGCCCTTGACGAAGGTCAGATTGGAACCCGTGAGGTCGGCCGATCCGCCGACCAGTTCCGGCGTTGCCGGCACCAGCGCCTCGAGCACCTTCTGGCTGGACTGACGGCTGGCAAGCTTCGGTTTGGTCTCTGCAATGTTCGCCTTCAGCGCAGCCACGGCCTCATGCCAGGTTTCGGGCAGCTTGCCGGCGATGGCGCGTTCGAATTCGGCCCGCATGTTGCTGTGCGCCAGTCGCTTGAGCCACGCACGGCGTACTCCGGCGCCGCGGCTACCGGCGGTGTGCCAGCGATCGTAGAGATCCGTCGGCACGGTGAAGGGCGGTTCGGTCCAGCCGAGCGCGGCCTTGGCACCGGCAGCTTCGGTGGCGCCCAGCGCAGCACCGTGCACGGCGGCGGTGCCGGCCTTGGTCGGCGCGCCGAGGCCGATAATCGTGCGGCAGGCGATCAGCGTCGGCTTCTTGCTGCGCGTTGCGAATGACAACGCTGCGGCGATCTGCGCCGGGTCGTGGCCGTCCACGTGCTTCGTCGCCCAACCGGCTGCAGCAAAGCGCTTGAGCATGTCGCCCGACACCGACAGCGCGGTATCGCCGTCGATCGAGATGTGATTGTCGTCCCACAGAACCGTCAGCTTGTTCAGGCGCAGGTGGCCGGCGATGCCGATCGCCTCGTGGCTGATGCCCTCCATCAGATCGCCGTCCGAGGCGATCACCCAGGTGCGGTGGTCAACCAGCGATTTGCCGAAGCGGGCGGCGAGCATACGCTCGGCCAACGCCATGCCGACGGCCGTCGCGATACCCTGGCCGAGCGGGCCGGTGGTGGTCTCAATGCCCGGGGCCTCGCCGTGTTCCGGATGGCCGGCGGCAGGGGAATGGAGCTGACGGAAGTGCTTGATGTCGTCAATCGTCATGCCGGGCTGGCCGGTCAGGTGCAGCAGGGCATACAGCAGCATCGAGCCATGGCCCGCTGACAGCACGAAACGGTCGCGATCGGGCCAGCGTGGGTCGGCGGCATCGAATTTCAGGAAGCGCGTCCACAGCGCGGTGGCGACGTCGGCCATACCCATCGGCAAGCCAGGATGGCCGGAGTTGGCGGCCTCAACCGCGTCGATCGCCAGGGCGCGGATCGCATCGGCCATGCGGCGGGCCGGCGTGACGGGGCGGGCGAGAATGGCGGCCTGGGCTGCAAGCGCGGGGTTCTCGGCGGAGAGCTCGGTTGGGCCGGCCATCTGTGGTCCTTGAACGACTGCGGCGGGTCGGCGGCCTATAAGCGGGGCCGCTTAGGGCGACAAGTGGCGGCCGATTGCGTCAGCAGTGCGGCGCCCCGTGTGAGGAACCCTCTTGCGTCTGCCAACGCAGCGGTCTACATCACGTCAGTTGCGAATTATTCGCAATACCAACACCGGGACCGCCGCCGCATGTTCGTCAGCTTGATCATCGTGTTTCGCGAAGCGATGGAGGCCGGGTTGATCGTCGGCGTTGTGCTGGCGGCGACCAATGGCGTGGTCGGTCGTGCCGGTTGGATCGCGGGCGGGATTGCGGCGGGCGTGGCCGGCGCGAGCCTTGTGGCGGCATTTGCCGGGGCATTGTCCAACGCATTCCAGGGCACCGGCCAGGAGACCTTCACCGCGACCATCCTGCTGTTCGCCGTGGCCATGCTGACCTGGCACATCGTGTGGATGTCGCATCATGGGCGTGCGATGGCCGCCGAGCTGACACAGGTGGGAGAGCAGGTGCGGCTCGGCCAGCGCTCGCTCGCGGCGCTCGCGGTTGTCGTGGCGGTAGCGGTGCTGCGCGAGGGTGCCGAGGTGGTCCTGTTCCTGTTCGGCATCGTCGCCGCCACGCATACTGGGATGTTGTCACTGACAATCGGCGGGGTGGCCGGGCTGGTACTCGCGGGTGTGGTGTCTTGGTTGCTGTATCGTGGACTGGTCGCGATTCCGCTGCGTCACATGTTTCGAGTTACCAACGGGCTGATCGCACTTCTTGCCGCCGGGATGGCAGGCCAGGCAGCGGCGGTGCTGCATTCCGCCGATCTGATCCCCGGATGGGGGGAGCAGCTCTGGGACACCAGCGCCATCCTGTCCGAAGACAGCTTCCTGGGACGCAGCCTGCATGCGCTGGTGGGTTACTCGGCACGGCCGAGCGGCGTTCAGGTCGCGGCCTGGCTGGCGACGCTCGTGATGCTCGCGGTGCTGACGCGCGCCGTTAGCCGGCCACGGGTCAAATCCGTGGCATTGGCGGCGTTGGCAATGCTGCTGGTGGGTGGCTCGGTTGCGCGCGCTGATGATGCGGTCTTCAACTTGGTGTTTCGCCAGCACCGGTTTGTGCCCGATCACCTTGAGGTTCCGGCACATGTGAAATTCCGGATATTGGTGAAGAACACCGATGACACCGCCGATGAATTCGAAAGTACGGACCTCAACCGGGAGAAATTGGTGACGCCGGGTCAAACGATTACCGTGTTCCTCGGTCCGCTTGATCCGGGAACGTATCACTTCTTCGGCGACTTTCACCAAGCCACCGCCCAAGGCGTACTGGTAGCAAAATGAGCCGTGGCATTTGTGTACTTGGCGCGGCACTGGTGCTGCTGGCGCCGCTGCGGGCTCGGGCTGACTTTCACGTGGTCTCGCCGTATGAGATCGACCTGGGAGAGTTGGAGATCGAGCACAATGGGTCGGCATCGTTCGACCATCTGCCGGCCAACAGCGGGGCCCAAAGCTACACGTTGGAGCTGGGCACCGGACTGACCAGTTGGTGGCACAGCGAGATCGAACTGGGGTTTGATCGAGATCCGGGCTTCAACGAAGCAACCCTTCTGCAGCAGGTCGTGAGCGAGAACACCTTTCAGTTGACCGAGCCAGGCGAATATTTCGCCGATTTCGGGTTCTATGTGGAGTACGGTCAGTCGATTCCGACCGGTCACAATGCCAGCGCCAATGAGATTACGTTCGGACCCGTGATCGCCAAGGATATTGGTCGCTGGACGCACACAGTGAATTTGTTCGTGACCCGGCAATTGGGCCCGGATCAGACAACGCAAGGCCTAGACTTCACCTATGCCTGGCAGAGCCGATGGAACATCTGGCAACCCTTGTCGCCGGCGGTGGAGATCTATGGCGATGCAGGCGTGCTGGGCAGCAACCCGCGGCTGTCGCAGCAACAACTGCTGGTCGGGCCGGTCGGCGTTGGGTCGCTTAATCTCGATCAGCTCGGGCTCGGGCAGGCCGGGCAGCTGAAGTACGAAATCGGCTGGTTGTTCGGCGCTACCCAGGCCAGCCCGAACGGTACGTTGCGCTGGCGGCTGGAACTGGAAATCCCGTTCTAGGAGGACGCGCGATTGGCTCGCGCCAGCACGGCCTCGAACAGCACCTGACACCCGGCCTCCGCCTCGTCGGGCTGGATGCTTTCCGCTTCGTTGTGGCTCAGTCCATCTTTGCACGGGGTGAAAATCATCGCCGTGGGCACATGCCGCGCGACATACACCGCATCGTGCCCAGCGCCAGACACGATCTCGCGCGCGGAATAGCCCAGCTTTGCCGCCCCCTGACGCACCAGATCGACGCACGCCGCATCGAACGGTTGGGCAGCGATCTTGAACAGTTTCGTCAGCTCCAGCTTCACGCCACAGTCCCGCGCGATGAAGCCCGCCTCGCGCGGGAATTGCGCATCCAGGCGGTCAACTTCAGCGTCAGAGGGATGGCGGAATTCGACCGAGAATCGCACCTCGCCCGGAATGACGTTGCGGCTGTTGGGCGAGACCAGCAATTGCCCCACCGTGCCGCGACCATCTTCACCGCGCGCACGCATCATGCGGTCGACCAGATCGATGATGCGCGCCGCGCAGACCAGCGCATCCTTGCGTGTCGACGGCGGCGTGGTACCGGCGTGACTGTCCTGGCCGATCGTCACCGCATCGTACCACACCTGCGCCTGGGCACCGGTGACAACGCCGATCTGCGTCGCCTCGCGTTCCAGGATCGGACCTTGCTCAATGTGCAGTTCGAAATACGCGTCCGCCGGGAAAGGGGCAGCTGGCCGGTCGCCGCGATAGCCGATGCTGTCCAGCGCGGTCTCGACCGTCACGCCCTCGGTGTCGGCCAGGCCATAAGCCTTGTCCAAGGTGTAAACGCCGGACCAGACGCCCGACCCCATCAGCGAATGGCCGAAGCGACTGCCTTCCTCATCGGTCCAGTTCACCAGCTCGATCGGCGCGTCCGTGACAATCCCAAGGTCGTTCAGGCTGCGGATCACCTCCAGCCCCGCCAGCACGCCCAGCGCACCGTCGAACTTGCCCCCCGAAGGCTGGCTGTCGAGATGACTGCCCATCAGCACTGGCAGCCGGCTGGGATCGCGGCCCGCACGGCGAGCGAACATATTGCCGATCGCGTCCACGCGCACCATCAGGCCGGCCGCCTCGCATTCGGCGCGGAACCGGTCGCGGCCGCGTTTGTCGACATCGGTCAGCGTCAGGCGCCGTACACCGCCCTTCGGTGTGGCGCCGATCTCCGCCATCGACATCAACAGGTCCCACAGCCGCCTGCCATCGATGCGCTGGTTGGTCTGAACCGCCATGAAGAACCCCTGATCCGCGAGACCGCGGCATCTTGCCCAGCGCTCCGCTTCCTGCAAAGTCATGTGCGGGACGCAGTGGTCGGTGAACAGTGGTCGGAACGCGCATGATAACGGGCATGGTGCTGGCGGCCAGCCTGTCGATGACGGGCTGCAAGCTGATTGACCAGACGACATTCGCCCCGGCACCGGAAGCCGGTGCGGCGGGTGCGCAGCCGACCCTGCCGCGCGTCGATCCGCGGACACCGTTGGTGACGATTGGTTTTGCTCATCCCGACCCACAGTACCAGGCGATGCTGGGCTACGCCGTGCATGCCGCCGAAGCGCGGGACGGGAACGTGCAATACGACGTGTTCGCCGTGGTACCCGCCAAGGGCGCCGCGTCGGCGCAGACCCGGGCGGCCGGCGACGCACAGCAGGACGCGCTTGGGGTGATGAAGGCAATCATGACCTTGGGTGTGCCGGCGACCCGCATTCATCTGGGCGTGCGGACCGACCCGGCCGTCGATTCGAACGAGGTCCGTGTCTACGTTCACTGAGAGCCTGACCGGAATCTTTTTGGTCAATCTCAATGAGTTGCGGCACAAACGGCCACCGGAAAGACGAAGACGCAACGAAGAAAACGGCGTGATTTCAGGGACAAAGACCAACCTCACCCTCCGCAAGTGATTCAAATGATTCAAAAAGTTTCCGGCCAGACACTGAGGGCCGGCGATCCCAGCTTCACGTGTGCAGGGACGCGGACTGCTGCTGCTGACCGCTTGCTGCTGGGGCGTGCACTGGCCGGTGGCAAAATTCCTGCTGCGTGAACGACCACCGTTCAGCCTGCGCGCCACCTGCTGCCTGGGTGCGGTGGGATTCGGGTTTCTGCTGGCGGTGATGCGGCGCGCGCCCTTGGCTCCGCCGCGGTCGCGGTGGGGCATGCTGGTTGTCGATGCGATCCTGAACGATGGCGCCTTTGTCGTACTGACGACGCTCTCCCTCGTCTAGCGACATTCTCCCTTGTCTGGTTGTCGGCCTCCGAGGCGGTGGTGGTCACCTACACGCTACCAATCTGGGCGGTCGTATGGGCGTGGCCGGTGCTGGATGAGAGGCGCACCATGCAATGCGGCTTGGCAGGCTTGTTGGGCGTGACGGGCGTCGTGCTGCTGGTCGGAGTGCGGGGGTTGCACGCGGACCCGCACATCCTGCCGGGGGTTGCCTGCGGCCTGGGCGCGGCGATGGCATCCGGCCTGGGCACGGTGCTCGCCGAGCGCCGGCCGCTGGTAATGCCACTGGCGGCAGGCGCCGCATGGCAGATCCTGCTGGGCAGCCTGCCATTGCTGCGACTGGCGCAGTTCGAGCGCTGGAATAGGGCGGCGTTGACGACCACGGGTTGGCTGGCCGTACCATATGCGGCGCTGATGCCGAACGCGGTGGCCTACGTGACCTGGTTCGCCGCGCTGCGATTGCTGCCCGCGCCCACTGCGACGATCGGCGCGCTGCTGGCACCGGTCGTCGGTGTGTTCCGTTCGGCGGCCGTGCCGGGGGACCCGCTGGGACTGCGACAACTCTTGGCGCTGGCGATCACCGTCGGCGGGATCCTGCTGGCCGCCTTGGGATGACTGTGCCGAAGGCCTAGCTGAGCTGAACCTCCACATCCTTCAGCGCCCGGCTGACACGCGTGGCGGCATACGGTCCGGGCCCGGATTGATGGAGGTCCCGATAGACCTGCGCCTGGGCGTGGCGCCGCACTCCCGCGGGCAGCGTCGGCAGCCACGTGGCGACCAGTTCCGCGGCCGTCGCGTGCAGGCGTTCCCATTCGGTGCGTCCTGGACCGAAATCATAATCGCCCGGCGCTGCACGACCTGCGGCGAGATCAGCACGCAGCCGCTCAGTCGCCACCGCATCTCCTGGCACCACGCCGTAGACCTCACGCGCCCGCTGCACTGAAACGAGGCCCGCAGCGACATCCTGTTCGACCAGCGGCACATCACGTCGCAATGGATCCCCGTAGCCGCCACCGCCACCACTCCAGATCTTGATCACTTCGCCCAGCTCCGGTCGGTAAACGGTGCGCTTGCCGATGTCGTGCTCGACCTTACCGCGCTGGCCGACATTGCCGTTGACGGTGCCTGCGCCACCGCCGAACGCACCCCAACTGCTGAACTTGAAGCGATCCTTGCCGCGCATCACCACCACGGCACTGGGATGACGGATCTCCAGCTCATACGCGACGCCAAAGCCGCCGCGATAGGTGCCCGCACCTTCCGAATCCGGCAGCAGCCCATAGCGATGCACCAGCACTGGCACCTCGGACTCCAACACCTCGACCGGCACATTGCGCAGGAATGCCACCGAGAAATCCGTGCCCGAGACCCCGTCGCGATCCGGGCCACCCGCCGATCCGCACAGCACCGGATTGGCCACCACCACGCGCCCGCTGCGCCCCAGTTCCGAGGTCGAAATATACGACACCACCAGCGTGTTGCCTCCGCCAGCAGGTACCTCGCCCGGCAACGCCTTGGTCAGCGCGCCCACCACGATATCATGCACCCGCATCGCCGTGGTGAACCGCATGCCGCACGCGGCCGGAAAACTGGCATTCACCACCGAGGCCTCGGGCAGCACCAAATCGATACAACGCTGAATGCCCGCGTTGATATGGATCGACTCCGATTTCGTCACCACGAAGTTGGTCAGCCCAAGCGACAGGAACGGATGATGCTTCATCCCGCCCGTCGGCAGGTTCAACGCGGCGCGCACCTGCGGATCCGACCCGGAATAATCCAGCGTCACCTTGCCATTGCCGTGCGACACCAGCCGCAGCGCGATCCGCACGGGTAGATCGCTGACGTAGTCATCCTCGAAGAATTCGATGAACTGATACTCGCCCTTTGGAATGCGCTGCAGCACGTCGCGGGTGATCTGCTCGGTGCGATCCAGCGTGCCGTTGATCGCCGCGGCGACCGTCGTGCGACCATAGCGTTGTGCCAGACGCTGCATGCGCTCGGCCGCCTTGTTCAGTGATGACACACACGCGGTGATGTCGCCCCAGTTCAGTGCCGGAATGCGGCAGTTGTCCGCGAAGATGTTCCACAGCTCGGTATTCAGTTCGCCTTTGCGATACAGCCGCATCGGCCGCAGCCGCAGGCCTTCCTGGAACACCTCGTTGTTCAGCATGTCGATGCTGCCCGGCGCGGCGCCGCCGACATCGGTGCAATGAATGAAACACCACGCGAAGCAAAGCAGTTCGCCATCCGCGAAGATCGGCTCGAACATGTAGATGTCGTTCAGGTGCATGACCATGCCGCCCGTGGTGTACGGATCGTTGGTCATCAGCACGTCGCCCGGCGCCCAGTCCGTCACCGCCTTGGTGCCGGCATGCATCGGCACGCCCATGATCGGCGTGGCACCGGTGCCATAGGGATAGGCGAACGTCTCGCCGGCCGGGGTGACCAGCGCGACGGCGAAATCCTGTGTCTCCTTCACAAAGGTCGTGTGCGAGGAGCGCAACAGGATCCAGGCCATTTCGTCGACAACCGCCTTGAACAGGTTGGCGAAGATCTCGATGCTGGCGGCATCCCGGCTCATGGCCGCGCCTCCGCGTTGGTGCGTTCCAGGATCAAGGCGCCGGAGGGCGCCAGCCGTGCCTGCCAGCCAGGCGGAATCAACGTCGTGGTATCCATCTGGTTCAGGATCGCCGGGCCAACCACTACCGCGCCCGCGTCGAGCGCGCCCCGACCAAGCACGTTGGCTTCGAGCGTTGTCGCATTCACCCGAATCGGCCGTGTCGTCGGCGCCGCGTCATCAGCCTCGCGCACCGGACGCAGCCGCGGGCGCGGAATGGCGCCGGTGATGTGGACGCGCAGTTCCTTCAGCCAAACTTCATTATCTTCCGTCGCATGCCCATACACAGCGCGATGGGCCGCATGAAACGCCGCGGCAATCCGATCCCGATCACCGGCCGCGAGCCAGGCTTCATCAAGCGTCGCCGCCACATCGTAACCCTGACCCTCGTAGCGCATCTCGGCCGCGTAGCTGATGCGCGTGGCCCCGACGCCACCGCCGGCCGACTGGGCTGCAATCCAGCGCTCCGCCGCATCACGCAGGCTAGCTTGTGCCGCAACGAGATCGGCAGATGGCAGCATGTGCAATCGCATATACACCGGATGCACAAGGTCACCCTCGATGTCGGCGCGCGCGGCCCCCAACGCGCTGAGCGCGCCTGGGAATGGTGGGATCAGAATCGTATCGATCGCGATTTCGTCGGCAATCAGCGCCGCCATCAGCGGTCCTGCACCTCCGAAGGCAACCATGCGGAATCTCGGCGCATCGACACCGCGCCGCGCCAGCACGCGCGTCGCCTCCGCCGCCATCATCGCCGTGGCAATCCGGATCGCGCCATCCCCGACCTGCTCCGCGGTCCAGCCAAGCTGCTCCCCGAGCGTCGCCAGAGCATGTCGCGCGGGGGCCAATTCCAACGCCAGCTTGCCGCCGAGCCGCTGGCCCGGCGCCAACAACCCGGCGACCAGGAACGCATCGGTCAGCGCCGGGATCATCGATCCGCTACCATAACAGGCTGGTCCGGGATCGGCGCCGACGCTGCGCGGTCCGACCTTCAGCGATCCGGTGCCATCCACCCAGATGATGGAACCACCGCCCGCGCCAATGCTGGATACCGCAACCGTCGGGATCAGCACCGGGAATTCGCCCACCAGTTCCTCGCTGCTGAGCACCGGCGCACCGGCGCGGATCACACCGATATCGGCGCTTGTACCGCCGACATCCAACGTCATAAGGTCGGCTTTTTCCCAACCGGCATCCTCGGCTGCATGCGCCGCACCTGCGACCCCCGCGGCCGGACCGGACAGCAGCGCCACGACGGGACGTTCGCGCATCGTTTGCGCCAGTTCGGCCCCACCGTTGGAGCGCGCGACTCGTGCCGGTACCGCAAGATCACGCGCACCCAGCCCATCGATAAGGCGGCCCACATAGGTCTCAATGATCGGGCGCACGCTGGCGTTGATCGCGGTCAGCACTGCGCGTTCATACTCCCGTGCCTGCGGCCAAATATCGCTCGACAGCTCCAGCCGCAGATCGATCCCGGCGCGCGCGATCGCGTCACGCGCCTGCCGCTCATGTGCCGGATTGCGATAGCTGTGCAGGAAGGAGATCACCGTGATCTCAACACCTTCCGCCGCCAGCAGCCGCGCCGCCTCAATGACATCGGCCTCATTCAGCGTCTCAATGACACTGCCATCGTGCCCGATGCGCCCGCGCACTTCGCGCACCCACTGGCGCTGCACCAGCGGCAATGGGCGGCGCGAATCAAACCGCATCGGATGAGGAAGGGCCAGGCGCTGCAGCTCGAACAGATCGCGGAACCCGGCGGTGGTGATCATACCGACTTTGGCACCGCGCCGCTCGATCAGCGCATTGGTCGCCACCGTGCTGCTGTGCGTGTGATGCGCCGCCCGCCACGCCGCCGCGTCCGGACGGAAGGTGGAACGGATCTCGTCAACCCCGGTCAGAATGCTCTCGCCAGGCTGAGACGGCGTGCTCGGCACTTTCAGGCAATGCACCTCCCCCGCCTCGGTGCAGAACACCAGATCGGTAAAAGTGCCGCCGACGTCCGTCCCGATGGCGCAGCGTGCGTCGGCCGCGCTCATCAGGTTCGACCGGCAAACGCGCAGCCGCGGACCGCTGCACCGCGGGGTCCGAAATCGCTTGTCATTGCAATAACCCCTGTCCGTCTCTTGCGCTGCAGCATGCCTGCCACATCACCACCCGCCAAGACCAGACGCACCTCACGCCAAGGCGATCGGATGGGCGCCATGCCGGGTCGGTGGCGCAGGTACACTTCTCCCACGAAGCGCGGGAGAGGGGACGATCTCAACCGCCGAGGATCGTCCCTACCGCCACGCCGGCCTCGGTCGCCGCGGCCTTCTTGCCACCTTCGGGACGAATACGACCGATCTCGATGAAGCCGCCCTGGCAATGCACGATGACGCTGCCGCCATTGTGCGCCACGACCTCGCCAAGTTTCTTGCCCTTCACTTCGGAGAATGTGCGGGCGATGCGTTTGCGCGCGTCGTACAGAAACAGCTTGCGCCCCTCATGCGTCGTCCACGCGCCAGGCGCCGGATCACAGCCACGGATCACATTATAGGTGTGGTCGATAAAGCTCGCCCAATGCACCTGCGATTCCGCGGCGCGAATGATGCCTTCATATCCCGCCTCCGGCTCGTATTGCGCCAGCGCCGGCGCTTTGCCGGCCACCACGAGATCCGCCACTTCCACTAGCGCGGCCACACCCATCGGGAAAATCTTGCCGAAATACAACGACCCGAGTGTGTCCTCGGCTGCGATCTGCACCGCGCGCGTCAGGATGACGGGCCCCTCGTCCAACCCATCGGTCGGACGGAAGATGCTGAAGCCGGTTTCGCGGCGCCCGGCCATGATCGCCCAGCTCATCGACGACGCGCCGCGATGCATCGGCAGCAGGCTCGGATGGAACTGGATGGTGCCAAACTTCGGGATGTTGACAAAATCCTGCGGCGCGAACTGCGTGACATAGGCCATCACGCCGATCTCGACATTGGCCGCGCGCATCGCCTCTTGCGCCGCCGGGTCGGTGAGCTTGGGAAACTGATGCACCGTCACGCCACGCGCCTCGGCGGCGAGGCGCAGCGGATCGGGACGTCCGGTCTCTGGTGCACAGAACACCGCGGCCACTTCATCGCCCCGGTTGAGGAACGCGTCCAACGCGGCCTTACCGAAATCCTGCTGTCCGATGATGGCGATACGCATGCGACGGCCTCCACTGCGTTTTTGGTTCGGCGCGCAGCATGCATGCGGGCGAAGCCTCGGCAAGACCCCCACTCCTCGCCCTGTATTGGCCGGAGCCGAGGACGCGCGGCAGGATGTCGGCCATGAGCATCGACGACCTGCCCGACGAGGCGATTCGCGCCATCCTTGGCGCGCCACGGCGCATCGCGCTGATTGGCGCCTCGGCGAAGCCCTGGCGTGATTCGCATCATGTGATGGGCTTCTTGTTGCGGCAGGGCCATCGCGTAATGCCGGTCAATCCTCATCTGGCCGGCCAATCGATCCATGGCCAAGCCGTGGTGGCCGGCCTTGATGACGCCACGCCGCTGGAAATGGTCGATATCTTCCGCGCCAGCCAGCACGTCAGCGGCATCGTGGACGAGGCGATCCTCCTCGGCGCGCGGATCGTTTGGATGCAACTCGGCGTCATCGACGCGCAAGCCGCGGATCGGGCGCGCACCGCCGGGATAACCGTGGTAATGGACCGCTGCCCGGCGATCGAAGCGCGGCGTCTGGGGCCGGGCCATTGAAGCCTGCCAGGCGGCGCGCCACATCGCGGGCCGATCACGGTCAACACCGATAGCCCCGAAGGGGTGCCACATAATGACCAACGAAGAACGCGACATCATTGCCAATTTCCTCGCCCGCGTGGGCGGTGCGGCGCAGCAGAGCCAGACCCCATGGGGCGGGTCGGTGCCTGCCACCACGCAACCGGCGCTGCCGCCGGTTGACCGTGAGGCGGATACCTTCATCAGTGAACTGTTCAACCGCTATCCAGAGGCACGCTACCGGCTGACCCAGCTCGCCTTCGTGCAGGAGCACGCCCTGGCCGAGGCGCAGAATCGGATCCAACGGCTGGAAGCGGATCTGCAGCAGGCGCGCCAGGTGCAACCGCAGCAGGCGCCGCAGCCGCAGCAGGGCGGCGGGTTTTTGGGCGGGCTGTTCGGCGGCGGCCAGCGTCCGGCGGCGGCGCCTCCGTCCCCAGCATGGAACCAGGGCGCGCCGCCGCCACAACCGCAATACGCACCGCCCCCGCCCCAATACGCGCCGGGCAATCAGCCCGGGATGTTCCAACGTAGCGGATCCGGGTTCCTTGGCTCGGCGCTGACCACCGCGGCGGGTGTGGCCGGAGGGTTGGTGGTCGGCAACGCGCTGATGGGGCTGTTCTCGCCGCACCCGACATACGGGGGTGGCTTTGGCGGCGGGATGGCGCCGATGGGCGGCAGCCCCTGGGGGGCGCCAGGTGGCACGCCTGAGCAGGGCAATGTCGATCAGGGGAACTGGGACAACAACGGCGCCGCAGCCCCTGACCAAGGCTCCGTCGACCAAGGCTCCGTCGACCAAGGGACCTGGGACCAGCCCGACAGCTCAAGCAGCGACCCTGGCAGCTTTGACACCGGCGGCGGTGGGTTCGATTCCGGCGGCGGTGGATCGGACGACTCGCTGTTCTGACGCACGATAGGCGCGCGCCGCACCCTGCCGCCAATAGATCAGGCGCCAGGGGCGTCAGGGGTGGTCGGCGCCGGGGCCAGCATCTGGCTGGTGCCGCCGCGCTGAATTTGGAACACCGCCAAACCCCGGCGGGCCTGTCCGTCTGGCTGGAGAGCGAGCCAACCATCCACACCGGCGAAGCCGTTGGGCTGCGCTAAAGCGCCCGCGCTGTAGCCGCCGTGACCGGCCAGCACACGCGCAATCGCCGCCGCGTCAAAAGCGAGATCTGACAAAGGCGGCGGGGCCGTGCCGTACTTGGCCGTATAGGCCTGCTCGAACGGCGCGCGCGCCGTCGAATCCGGGGCCGCATACCAGGCACCAATGATCTGCCCGCTGCCGCTGCCATTATTGGCCCAGAGGGCCGGGCCGAGGATGCGCACCAGCGAGGCGTCGATGTCGTAATACGGCAGCACCGCGGCAATCTCGGCGAGATGTTCGCCAGTATCACCGAGTAGCAGGGCGTCGAAGGGCGGCGGCGGGATCGGTTGACGGGTGAGTTCCTGTGCCTTGCGGCGTCCGTCCGCGGTCCCCTCGGCACGGGCCGCGCGGATCTGCGCGTCGATCGGCCCGCGGCGATGGGCGAAATCCGACAGGTCGCGCGCGGTCTCGTTGATGCTGCCCATCGTCGGTTCGTATTGGCGGATATCGGGCGGCGGCAGGCTGCGCGCGGCCGCAGCCTGACCCAGGGCCGTCGCCATGGCCTGGCCGAAACCGCTGTTCGGCAGCAGCGCGGCGATACGGGTCTTGCCGTCGCCCTGCACCGCCGTCACGAGCCGGCGCACCTGCTGGCCGGGCGTGATGCCCAGCACCCAGACACCTGGCTGCGCCTGCGCGGGATCGTTGGTGAACGCCAGGACGGAGATGCCAGCGGCGCGCGCGACCGGCGCGACCGCGGCCGTCTCCGCGGAGGTCAAAGGTCCCAGGATCAGGCTATCGCTCGATGCAATCGCGGCGCGGGCCGCCGCCGCCGCACCGTCCGGGGTGCCGCCGGTATCCTTGACGTCCAGCGCCGGCGCACCGGGCGCGTCGAGCGCCAGCTTGGCGGCCTGAAGCATGGCCTGGCCGAGATCCGCATGCGGCCCGGACAGCGGCAGCAGGATCGCAACCTGGCCAGATCCAGCGGTGGGCGCGGATGCGCCGCCCTGATACGCTTGCGATGACGGCGTCAGGGCGACGGGCTGACCGAAGTACGATCCGCCATAACCGCCCGTGCAGCCGGCCAGCGCCAGCGTGCCCAGCAGGAGTACGAATGCCCGACGAAGCATGTGGCGTGTCATCTCCCGACGATCCGGCTGACCGACCATCCGGTTCGGCCGCCGGCCTTGTGCTGGTTTCCACGCCGATCGGCAACCTCGGCGATGTGAGTGCGCGCGCTTGCGCGGCGTTGGCCGCTGCCGATGTGGTGCTGTGCGAGGACACCCGCCACACGGCGCGGTTGCTGGGGGCGTTGGGTATCAGTGCACGGCTGCAGGCGCTGCATGAGCACAATGAGGATGCGGCAATTCCGGCGGTATTGCGGCGGCTGATCGAGGGGCAACGAATTGCCTTGGTCTCCGACGCGGGAACCCCCCTGGTGTCTGATCCCGGCTTCCGCCTGACCCGCGCGGCCATCGCGGCCGGCGTGCCGGTGACGGCAATCCCTGGCGCAAATGCGGCGCTGACGGCACTCGTTCTGTCGGGACTGCCGCCCTTGCCCTACCTGATGTTTGGCTTTCCGCCGCCCCGATCGGCCGCGCGGCAGGCCGAGTTTGGCCGGTTGCGCGCGGCGGAGCGGGCGGGCCTATCGGCCACGCTGATCTGGCACGAGGCGCCGCATCGGCTGGTGGAGACGTTGGAAGACATGGTGCGTGCGTTCGGAGACCGGCCGGCCGCGGTGGCACGCGAGCTGACCAAGAAGTTCGAGGAGGTCCGCCGCGCATCGTTACCTGACCTGGCCGCGTACTACGCCGGCCATGTGGCGCGGGGCGAGATCACCGTGCTGGTCGGTCCGCCGGCGCCGGAGCAGGAAGACGCGGAGGATCTCGACGGACGGCTGCGCGCGGCGCTGGCAGGTCACAGCGTGAAAGACGCCGCGGCGTTGGTCACTGCTGCGACCGGCCTGCCGCGGAGACTGGTCTATGCGCGGGCATTGGCACTCGCTGGCGGTGAGGCCGATCACTCCCCGTAGCGCTGCACCAAGGCCTCCCACAGGGCGAGCGCTTCCGCGCGACTGCCGGTCGGCGCGACCTGCGCGGCCGTCTGCACCATTACGAGATGCGACTTTGGATCAACGTAAATGGACTGCCCGTGGACGCCGAGGAAGGCAAACTGCCGCCGTGGACCAGGAAACAGCCAGAGCTGATAGCCATAGCCGAAATAGCGCGTGGCATGGCCAGGCGCGAAGGGGCTGTCGAGTGATACTGTCGTGGCATCCGTGAGCCATGCACGCGGAATGATCTGCCGTCCGCCCAGCGCGCCATCGTGTGCCAGCAGGAGCCCGAGCCGCGCCCAGTCGCGCAACACGGCGTTGAAGCAACAGTAGGCGACCTCCTGGGCGCCAGTGTCGATCGTCCACGTTGCGTCAGCCTCGGCACCCATTGGTTGCCAGATGCGGCTTTGCAGATAGGCGGCAGCCGGCATCCCAACCGCGCGGGTCAAGACGAGACCGAGCACTTCAGTCTGCACTCCGCCATAATTGAACTTTGTATCCGGCGGCACTGCCCGTGTGTTGAACATGGCCACGGCATGCGCCGCGTCCTGGCCGGACTGCGTGAACAGCACGCGGCTCAGCTTGAAGTTGTCCGCGGTGGTGTCGACGTAATCCTCGCGGAACGCAACGCCTGATGCCATGTGCAACAACGCCCGCAGACTGGTGCCACCGAAAGCGGTGCCTGCGAGCTCCGGCACGTAGCGCTCGGCCAGATCGTCAACAGAATGAATATGTCCCTCGCTGATCGCAATGCCAATCAACATCGCCACGATCGTCTTCGCCATTGATTGCGACGTCAGCCGGTCCTGGTCGGTTCGCCCGTACTGGTAGTGCTCGAACAGGATGGTGTCGTCGCGCGCGAGCAACAGGCCGGTGACCGGGGTGTGCGCCAGGTAATCCCGTAGCGTGTCTCCGGCGCGGCGGTACTGGAAATCCAGGCTGATCTCCTGCGCCGCGCGACGCAGTGGTGCAGGAGCCGGGGCTTTCGCGACCAAATAGTACGGCCAGATGCGATCAAAATGGCTGAATGTGCCAACCATGTTGATTTGCGTCGGTGGCACGCGACCGCCGACCGGATAGCCCTCGGCGGCGCCGAACGCCGCGGCATCCGGCCCATCCGGCGAGAAAACTGGACCCGCATCGGCCAGGGCCCAGGTGGACCGGCTCAGCAGGAGCAGCAGAAGGCAGGCCCCCGGCCGCGCGCCGATCCTGCCTCTGGTGTGATCAGGGGGATTGCTGTCTCGATATGTTATATTATAACATTTCCTCATCACGACACCACACTGAGGAATTCCCATGCGAACCTACCGGATCGCCATCGGCCTGGCACTGGGCCTGGGCTTGGCGTCACCCGTCCTGGCGCAGCCAGCTGCGCCGCCGGTCACCATCGTCGCGGCAGAGAATTTCTACGGCGACGTGGCCCAGCAGATCGGCGGCGCCGACGTCCGCGTGACCAGCATCCTGAGCAACCCCGACCAAGATCCGCATCTGTTCGAGGCGAGCCCGTCGGTGGCACGGGCCATCTCCGCCGCCCGCATCGTGGTCTACAGCGGCATCGACTACGACCCGTGGATGGAGACGTTGCTGAAGGCAACGCGCGCGACCGATCGGCAGGTGATTGTCGTGGCGTCGCTACTCGGCCGGAAAACCGGCGACAACCCGCATATCTGGTACGACCCGGCCACGATGTTGGCTTACGCAAAGGCCCTGGCGACGGCGTTGGCCGCCGATGATCCCGCTCACGCATCGGATTATGCCGCGCGTGACGCGCAGTTCGCAGCCTCCATCACGCCGATCCAAACCAGGATCGCGGCGCTGCGCCAGCGTCTGGCCGGCACGCCGGTCACCGCGACAGAGCCTGTATTCGGCTATATGTTCGCCGCACTCGGCATGCAGGTGCGCAACCTCTCGTTCCAAATGGCGGTGATGAACAACACAGAGCCCAGCGCAGCCGACGTCGCAGCGTTCGAGCGGGACCTGAAACGACATGTGGTGGGGCTGATGGTCTACAACGCGCAGGCCTCCGACCCGATTGCGGCCCGCATGGAGCGTCTTGCCAAGGCGGGACACGTGCCAATCGTGGGCGCCAGCGAAACGGAGCCCCCGGGCAAGACCTATCAGGCCTGGATGTCGGACGAGTTGGACGACGTCGCCCGAGCGCTGCCACCGCACTGATGCGCGTGATCGAAGCCCAAGGCCTGACGCTGACACTCGGTGGCCGGACCGTGCTGAACGACGTGAGCCTGGCGATCGACAACGCCGAGTTCATCGGCGTGCTGGGTCCGAACGGTTCTGGCAAGACGACGTTGATGCGAGCAATCCTCGGGCTGATTCCACCGACCGCGGGGCGCATTCTTGTGCTGGGCACGCCGGCGGCGCGCGGCAACGCCGCGATCGGCTACATGCCGCAGATGCGCGGTGAGCTCGCCAGCAAGCGGCTGAGCGGCTGGGATTTCGTTGCCAGTGTGGTGCGCGGCCATCGGCTGGGTCTGCCGCTGCTCGACGCCGCCGGCAAACGCGAGGTGGCGTGGGCCCTGGAGATGGTGGACGCACGCGATCTGGCGCGCCGACCGCTGGCCGAAACCTCGGGCGGCGAGCGCCAGCGCCTGCTGCTGGCCCAGACCCTGGTGAGCCATCCCAAGCTGCTGCTGCTGGATGAACCTCTCATCAGCCTCGATCCGCATCACCAACAGGCGGTCGTGGACCTGGTGAAATCGCTGCAGGTGGAACTGGGGATCGCCGTGCTGTTCAGCGCGCATGAGCTGAACCCGTTGCTCGGGGCGATTGATCGCGTGCTGTATCTGGGTGGCAGCCACGCAGCCTTAGGCACGGTGGCCGAAGTGATCACCGGGCCGGTGCTGTCGCGCCTGTACGGTGCCGCGATCGACGTGGTGCATATCAGCGGCCGTATCTTCGTGATGTCCGGCGGACACGACATGGAGCACGCGGCGCATCGACACGATGACGATGAGGGCCTCGGTCACGACCACGGGGCGCAGCATCATCATGCTTGAGTATGATTTCATGCGTCACGCTTTTGCCGCCGCGGCGATCGTTGCGGTCGTGGCGGGGTTAGTCGGATACTTTCTTGTTCTGCGCGGCCAAACATTCGCCGGCCACGCCTTGGCGCATGTCGGCTTCACCGGCGCGACCGGCGCGGTCCTGGTGGGCGCATCCCCGTTGGCCGGCCTGGTCGCGGCAACCGTTGTGGCCGGCGTCGGTATGGGCTTCGCCGGGGAGCGTCTGGCGCAGCGCGATGTCGCCATCGGCATGGTACTGGCCCTGGCGCTCGGCTTCGGCCTGCTGTTCCTGCACTTCTTCACCACCTATGCGACCCAGGTCACCGCGCTGCTGTTCGGCAATGTGCTGGCGGTGGAGACCACAACAGTCTGGACCTTGGCCTGGTTGGGTCTGCTCAGCGTGGGCGCACTTGGCGTGATCGCCCGGCCGCTGCTGTTTGCCAGCCTGCAGCCGGAACTGGCCGAGGCGAAGGGCGTCTCGTTGCGGCTGTACGCCGTGCTGTTCCTGGCGATCGTCGCGCTCGCCACGGCCGAGTGTGCCCAGATCGTCGGCGTGCTGCTGGTCTTCACCTTGATGGTCGGACCCGCCGCCGCGGCGCAGCGCCTGACCAGCCGGGTCATGCCGGGCGTGGCGCTCTCGGCTGGCCTGGCCTTGCTCGAGGCATGGCTGGGCATCGCCTTGGCCTACTGGACCGATTGGCCGACCAGCTTCTGGATCACGGCGTTGAGTGCTGCTGTCTATCTGGCCGCGATGCTGCGATCCGACACGCGGGGATTTGCGACGTAGCTTCTACTTCCGCTTCTCAATTGCGTCCGTCGGCCCGCCCGCTTCGCGCCAGGCACCAAACCCGCCACCGACATGCGCGACCTTCGCCAGACCCATGTCGTGCGCGGTCTTCGCGGCCAGCGCGGACCGCCACCCGCCGGCGCAATAGAAGACGAAGCGCTTGTTCTCGGCGAATACCGGCTTGTGATACGGGCTGTCCGGGTCGATCCAGAACTCCAGCATGCCGCGCGTGCAGGAGAACGCACCTGGGATGCGACCTTCGCGCTCGACCTCACGCGGGTCACGCAGATCGACGAACACAACGGCGGGATCGCCCTGCAGCGGGATGGCCTCGGCCGGCGACAGGGTTTCGATCTCCGCCTCCGCCTCGGCCAGCATCTGGCGGAACCCCTTCTTCATCCTGACGTCCTCCGGCAACCACAGAGCCAGCATGCGCCGGACCGCTATGCGCCGGAAGCCGGGCGGATGAACGATCGGTTATGATTGACCTGACTCATCGGCAGCACCACCAAACGATACAATCTTAAGGATCGAACCACATCCTAAGGATCACGCGTGGACCAGGACCGGTACGCGCCGGGGCCAGGTCGAGACATCAGGGAGCTGAGACCATGCATGCGTCAGACGTGATGACCCGGACCGTCATCAGCGCGAACGCGGACACGCACGTGCGCGAGGTGGCCCGCACCCTGCTCGAGCACGGCATCAGCGCCCTGCCGGTGCTTGGCCCCGACGGCATGCTGATCGGCATGGTCAGCGAAGGCGATCTCGTGACCCGGGACGAGCTGGCGCGCGCCGACCGTCGCGATTGGTGGCTGAAATTGGTCGCCGACACCACCAACCCGAGCAGCGAGTTCATGGCCAGGTTACGCGCGCCGGACCGCACCGCAGGCGATGTGATGTCGGCACCGGTCATCACGGTGACGGAAGATACCGACCTGGCCGAGATCGCCCGCCTGTTGGCACAGCATCACATCAAGCGGGTACCGGTGGTGAAGGACGGGCATGTGATTGGCATCGTCAGCCGCGCCGATCTGCTCTGCGCGGTTGCCGGGTCACGGTCGGAGGGGACCGCCCCGGGCAAAGCGGCACCGAAGCAGAACTTCCTGCTCAGCATGTTCGGGGCGTATCATCGGCCGGCCTGGGAGGTCGTTCCGGTCGAGAGCGAAACGGTTCCGGCAGAGCAGTCCGCCGACGTGGATGCGAAAATGTTTCGCGCCCTGATCGACGACTTCCAGACCAAAGGGGCGCGCGAGCACGATGCCGTGCGGCAGGCCACGGTGGAGGAACGCCATCGCCGGGCGATGGAGCTGATCGATACGCACCTGACGGACGAGACCTGGCGGGAGTTGCTGCAGCGGGCCCGACAGGCGGCTGAGGCGGGGCTCAAGGAATCGCTGTTGCTGCAGTTCCCGAACGAGCTATGCACCGATGGCGGGCGCGCGATCGACGTGGGCGAAGAAGGCTGGCCGGCGACACTGCGCGGCGAGGCGGCGGAGCTGTACTTGCGCTGGGAGCGGGAACTGAAGCGCCGCGGGTTTCATCTGATCGCGCGCATCGTGGAATATCCCGACGGCAAGCCGGGGGATGTTGGATTGTTCCTGTCCTGGGGCGAATGAAGGCCTAATTCACCAACGCCGCGAGCAGCGCGTCTAATCGCAGGCGTCCTTCGGTGGTGGCGATCATGCGCTGATTTGAATACGCGACATAGCCTTCGTCGATCGCCTTATACAGCACCTCCTGATCCAGCGCATCATCCAGCGCCACGCCGGTCCGTGCCACGAAGCGGTTGGCATCGATCCCCTCGGTGAGGCGTAATCCCATCAGCAACATCTCGCGCGCACGTTTCTGTGGCGGCACCGCTGTCTGCTCGGTCGTTCCATGTCCGTCGCGCTCGACACGTTCCGCCCACGGCTCCGGTGCGCGATGCCGGCGCGTCGCCAGCAGCGCGCCGTCCAGGCTGATCCTCCCATGCGCACCTGGGCCAATCCCCGCGTAGTCGGCGTAACGCCAATAGGCCAGGTTGTGGCGACTCTCAGCACCGGATGCAGCGTAGTTCGACACTTCGTATGGTGCGAGACCGAAACGTACGGCCTCCTCCGCCGTCGCAAGATACAGCGCGGCCGCGTCATCGCCCTCCGGCAACACGATCTCGCCGCGCGCGTGTTGGGTGGCGAACGCCGTGCCAGGCTCGATGGTGAGCTGATAGAGCGACAGATGATCCGCCGCCAGTGCCAGCGCTTCGCGCAGCTCCGCCCGCCACGCCGACAGCGTTTGATCCGGCCGCGCATAGATCAGGTCAAACGACACGCGCGGGAACGTATGCCGCGCCAGCGCCAACGCGGCGATCGCCTGGCCCACCGAATGCCGCCGCCCAAGCATCTCCAACGCGACCGGATCGAGGCTTTGCACGCCTAGCGATACCCGATTGACACCCGCATCCCGGAAGGCCGCGAGCTTCTCCGCCTCGACGCTGGTGGGATTCGCCTCCAACGTGATCTCGATGTCCGGCGCCGCCGCGAACCACCGCGTCGCATCGCCGATCAGCGCCGCTACCGTCTCGGGTTCCATCAGGCTCGGCGTGCCACCGCCGAAAAAGATCGATCCCAACCGCCGCCGCCCCAGCCGCGCCGCCTCCCACGCCAGCTCGGTCCGCAGCGCCGCGGCAAACCGCGCCTGGGGAATGCGGTCCCGCACATGCGAGTTGAAGTCGCAATACGGGCACTTGGCCAGGCAGAACGGCCAGTGGATATAGAGCGCGAGCGGATCCATCGGGGAGATATAGGCGATGTCGGATCAGGTGGGATCAGTAGCGCGTGTGCGGGCGGCGTTGCTGGCGGCCGGCCACCCCGACACGATCATCGAGTTCCCCGCCGGCACCCGCACCGCCGCCGAGGCCGCCGCGGCCGTTGGCTGCACCGTCGCGCAGATCGCCAAGTCGATCGTGTTCCGTGCCGAGGGCCGTGCGGCGGTCATCATCACCTCTGGTGCGAACCGGGTGGACGCGGCGAAGGCCTCCGCCGCGCTGGGCCTGAAGCTGGCCCGCGCCGACGCCGACTGGGTGCGCGCCATCACCGGATTTGCCATCGGCGGCGTGGCACCGATCGGGCATATCAGTGCGCCGCTGCTGCTGCTGGACGCGGATCTGGCGGTGCTCGATCCCATCTGGGCCGCTGCCGGGTCGCCCAGCCACGTCTTCCAGACCACGCCCGAGGCGTTGCGTCAGCTCACCGGCGCGCCCGTCGCGGACATCAAGCAGGCATAGCGGGGCCGGCATAGATCGCCCTCGGGCGGATCAGCCGCCCATCCGCGCGCTGCTCCAGCGCATGCGCGATCCAGCCCGCCGTGCGGCCGGCGGCGAACAACGCCAACGCACTCCCTGCCGGCAGCCCCGCCTCGCGTTCGAGCGCCACCAACGCGAAATCCACGTTCGGACGTAGCCCTGTCAGCTCCCACACCGCGCGCAGGAGCGCCTGCCACCAAGCCCCCGGCGCCAACGCCGCCAACAATGCCGCTGCGCGTGGATCGCCATCCGGATACAGCCGGTGTCCAAACCCCGGCAGGTTTTCCCCGCGCGCCAGTCGCGCCGCGATCGCCACCTGCGGATCATCCTGCATCCCCGGCTCTGCCAGCAGCGCGCCGACCCGCTCGGTCATCCCGCCGTGCAGCGGCCCACTCAGCGCCGCCAATCCGGCCAGCAGGCACGCCGGCAGTGCCGCCCCGGTCGATGCCACCACCCGCACCGCGAAAGCCGAGGCGTTCAGCTCATGATCCGCGCATAGCACCAAGGCGCGGCGGATCAGGTCCGCCGTTGCGGCATCGCTGCCCCAGGCTCGCGCCATCGCCGCATGCAGCGGCCCCTCCGATCGCGCATTGCACGCCGCCTCCGCGATGCGCCGCAGCAGCGCGGCGGCATCGCCAAACAGGGCCGCCGGGCTGCGCGCCCAGATCCCCGGCCCCGCCAGGCTCGCCACGCGCCGCAGGCAGCGCTCGATCGGCCCGCGCGGCTCCGCCGGCACGTAGACCGAGGCCGCCAGCTTCGCCAGCCCCGGTGCCTCCCATAGCAGCGCCGCCACCTCCTCCAGTGTCGCGCGCGCTGCCAATGCGATCGCATCCTGCCCGCGATACAACAATGCGCCATCGGCGATGCGCGTGATGCGCGACGCCAGTACCGGTTCCCCGAAATCGATGGTCGATGCCGCCACCGCCTTGCGCGCCCGGCCACGTCGCCGCCGCTCCAACAGGGCGTCGATGCTGCGCGGATCGTACAGGCTGCGGCGGGGGTCATTCTCCGCACCACGCGCCCGCACCAAGCCGCGGCTGACATAGGCATAGAGCGTCTGCCGCGCGACGCCGAGGCGGGCGAGTGCGGCCTCCACAGTCAGCCAGGCGGCGGGATCGGTATCAGTTGTGCTCATATTGATTAACTTGATCAAGATTGACGACAAACACTCTCCGCGCTGCCCTCGCGCCGGTCAATCGGCAACAAGGAGCATCCCATGACGTTCATCAGCGGACTGGAAGGCGTCGTCGCCGCCGAAACGGTACTGAGCGAGGTCGATGGCAACGCCGGCCGCCTGATCCTGTGCGGCCATCGCCTGCAGGACATCGCGGGACGGCGCAGCCTGGAATGGCTGATTGCCGAGCTGTGGCGCGGCGTCGCGCAGGACGATCTGTCGGAACCATCGCTGCGCCGCGGCCTCGGCGCGATGCGGGTCGCTGTGTTCGACGACCTGCTCGCACTGCTGCCACCGGCTGCGAAGCTCTCCCCTATCGAGGCATTGCGCTTGCTCCTCGCCGCCGTCCCCGACGCCGCACCCGACTTGCCACTGCGCCTCACCGCCGCCATGGCCGTCGGCCTCACCGGTGTGCTGCGCGTGCATTCCGGCGCCGCCCCGGTGCGGCCCGATGCCGAGCTCGGCCACGCAGCCGATCTGCTGCGCATGCTCCGCGGGACCCCGGCGGCGCCCGCCGAGGTTGCCGCGCTGGAAACCTACCTGCTGACCGCGGCCGACCACGGCCTCAACGCCTCAACCTTCACCGCCCGCGTCGTCGCCTCCACCGACGCCGGCCTGGCCTCTGCCGTCACTGCGGCGCTGTGTGCGCTGAAAGGTCCGTTGCACGGCGGCGCACCTGGCCCGGTGATCGATATGCTGGATGAGATCAGCACACCCGAGAACGCCGAGGCCTGGCTCGATGCCGCCGTGATGCGCGGTGATCGGCTGATGGGCTTCGGCCACCGGGTCTATCGTGTGACGGATCCACGTTCCGACGTCGTGAAGCGCGCGGTGCAGTCGCTGGGCCGCGACCTCGGGCGCCTGCATTTCGCCGCGCACATCGAGCAGGCCGCACTCGCCGTCCTGGCCAAGCGCAAGCCCACGCGATCGTTGCAGACCAATCTTGAGTTCTACACCGCACTGCTGCTCGAGGCGTTGCAGATCCCCCGTGATGCCTTCACCGGCATCTTCGCTTGCGCACGCGTCACAGGCTGGGTCGCGCACGCATTGGAACAAGGTCAGGCCGCCCGTCTGATCCGCCCGCAGTCCGTATACGTCGGACCACGCCCCGCGGCGGCGTGAGCGCTCGCGCGATGTTCGAGACGAGACCTCAGTTGACGCAGGCGGCCAGCAACTGCGCGAACGCACGCGCACGATGGCTGACGGCATGTTTCGTGTCCGGTACCATTTCGCCAAACGTTTTGGTGGCGCCGTCAGGCAGGAACATCGGGTCGTAGCCGAAACCACGCGTGCCGCGTGGCGGCCAGATGACGGCGCCGTCGACGCGGCCCTCGAAGGTCTCGGTGTGCCCGTCCGGCCAGGCGAGGCACAACACCGCGATGAACCAGGCGCGACGATCACGTGCCTCGCCGAGCTCGGCATGCACCCGCGCCATGGCCGCGTCGAAATCCTTCTCCGCTCCCGCCCAGCGCGCCGAGAACACACCTGGCCGTCCATCCAGTGCCGCCACGCAAAACCCAGAATCGTCGGCCAGCGCCGGCAGCCCACGCGCCTGGGTCGCGGCCAGGGCCTTGAGCCGTGCGTTGCCAACGAAATCCGGCGCATCCTCCGCGGGTTCCGGCAGGCCTAGCGCCCCGGCCGACACCACCGCAAACCCATGCGGCCGCAGCAGCTCGTCGATCTCTCGCAGCTTGCCGGGATTATGCGTTGCGATGACCAAGCGCGTGCCTGGCGTCAAGCGACGCGCCATCAGGCCGCCTCAACGGCGCGGAGCTGTGCGGCGAACAACGCCGCCGTACCCGCGCGCGCCAGCGCCAGCAGTTGCAGAAACTGCGCCTCAGTGAACGGCGCCTTCTCCGCGGTGCCTTGGATCTCGACGATGCCGCCGCTGGAGGTCAGCACGAAATTGGCATCGGCGTCGGCATTGGAATCCTCGGCATAATCGAGATCCAGCACAGCCACGCCCTCGACGATCCCGCAAGACACCGCGCCCACCTGCCCGGTCAGTGGGTCGGTTTTCAGCACATTCATCTTGCGCAGATGGCGGAACGCCAGCGACAACGCGACCCAGGCGCCGGTGATCGACGCGCAGCGCGTGCCGCCATCGGCATTCAGCACATCACAGTCGAGCGTGATGCTCATCTCGCCCATGGCGGCGCGATCGACCACGGCGCGCAAACTGCGTCCGATCAACCGCTGGATCTCCTGCGTGCGGCCCGACTGTTTCCCACGCGCCGCCTCGCGGTCGCCGCGCGTGTGCGTGGCACGCGGCAGCATGCCGTACTCCGCTGTCACCCAGCCCTGACCGGAATTGCGCAGGAATGGCGGCACACGGGCCTCGACGCTCGCGGCACACAGAACCTCGGTGCCGCCCATGCGGATCAGGCAGGAGCCCTCGGCGTGGCGGGCGGTGCCGATCTCAATCGATACCGGACGTAGCGCGTCAGAAGTGCGGCCGGAAGGGCGCATGGGATGGTAGGCTCCTCGGTGACAGATGGCTGGGGCTTCGTGGCAAGCCAGCGGGACGCTCTCTTGTGCCTTCTGGCCGATGCACGCAATGGGGCAGCATGAACGACGCGTTTACCATGCACGAGCTGGCGAGCGACATGGCCGTTCAGGTCACGCGATCCATGCCTGACCTTCCCGCGGCGCTCGATGCAAGGATGGAGACGCTTTGGCGCAACGCGTTCGCCCGCGTCGCCGCGGGTGGAGCGGGCGAGCTGTTCACTGCTCGCGTGTGTAGTGCCGACACCATCAGCCCGACGGCGATCACCGGCCACGTGACGGAATTTCGCCGTATTGTCGCACAGATAGAGGACCCTGCCCTGTTCGAAGTCCTCAGCCTGCGCCCGCTGGCTGTGTCTGGCGTGGTGCGTTGCGCCGATGGCGTGCCCGTCGGACGGCGGCATCCGGCAGCGATCTACCAGCCGGGAATGTGGCAATTACCGCCCGCCGGCGGTGTCGATCCAAGCGCGATTGATGCGGCGGGCCGGGTCGATTCGCGCGCTCCGCTGCTGCATGAACTCGAAGAAGAACTCGGCATCTCGGGTACGCGGATCGACCTGGTTCGGCCGCTCTGCGCGGTCGAGCATCCCGGCAGCCACGTCACGGATATTGGCATGCTGCGCACCACGGAGCTGACCGGCGCGCAGGTGCCGGATGCCCACCGCAGGCGCGGCAACACCGAATACGATCCGCTGCTGTGCATTCCGTTCAATGATCTGTCAGAGTTCCTGACGAACGCTGGTGCCGACCTGGTCCCACCGGCCGCTGCATTCCGGTCCCGTGCCGGCCTGCTGGCGACGAATTGACCGATACGGCGCTGCTGCCTACCTCTGCCCATCGGAAGGCAACCATGGACAAGCCCGCCAACGCCGCCCCCCCATCGCCGCTGATCACCGGGCGTGGCACCGTCCTGCCGCCGGGCCTCGACCCGCGCTCGGCAGCGGTGTTGCGCGAGATCGTGGAGCAGTACGTGCAGACCGGCGGGCCAGTCGGCAGCCGCACGCTATCGCGCCGCCTGCCACTGAATGTGTCGCCCGCCACGATCCGCAATGTGATGGCCGACCTGACTGAGGCGGGCCTGCTGTATGCACCGCACACCTCGGCCGGTCGCCTGCCGACCGATCGCGGCCTGCGCTTGTTTGTGGACGGATTGCTGCATTTCGGCGAGCTGACCGAGGAGGAACGCACGTTGATTACGGCGGCGCTGGCAACGGCCGGTCGCAGCCTGGAGGACACACTGGCGGAGGCCAGCACGATGCTGTCGGGACTGTCGGCCGCGGCCGGATTGGTGCTCGCGCCAAAGTCCGAAGGCCCGCTCAAGCATATCGAATTCGTGCCGCTTGGCTCCGGCCGTGCGTTGGTGGTGCTGGTCGGGGGCGATGGCCAGGTGGAAAACCGTGTGATCGAGATCCCCCCTGGGGTCCCACCCTCGGCGCTGCAGGAAGCCAGCAACTATCTCAACGCGCGCCTGTCCGGTCGGCCACTGGCCGATGTCCGCCGGGTGGTGCGGGAAGAGATGTCCGCCAACCGCACCGAGCTCGATGCTCTGTCCAAGCTTGTGGTGGAGGCCGGCTTGGCGACCTGGTCGGGCGATTCGCGCGCCGGCAGCCTGATCGTACGCGGCCAAGCCAAGCTGCTGAACGACGTCACCCAGATTGAGCGCCTATCCTCGATCCAGATGCTGTTCGAACGGCTGGAGGCGCAGGAGACCATGCTGCGCCTGCTGGAGCTGGCAGAGCAGTCAGACGGAGTGCGGATCTTCATCGGCGCGGAAAGCGGCGTGTTCGGCGCCTCCGGCCTGTCGATGGTGGTCGCCCCAGCCCGCGGCGAGGCCGGGCGGATCGTCGGCGCGATCGGCGTGATCGGCCCGACCCGGATCAATTACGGCCGCATTATTCCCGTGGTTGACTACACCGCCCGCGTGATCGGGCAACTGCTCGGCTGAGTTGCGTGATTTCCGCGACCGATCGAGGTTGATGCATCCGGCATTGGGCCAGCCTGGCGTGCCGCGGTGCTGACCCTTGCGATCGCTGAGTTGCTGAGCCCGTATGATGCCACCTATCTGGAACTTACGATCCGCCGCGGCCGGCCCCTTGCCAGCAGCGAGGCCGCGTTGCACCGGGCGGCGGCACGGCATGGCATCCCGGTGGTGCCCGACGGGCCGGCCAAATCCGAACCGACCGTTAACGCATCGTATGGTATGCGCAGTGCCCTCCTTGTCCGCCGCCTCCAATTTTCCTAACTGAGCGCGCATGAACACCGAACCCGAAAAGACCCAAGCGTCCGACGCCGCCACGCCGGATGTTCCCGAGACGCCCGAGCAACTGATGCAGGCCGCCTCTGCCCGCATCGCCGAGTTGGAGGCGGAGCTTGCCGAGATGAAGGACAAGTGGGTCCGGGCAGAGGCCGAGACGGCCAATGTGCGTGCCCGCACAAGGCGCGAGGTTGATGAGACCCGCCAGTATGCGGTGCAGAAATTCGCCGCCGACGTGGCGGAAGCCGCCGAGAACCTGAAGCGCGGTCTGGACGCAGTCCCCGCGGCCGTCGAGGGTGAGCCGGAGATCGTGACCCGGCTGCGCGAAGGCTTCACCGGGGTCGAACGCAGCTTCCTGGCCCTGCTCGAGCGCAACGGCATCAAGCGCGAGGACCCGACCGGCAAGCGCTTCGATCCAAATCTGCATCAGGCGATGGCCGAGGAAGAGAGCGCCGCGCACCCGCCCGGCACCGTCATGCACGCGTGGACTCAGGGCTGGACCCTGAACGGGCGGCTGCTGCGCCCGGCCATGGTCGTGGTCGCCAAGGCCCCGGCCGAGGAGATCACCGCCGAGCGCGGACATGTGGATACCACCGCCTGATCGCCCGGTTGGATGAAATTCCTACCACGAGACCCTTGCCGGAGGGGACGGACCCCCATACATCCTAGCCATTCCCACCGTGGGGATGCGCGCGGTGCTTCGGGCTGCATGCGTCCGCTAAAAGGAGCTTTTCCCAATGAGTAAAGTGATCGGTATCGACCTCGGCACCACGAACTCCTGCGTTGCCATCATGGAGGGCAAGGACGTTCGGGTGATCGAGAATAGTGAGGGCGCGCGCACCACGCCCAGCATGGTTGCGTTCTCGGACAGCGGCGAACGCCTGGTCGGGCAGTCCGCCAAGCGGCAGGCGGTAACCAACCCGTCCAATACGCTGTACGCCATCAAGCGCCTGATCGGCCGGCGCTATGACGACCCGATGGTGAGCAAGGACAAGGGCCTCGTTCCCTACAACATCGTGCGCGCCGACAATGGCGACGCCGTGGTCGAGGTGAAGGGCGAGAAATACTCGCCCAGTCAGATCAGCGCCTTCATCCTGGGCAAGATGAAGGAGACCGCCGAGTCCTACCTCGGCGAGACCGTGACCCAGGCGGTCATCACTGTCCCGGCCTACTTCAACGATAGCCAGCGCCAGGCCACCAAGGATGCCGGTCGTATCGCCGGCCTCGAGGTGCTGCGCATCATCAACGAGCCGACGGCAGCCGCACTGGCCTACGGCATGGACAAGAAGCACACCGGCACCATCGCGGTCTACGACCTGGGCGGCGGCACCTTCGACATCTCGGTGCTGGAGATCGGCGATGGCGTGTTCGAGGTGAAATCGACCAACGGCGACACGTTCCTGGGCGGTGAAGATTTCGACGCCCGCGTGATCGACTACCTGGCCGACGAGTTCCGCAAGGAGCAGGGCATCGACCTGCGCCGCGACAAGCTTGCGCTGCAGCGGCTCAAGGAAGCCGCCGAGAAGGCGAAGATCGAGCTGTCGTCGAGCAAGGAGACCGAGGTCAACCTGCCGTTCATCACCGCGGATGCCTCTGGGCCAAAGCATCTGGTGATGAAGCTGACGCGGGCGAAGCTGGAAGCGCTGGTGGACGACCTGATCACCCGTACGCTGGAACCCTGCAAGGCCGCGCTGAAGGATGCCGGTGTGACGGCGGGCGAGATCGGCGAGGTGATCCTGGTGGGCGGCATGACCCGCATGCCGAAGGTCATTGACGCGGTGAAGTCGTTCTTCGGCAAGGAGCCGGCACGCAACGTCAACCCTGACGAGGTGGTGGCGATCGGCGCCGGCATCCAGGGCGCGGTGCTGGCGGGCGACGTAAAGGACGTGCTGCTGCTGGACGTGACACCGTTGTCGCTGGGCATCGAGACACTGGGCGGTGTGTTCACCCGGCTGATCGACCGTAACACCACGATCCCGACCAAGAAGAGCCAGGTGTTCTCCACCGCCGACGACAACCAGGGTGCGGTGACCATCAAGGTGTTCCAGGGCGAACGCGAGATGGCGGCCGACAACAAGCTGCTGGGCAACTTCGACCTTCAGGGCATCCCGCCGGCCCCGCGCGGCGTGCCGCAGATCGAGGTGACGTTCGACATCGACGCCAACGGCATCGTTTCGGTCCAGGCGAAGGACAAAGCCACCGGCAAGGAGCAGCAGATCCGCATCCAGGCCAGCGGCGGGCTGAACGAGGCCGACATCCAGCGCATGGTGAAGGAAGCCGAGGCGAACGCCGAAGCCGACAAGAAGCGCCGCGAGTTCGTCGAGGCGAAGAACCATGCCGACTCGCTGGTGCATCAGGTCGAGAAGAACCTGAAGGAGCATGGCGACAAGCTGTCCGCGCAGGACAAGGGCGAGGCGGAAGCCGCCATGGAAGCGACCCGGTCCGCGCTCGAAGGCACCGACGTCGAGGCGCTGAAATCGGCGTCCGAGCGTCTGAGCCAGGCGGCGATGAAGATTGGCGAGGCGATGTACAAGGCCCAGCAGGCCGAAGCTGGCCCTGGTGGTCCCGGGGGTGGTCCCGGGGGGGGGCCGGGTGGTCCTGACGCCGGACCGCACGCGGGCGCCGATGGCGGCAAGCACGACGACAAGGTGGTGGACGCCGAGTTCGAGGAAGTCGACGACAAGAAAAAGTCGGCCTGATCGATCGGGCGTTCTGGCGAAACCGATCGCGCCCGTGCTTCGATGAAGCCGGGCGCGATCTCGTTGCGGGTCTGTCAGGCGAGGCAGGGGATAGTGGGCTGAAATGGCGAAGCAGGACTACTACGCCACTCTTGGCGTGGCACGCGAGGTGGGTGCGGAGGACCTGAAGAAGGCCTACCGCAAGCTCGCGATGCAGTACCATCCCGATCGCAATCCCGACGACAAGCAGGCCGAGGCGAAGTTCAAGGAGATCAACGAGGCCTATGACGTCCTGAAGGACGAGCAAAAGCGCGCCGCCTATGATCGTTTCGGACACGCGGCATTCGAGCAGGGCGGTGGCCGGCCAGGCGGCTTCGAGTTCACCGCCGGCGGCGGGCTGGGTGACATCTTCGATCAGATGTTCGGCGAGTTCATGGGGGGCCGGCGCGGCAATGGCCGGCAGCGTAGCGGCGCCGATATCCGTCAGGCGGTCGAGATTGACCTTGCGCAGGCCTTTGCTGGCGTGAAAGCCAATCTGCGCGTGCCGACGCGGGTCGCCTGCGACGCCTGCTCTGGCACCGGGTCGGAAGACAAGAGCCGTCCGGCGGATACCTGCGGCATGTGTCACGGCGCCGGCAAGGTGCGCGCGCAGCAGGGTTTCTTCGTGGTCGAGCGGACCTGCCCGACCTGCGGCGGCAGCGGACGGGTGATCCGTACTCCGTGCCGTGTCTGCCAGGGTCAGGGCACGGTCCAGCGCGAGCGCACGCTGCAGGTCCAGATTCCCGCGGGCGTCGAGGATGGCACCCGCATCCGGCTGGCCGGCGAGGGCGAGGCCGGAGGGGCGGGTGCGCCGCCAGGCGATCTCTATGTGCACATATCGATCCGGCAACATCCAATCTTCGAGCGCGACGGCGCCAACCTCGCACTGCGCATGCCGATCCGCCTGACCCAGGCGGCACTGGGCGCGGATGTGGAAGTGCCGGTGATCGACGGCACCAAAGTGAAGGTCAAGATTCCGCCAGGCACGCAAACCGGTGAGCAAATCCGCGTGCGGGGCAAGGGTTTCTCCGTGCTGCGCAGTGCGGTGCGCGGCGACCTGTATATCCAGGTGCTGGTGGAAACGCCGCAGCACCTGACCCGTCGGCAACGGGAGCTGCTTGAGGAGTTCGAGCAGGAGGCCGAGGGGCATGCCAAGGGCAGTCCGGAAAGCGAAGGCTTCTTCGCGAAGGTGAAGGAATTCTTCGACGGCGGACGCAGCTGATCGCGGCCATGCCGCGGACCGTCCTGGTTGTCCATGACGGCCACGGACCGATTCGTGGCAGCGAGCGTGTGCTGCTGACCCTGTTCGACGGGATCGACCCAACGCGCTACCGGTTTGCCGTTACGCGGCGCGCGCCGTGCGGCTGGTGCGGGCCCAACACGCCGTTCTGATCCACGCCAACACGGCCGCCGCGTGCTCCTGGCTGTTTCTGGCTGCGCTGTGATGCCGCGTGCCGCTGCTCGCCCATATCCACAATTTCTGGAACCGGCGGCTGCAGTTGCGGTGCGGCATGCACTATCCGGATGCCATTGCTGGGGTCTCAGAAAGGGTCATCCGTAACTTCCGTAGCGATCCGGTTGCGGCGGCCCGCATTCGCGTCGTGTGTGCCGGAAGCTCACCAACCGGCGCCACGCGCGGAGTGTGATGCGCGGCCGATAGGGATGCAGCATAGCAGCATGTAGGTGTAGATAACTCGCATCCCGCGATTGATGAGAATCCCCACCACCAGGGCCCAGTACGTGTGCCAGACCAGGGCAACACCGACCGTCGCGATCATGCTGGCAAGGCGCGGCACCATCATGATCTGCACCTGCTTGCCAAACAGCAGGTTTCGCTGGAAATCGATCGTGCCGATGTTCTCCAACGAGCTCATCAACAGGCCCACGGCCAACACCAGGAAGATCAGCACAGGCCTTATGTCACCGAAGAAGCGGGAAGCAGGCCAGGCGCAGGCAGCAATGAAATGATCAGTGCGATGAGCGATCCGCGCAGGCCGTTCATCGTAAAGCCGGTATCATAAAGTGACCGATCGAGTGAGCGTTCGCGTAGCAACGCCTCCTGCAGGCCGAGGTACGACAGGCCATCAACGGCCAGAGAGAATGACGTCGCCAGGGTCACGAGGCCGCAATCACTTGGCACCAGATCGCGAACCCGCACCAAGGTGTTGACGATTCCCAACAGCGTGCTGGCAAGACGCCACCCCATCAACCAGCCGACACTCTTCGCGGTGCGTACGCCCAGCGAACCGCTATTATCAGCCCCGCTCAACGCCGCACGCTCACGCCGCCTGATGACCCGCCATTCTCGGTCTGTAACAGCACGCTGTCTGAGGCGAGGCCGGCGCGCGCGTCACCCGAGCTGAGGGTGCTTTCGCTTCGTTCATCATCTCCGAACGCGAAAGTTCAGACGGATCAGGCGGCCGCGACGCGCGACCCGATGGATGATCCGAGAACGTCCGAGCCAGCTGCGTGGCAGCCGAGACCGCCCACCGCGGACGCTACTCCCGGCCTCTCGCCCCTATCTCGCACCGGCACAGGCGACGGGCGATGCCGAACAACGGACTGCCCTATCGTGCTTGGTCGCCTCGCTCGCGAGAATATCGCTGATTAGGGCCGGCTAGTTTCCCGGCGCCTTCCAGCCCTTGGTCCACCACTTCACCGGCTTTGCGTCACGCGATTTGGGCGGACGCCCCCGACGACGGGGCTCCTGGACCGCACCCAGCCCGAGCTCCGCCTGCTCGGCAATCGGCGCCTTGCGCGGACGCCCGCGCGGCCGTGGCGGAGGGGCGGATTCGGTCGTGCTCAGCACGATCTTGCGCGGACGACCACGCTTGCGCGGTGCGATTGGCTCAGCACCTTCCACCACCACCTTGCGTGGCCGGCCTCGCTTGCGCGGCACGACAACTGGCGCAGCATCTGCCACAATGGATGCGGCATCATCGCCCACGGGCACGGCCGCTTCCACCTCAGGGATACGCACCTTCGGGGGCCGGCCGCGCCGCCTGGGAAGCCCATCCGGCCCCAGCTTCGCCGCCTGACGCGCCTCCAGGACCCTGCGCAGCTCCTGTTCCAGCTTCTCGCGACCGACCCGTTCGACCGCCAGCTCGGTCCGTAGCGCCTGCGCCTCACTCAGCGCGGCATCCCGTTCCGACTCGACACGACGGATCGCCTGCAACCCCTCATCCTTGGCAAGGCGCTCATGCGCCAGCTTGGTGCGCAGATCCCGAATCGCGTTTTGCGTGTCACTCAAGGCGCGCTCGGCGCGTTCCACGGCGATCGCTTGCGAGCGAATCGTCTGGCGCGCGCCTTCGAGTTGACTGTGCGCGGACGGTCCAAGGCCGGCGGCAGCCTCGGTCGGATGCGTCCGGCGCACCGTGGTCACCTGCACTTCACCGTCTTTCACGAAGCGGCGTGGCGGCCGATGCAGGGACAGGCGGTCGGCCGACGGTGCCGCCGGCGCAACGTGCTCCGTGGGACCAGGCGCTGGCGTTTGACCGTCAAGACCAAGGGCGTGCCGCATCTGCGCCTCCGTTGCACGGAGACGCGCATCGTCGATTGTTTCAGTCATTTTCCTTGTCTTAACCCGGCTCACACGGCCATTGGTTCACATGAATTCTACAAGTATCAGGCCGCGCGCGAATAAAGCGCGTGTGCCGTCGTATGTGTCAACCCACCTGATGGCCACTTGATGTCGCGATATCACGCAATCGCGCAATCCACATCTCCAAGCTGCAACGGCCCATCCGATTTATCGCATAGTATTGAGTGGGAATCCGCATCTCCGCTCCGGCATGACAGAACCAGTCTTGTAGTCACAGGAACGTTAACATTGCGCTGATACTCTCCGCGGGAGACGGTTTCATTTGCATCGAAGCGATCACCCACCGGTATTCCACCGTCCTCACGCGCGCGGATGCGCCTTGCGCCAGACCTCCATCAACCGGTCCTGATCCACCGCCGTGTAACGTTGTGTCGTCGACAGGCTGGCATGGCCCAGCAGGTCTTGGATCGAGCGCAGGTCGGCCCCGCCCGCCAGCAGATGCGTCGCGAAGGAATGCCTCAGCGCGTGCGGCGTGGCGTGCTCGGGCAGCCCGTTCAGACGGCGGAAGTCGCGCAACACCTTCTGTGCCACCGCGGGATCCAGCCGCTTGCCGCGCGCACCCAGGAATAACGGACTGGCCGGCGCGTGGTCGGGATGCAACCGCAGCCAATCGGCAATCGCGGTCCGCACCGCCGTCAGCACTGGCACGATGCGTTCCTTCGACCCCTTGCCCACCACCCGCAGCGGTGCGTCACTGCCCGGCAACGGGGCGTCGCGCACGTTCAACGCCAGCGCCTCGGCAATCCGCAGGCCGCAACCATACAGCAGGGTAAACAGCGCCGCGTCGCGCGCCTGCAGTGCCGCCGTATCCGCCATCTCGGCGATCTCATCGGTCACCTGCCGCGCCTGCTCCGGCGCCAGCGCGCGCGGCAGCGGTTTCCGCCCGCGCGGTGCGCTGATCAGCTTCAGCGCCGGGTTGTCCACGCCATGGCGTCGACCGAGGAACCGGAAGAAGCTGCGCACCGCCGACAAATGCCGGGCGCGCGTCGCGTTCGACGCCCCGCCTTCCGCCTCATGTGCCAGCCATGCGCGCAGATCCACCCCGCGCAGTCCGACCAGGTGCTCAAGGCCGACCTCGCCCCCCAGATGATGCGTGAGAAACCCCAGAAACCGCGCCAAGTCTGCACCATACGCCTCGACCGTCAGCGGTGCGGCGCGACGTTCACGGGCCAGCCATTCGAGGAAGGCCTGCCGGGCTTCCTCGCCCGTCATCTTCAGCGCCCCAGCGCCGCCGCGACGGCGCGGCCCAGAAACGCCAGCGCACCGGTGCCCTGCGCGGGATCGAGCGCGCGCGGCTCACGGCTGGCCAACGCCAACAACGCTGGAGGCCCATGGCCAGGCAGTCGCACCAACGCATCGTGCCGTGCCAGACGTGCGGCTTCCGCATGCAGCAACGCGGCATCAGATGGCGCGTCCCGGAACACCACGTCGCGCCCATCCAGCAGCCGCGCGACCGTGCGAGCCGGCAGCAGATGGCAGCCGGGCGCACCGCTCTCGGCGCAGACGGTCACGGCGTCGATCCCCAGCAGGCCCGGCAGTTCCGTGCTGATGCACTCCGCCGGATCGCCGCCACGCAACAGCGCCAGCACCGCGGCCTGCACCCGCTCGGCCATCCCGGCGGCGGCGCGGCCCGCGTCGACCAGCGCGGCGGCGTGCGCTCGCGCCGCCCGCACCATCGCCGCCATATGGTCGGCCAACACCTCGCCATGCACCCGCCGTGGTGGCGCCAGCAATCGGTACAACTCGGGATGTTCGGCCAGCCAAGCTGGATTGGCCCGCAGAAAGGCGGCGACCAGGTCGCTCCCGGCCGCCTCGGGCAGCGGCCGGGCCTCACTCACGCAATCTGCTGACCGGTCTTCGCCCAGTCGGCGAGGAACGCGGCCAGGCCCTTGTCGGTCAGCGGATGGTTGAATAGCTGCCGTAACACCGCCGGCGGCAGCGTGGCCACATGTGCGCCCAGCTTCGCCGCAGTGACCACATGGATCGGGTGCCGCACCGAGGCCACCAGCACCTCGGTCTTGAACGCGTAATTGCGGTAGATCTGCACGATGTCGGCGATCAGCCCCATCCCGTCCTGGCCAATGTCATCCAGCCGGCCCACGAACGGCGAGATGAACGACGCCCCCGCCTTCGCCGCCAGCAACGCCTGCACCGCCGAGAAGCACAGCGTCACGTTCACCGTCGCGCCATCGTCGGCCAGATGACGGCATGCGCGCAGCCCGTCCGGCGTCAACGGCACCTTCACGGCGATGTTCTTGGCGATGCGGCGCAGCACCTTCGCCTCCGCCATCATACCCTCATATTCGGTGGCGGCGACTTCGGCGCTGACCGGGCCCGGCACCAGCGCGCAGATCTCGGCGATCACCTCGGCGATTCGCCGGCCGGATTTCGCGATCAGCGATGGATTCGTGGTGACGCCGTCGAGCAGGCCCGACGACGCCAAGGCCTTGATTTCCGCCGTATCGGCGGTGTCGACGAAGAATTTCATCCGCTCCACCTCGTCTTCCGCCCTGCCTGGACATCAGGCGTGTTCCTGGGCGCATCATAGAACATGGGCAGCCCGGACCGAAAGCAATCGTCGCATCGCATGCCCGTGTTGCTGCCCTATCCGTTTCCCGGCCCGTTCGACTATCGCGTGCCGCCGGAGCTGGAGGTGCATCCGGGTGACGTGGTGTTGGTCCCGCTGAACCGCCGCGAGGCAGTCGGCGTGGTGTGGGATGGTCGCGCCGACCGGTCGGTGCCCGACCATAAGCTGAAGCCGCTGATCGCCGTACTCGACACGCCCCCGATGCGCCAGGAGCTGCGCCAGTTCGTCGACTGGCTGGCGTCCTATACCCTGGCCCCGCCGGGTGAGGTCATGGCCATGGCATTGCGCGTGGTGACCGCGGACAATGCGCGCGCGCCGCTCGGGTGGCAGGCGGCCGCCGACGCCCCGATGGTACGTTTGACCCCGGCCCGCCAAAGCGCACTTGCCGTGCTGGCCGACGGCACCGCGCACACCACCACCGAACTTGCGCGCCTCGCCGGGGTCAGCTCCGGCGTGGTCCGCGGCATGGCCCAAGCGGGACTGCTGGTGCCCGCCCATCTGCCCACGCGCGCACCCTTCGAACGGCCCGATCCCGCGCATCCCGGCCCCGCCCTGTCGTCGGAGCAACAGGACGCGTCCGAAACAGTACGCGACGCCGTCACCGCGAAAGCCTTTTCGGTCACCCTGCTCGACGGCGTCACCGGCTCCGGCAAGACCGAGGTCTACTTCGAAGCCATCGCCGCCTGCCTGCGCGCCGGCCGCCAGGCGCTGGTGCTGCTGCCGGAGATCGCTCTGTCCTCGCAATGGCTGGAACGATTCGCCGCCCGCTTCGGCGTCGCACCGGCGGTGTGGCATTCCGATCTGAGCTCGCGCACGCGCCGCATCACCTGGCGCGCCGTCGCCGCCGGCGAAGCACCGGTCGTGGTTGGCGCTCGCTCCGCGCTGTTCCTGCCGTTTCCCGATCTCGGCCTCGTCGTCGTCGACGAGGAACACGAGACCGCCTTCAAGCAGGAAGAAGGTGTCGTCTATCACGCGCGCGACATGGCGGTGGTGCGCGCGCGATTCTGTTCCGCCCCCGCTGTGCTGGTCTCCGCCACGCCCAGTTTGGAAACCGTCGCCAACGTCGAGGCCGGCCGCTACCAGCGCATCAGTCTGCCAACCCGGCACGGTGGCGCAACGTTACCCACAGTCACCGCGATCGACCTGCGCGAAACCCCACCCGAGCGCGGTCAGTTCCTCGCCCCACCACTGATCGCCGCCGTGCAGGAGACGCTGGCCCGCAGTGAGCAGGCGATGCTGTTCCTCAACCGGCGCGGCTACGCGCCGCTGACGCTGTGTCGGCATTGCGGGCATCGCATGGCGTGCCCGAACTGTACGGCTTGGCTGGTGGAACATCGCGGGCGCCGGCTGCTGCAATGTCATCACTGTGGCCACGCCATCACGATCCCCGAGGCATGCCCCGCCTGCGGTGCCGCGCACAGCCTGACGCCGGTGGGGCCGGGGGTGGAACGAATCACCGAGGAAGCCGCGGCCCGCTTCCCCGACGTGCGCCGCCTGGTCATGGCAAGCGACACTATACCCGGCCCGGACGCCGCGGCTGCCGCCGCGCACGCGATCGAAGCGCGCGAGGTCGATCTGATCATCGGCACCCAGATCGTCGCCAAGGGCTGGCACTTCCCGCACTTGACCCTGGTCGGTGTCGTCGATGCCGATCTCGGTCTGGCCGGTGGCGACCTGCGTGCCGCCGAACGCACGGTGCAGTTGCTGCACCAGGTCGCCGGCCGCGCCGGCCGCGCTGAAGCCCCCGGCCAGGTCATGCTGCAGACCTTCACACCAGAGCATCCGGTGATGCAGGCGCTGATCGCGGGCGACCTTGAAGCCTTCATGGCGCGCGAAGCCGCGCAACGCCGGCCCGGGCATTGGCCGCCATATGGACGGCTCGCCGCATTGATTGTCAGCGCCGATCATGCCGAGGTCGCGGATCGCCTGGCACGAGATCTGGGCCGCGCCGCGCCATCAGGCGACGGCATCACGGTGTTGGGTCCCGCCCCTGCTCCGCTCAGCATTCTGCGCGGCCGCCATCGCCGTCGTCTGCTGCTGAAGACCCGGCGCGAGATCGCGGTGCAGCCAATCCTGTGCGATTGGCTCACCCGCGTGACCGTATCCCGTGGCGCCCGGATCGACGTGGATGTCGATCCGGTATCGTTTCTTTAGATCTTCCGGTACGTCAATACCGCTGTCATCGCGCGGCGCACCGCGACGACAGTTGTATCAACATCAAATCACCCCGTCCGCCCGTAACGCCGCAATCTCACCCGCCCCGATCCCCAACCACCCGCCATAGACCTCGTCATTCTGCGCCCCGACCGCCGGGCTCGGCACCGTCGCGACCTTCTCCGCCCCATGCAGCCGCAGCGGCGTCGTCGGTACCACAATCTCCCCCAGCTCCGGATGCACAATCCGCTCCAACATCCCGCGCGCATGCATATGCGGATCGTTCATCACCTCCGGCGCCGTGCGCACCGGCGCGCACGGAATGCGATGAAGCCGCGTCGCCGCGAACACCTCCGCCTTCGACAGAGAACTGGTCCACGCGATCACCACCGCCTCGGTCGCCTCCATGTTCGTCGCGCGGTCACGCATGCTGGCAAAGCGCGGATCGCCCTTCAGGTCCTCACGCCCCATCGCCGTCAGCAGTTTCTGCCAATGCCCCTCGGTCACGACATGGATCGCCACATGTCCATCCGAGGTCGGAAATACATTGTACGGCGCAGACGACAATCCCGCCTGCCGGTTCCCGGTGCGCGGTGGCACCTTGCCGGTGCGATGATAGTACTCGTAGCTGGACGCGAGCGTGGAATACACCGCCTCCTGCATCGCCACTTCAACCAACTGCCCCTGCCCGGTGTGCGCGCGCTGGAACAGCGCCGTCATCACCGCGCCGTACAGATGAATGCCGCCCATGTAATCCACCAGTGTCGGCCCCGCCTTGGTCGGCGGTCCATCGGGCTGACCCGTCACACTCATGATCCCCGACGCCGCCTGGATCGTCAGGTCCATCGCCAGCGTGTCGCGATCCGGTCCGCTGATGCCGAACCCGGTCCCCGTCGCATAGACCAGCCGCGGATTGACCGCGCACATCGCCTCATACCCCACCCCCAGCTCATCCATCGTGCCGGGTGAGAAATTCTCCAGCAGGACATCGGCCCGCCGCACCATCTCCCGCAGCAGCGCCCGCCCCCGTTCCGCTTTCAGATTGAGCGTGATCGCCCGCTTGTTGGAGTTCAGCATTGCGAACGCCAATCGCGTGCCAGACCCGCTGGGATTGCGTCGCAACGGCTCGCCCGACGGCGGCTCGATCTTGATCACGTTCGCCCCGGCACGCGCCATCAGCAGCGTGGCATACGGCCCCTGATAAATCTGCCCGAAATCCAGCACGGTGATGCCAGCAAGCGGTGTCGTCGGCAATGGTGGGACATTCTCGGTCATGTCAGCCCGTTCATGTATGCGTTACGAAACGAAAGTGAAGCTCAACCAAACCCCATAATCGCGCCCAATACCAGCGCACACCCCCCGTCATTACGAGAAGCGAAACGACGAAGAGCAATCTCGGGCCAGGTGCGCACGATCATCGAGATCGCCACGTCGCTCCGCTCCTCGCGATGACACCGCTGTCTACCACACCCTTCAATGCCTCACCGACCGCATCGATGGCCGGCCCCCAATCATCTGTTCGCACCTGCCGGAACAGCCGCGTATTCGGATACCAGGGCGTATCGGTCCGCTCGCGCAGCCATCGCCAGCACGCCGCATGCCGATTGAGGATCCATACCGGCATGCCCAGCGCCCCCGCGACATGCACCACCGACGTATCCACACCAATCACCAGATCCAGCGCCGCCACCAGCGCCGCCGTATCCGCGAAGTCCGTCAGCTCCTCCGTCCAGTCATGCATCACCATGCCCGCCGGCGGCGTGCGGGCTTGTTCCCCCGCCGCATCCTTCTGCAACGATACCAGGCTCACCCCAGGGATATCAGCCAATGGCGCATACCGCTCCAACGCAAACGACCGACGCCGATCCATCTCGGCGGCGATCTGATTGAAGCTGCGGGGATTCCCCGCCCACACCAGGCCAACCTTCACACCCGGCAACGCCGCCAGCCGCGCGCGCCATGCCTCCGTCGCCGCCGGATCGGCATGCAGATACGGCACCGAAGCCGGAACAGTCTCCATCCGCGTACCGAACGCCAGCGGCAGACTCAGCAGCGGACAATGCAGGTCGAACGGCCCCGTCGCTTCGCCCTGCGCGACAACCCGCGCCACGCCCGGCAGCCCCGTCAGCAACCGTTTCAGCTCCGGCTGCGTCTCGATCACCACGCGCGCGCCCAGCGCGGCGACCATCGGCGCATAGCGGCAGAACTGAAGCGTATCGCCGAACCCCTGCTCAGCATGCAGCAGGATCGTCGCGCCGGGGGCGAAATCCTGCCCGAGCCACAGCGGCTCGACATAATCGCGCGACGCCATCAGGCGATGCCGCCATTCGAACTCACGCCAACCCTGCTCGAAGTCACCCAGCGCCAGTCGACACAGCGCACCGTTCCAGTGCGCATCGACATGCTCGGCATCGGCTGCCAGCACGGCATCGTAACAGACCACCGCCTCCGGATGGCGGTTGACGATTTGCATGACATTGCCGGTGTTGACCCGTGCCTCGCGCGCACCGGGATCCAGCGCCAACGCGCACCCGTAGCTGGCAAGCGCGTCGTCGTACCGCGACAGGGCGCGCAGCGCGTTGCCTCGGTTGTTCCAGGCCTCCACATACGCGGGCCGCATTGTCACGGCACGGTCGTAGCTGGCCAGCGCCTCCTCGGGACGCGCCAGCTCCAGCAGCGCATTGCCTTGCGTGTACCACACGACGGCATCATCCAGCCCCAGCGCGACCGCGCGCGCGTAGCTCTCCACCGCGGCTTCGTGCGCACCGAGCGCATGCAGCGCATTGCCGCGGTTCGCATAGGTGCGCGCAGCCGCCCAGACCTTGAGCGCTTGGTCGTAGCAGTCGACCGCCTCGGCCGGGCGCCCCAACGCCTCGAGCGTCACACCGCGATTGGTCAGCGCCAGCGCATCAGTGGGCCGCAGCGCCAGCGCACGATCATAGCTCTCAAGCGCCGCCGGCTGGCGGCCAAGCGCCTGCAGCGCGTCGCCCCGCCGCACCCAGGTATCGACATGATCGGCACGCAACGCCAGCGCGTGATCGCAGGTTTCCAGTGCCTCGGCATACCGGGACAGGGCCATCAGGACCCCGGCCTTGTTCGTGTGAGCCGCTGCGAGATCAGGTGCGTGGCGCACGGCCTCCTCATGACTCGCCAGCGCCGCGTCCAACCGCCCCAGCGCATGCAGGACCGAGCCCTGATTGGTGTAAGCTGCCGCCGAAGGCACCAGCGCCAGCGACCGGACGATGAAGTCCAACGCCTCCGCATGACGGCCGGCCTGATGCAGCAAGACCCCCAGCAGATGCAACGCATCGACATGCCCCGGCTGATCGCCGAGCATGGCGCGATAGAGCTGCTCCGCACCGGGCAGGTCGCCGGCGTGGTGACGCGCGAACGCATCGGCGAAGGGATCGTCCATTCCGTCAGGGTGACGCGTGCAAGGACCCGGTCAAGACCGTCGCACGACATCCAGCCGGCCCTGCGCTAAGACCTCCTGCGTGACGCCTCCGAACACGGTTCGCCGCCGGACACTGTTAACCGGCCTGCCAGCTACGCTGGCGGTGCCCAACCTGCCAGTCCGCAAGCCCCCAGTCAGCAACCCCATCGCGCACCTGGCCCGCGCGCCCACGCCTGCATGCTCCCTGACGATGGGCCAGAGCACCAGCGCCCTGACGCTCGACCCGACGCATGGCGGCTTCACCCTGTTCCCCGGTGGCGAGCAACTCGCACTATGCCTCTACGATGGCCTGCTCGGGGTCGACGCCAATATGCGCCTGATCCCCCAACTCGCCCGCGCCTACGCGATGTCACCGAACCCGATGACCTGCGCGCTGACGCTCCGCCCGCGCGTGCTGTTCCACGACGGCACGCCGCTCGACGCCGCCGCGGTGACGCTCCACCTCAAGCGTCTCATGAGCCCCCAGCGCAACTCCAGCAACCGGCAGCTCTGGGACAAGCTCGCCGCCGTCGAGGCGCCGAACACCGACACCATCATCATCCGCACCAACGTACCGTTCCCGCAATTGCCTCGCGCGCTGGCACACCCCTCCGGTGTCCTGGTCTCCGCCGCCGCCATCACCAGCTTCGGCGACGACCATATCGCCGCCCATCGAGTCGGCGCCGGCCCGTATCGTCTCACCAGCTTCGCCCCCGCCCCGGACGTCGTGCTGGAACCGTTCGAGGCCTACTGGGCGGGCCGGCCGCCCCTCGCGCACCTGCGCTTCACGACCATCTCTCCATGCCACCGGCGATGACGATGGCGCTTTCGCCGGCGACGATGCCTCGCTCCGCCTGGCCGCGCCGCGCCAGAACGCGGTGCAGGTGATCGACGCCGTCCCCGCCGGCCGCGTCGGGGAGTTGCAGCAGGACATGGCGGTGAACGTGGACGCGGTCCCCGGCCTGCGCATGACCGGTTTCGCCATCAACATGACCCGGGCCCCGCTGGCTGACCCACGCGTGCGCCGGGCGCTGAACCTCGCGGTCTCGCTGCCGCCGCTCATCGACCAGGCGTTCTCCGGCTATGCCCGCGTGCCTGACTCGCCGCTCGCCTTCGCCACCGATGGCTACGCCGCGGTCGGTCAGCTCGCCTACGATCCCGCCGCCGCCGCGGCCCTGCTGGCCCAGGCCGGCTACGGACCCGGCAAGCACCTGCCGTTGACCCTGGTCGCCTCCGCCCAACAATCCGCCGCCGACGCGCTGTTGGTCGACCTCGTCGCCGGCGCGCTATGGTAGCTCCCGATCTCCGTCATCGTCCGCAAGATCGCCGGGCGCGCCTATTGGGACGCGCTGCGCCAGGCCCCGGGCCGGGCTACGCTGGGACCTGGCACTGTTCGGCTTCCAGCCGGACAACGGCTCCGGCCTGCATCACCTCGCCGCGCTGTTCCGCTCCAACCGCGATCCCACGACCATTCCCGACGCCTGGAATATCGGCCATTACCACAATCCCGACGGCGATCGCCTGTGGGACACCGCCGCCAACATGTCGGCCTACGACAGCGCGATGCGCGCCGCCCAGGCACTGATCTGGCACGACGCACCGTACACCTGGCTGTCGGTCCCCGAGATTATTTCGGCGACGCGCACCGACGTCGCCGGCGTCGAGGTCTCCCCCACCGGCACCACACTGCTGCGCCACGCAGCCGCCTGAGCCGCGTCACCCGCCCGCCAGCACCAACGTGACCGCGCCCCCCGCCAGCGCCACCAACGGGTTCAGCTCCGTGAACGACAGCAATCCCGCCGACACCACGGTGACGGCATACGCCACCCAGCCATGCTCGGTGCCACGCAGCAGCGTCAGGCCGGTGGCGAAGGTCAGCCCGATCGCGATCGGTGCCAGCGCCCGCTCCACATGCAGCCGCCACGCTGCCCCTCCGGCGCGATGCCACACCCGCGCGACGGCGTAGACCAGCACGCAGGTCGGTCCGAACATCGCCAGCACCGCCACGGCCGCGCCTGCCAGGCCGGCGACCTTCTGCCCGATCAGCACCACGATCAGCGATCCCGGCCCTGGCGCGGCACGCGAGATGGCGAAGAACGCCAGGAACTCCGGCGCGGTCAACCAGTGATAGCGGTCGACGGTGATGCGCTGCATGTCCGGGATCACGCCGGCCCCGCCGCCGAACGCCAGCAGCGAAAGCCCCCCGAACAGCAGCGCGAGCCGCAGTAGCACCGGCACCATCAGGCGCGCCCGCGCCAGAGGCTCAGTCCCAGGCTGACCGGCAACATCACCAGCAGCACCTTCAGCAGCGAGATTTGCAGCACGGCGATACCGACAGTGGTCGCCAGTGTCACCATCCCCGCCGCGATGCCCCGCAGATTGCGTCGCGCCAGGCGCACGCCAGTGGCGAGATTCAGTCCGATCGCCACGGCCCCCATCCCGGCCAGCATCGGCGCGACCCAGCCGTACCCCGGCGCGCCTTGCACCCGCAGATACATCCCCCCTGCCAGCAGGATCAGCGCCACGGGCAGCAGCATCAGCCCGGCCAGCGTCGCCAGCGCCCCCGGCACACCGCGCAATTGCGCGCCGATGAACACCGCCAGGTTCACGTTGGTGGCGCCAGGCACCAGCTGGCTGAGCGCGTAGCCGGTGAGGAACTGGGGGTCATCCATCCAGCCGCGCCGCTGCACCACCTCACGCCGGATCCACGCCGCGAGGCCGCCGCCGAAGCTCATCATACCGATGGAGAGGAAGCCGAGGAACAGCGCGACGAGCGTCGCAGGCTGGGTTGGGGGCGTGGCACTTGGGGGAGGCGAAGAGGCTGGATCAGGAGGCAGTGCCATAGGGCCATTGAAGCCCGTTCCCTTGCCGCGGCATAGCGGGCCGCCGTGATCCAGTCTCACGTTGCATGGGGAATTGCCCCACGACGCCGGTGCTATGGCACCAACGCAAAACGACCTGGATTGCGCCGATCCCGACCATCGCTATCTTTCCAGCACGTCCAACCATGCCGTTACCGCGCTCCACCGCAAGCTCGATGAGCTGGGCCGCGCGACGTGGGTTGCGCTGACGAGAGAGCGGCGTGGGATTGCCACACGGCCCGCTGATGGTGCTTGGCCGTGGTGTCGCCCTCAAGGGCTGCGCTGCGCGCATCGGCAAGCCAACTGCGACCCTTGACCGCGACACCGCGGCCAGCAGATCGCTGTGATGCCATTATGACGAATGGTTGGCACCCGAAGGATTATCGTTGACTGCCGAGACCCTCAGGGGGGCGCTTATGTGGCTACCCAATCGCGCGGCGTCACCGTTGTCCCCCGCTCTCTGGCGGCTGGGCATACGACGTCGGTGGCTGTTGCGTGTGCGCCCGCGGCTTGGTTTAGCTACAGAAAAGAATCAACCACCATATCAGGTGCATCGTGTTCTCCCTTCAAACGCCAATCCCCTGTGATCCCGGCGGTGGAGGCCGGGGCCCGGAGGGATCGCAGGCGCTCCGATCACTCGACGTCGTCTGCCGGTGGCCGCAGTTTCCGACCAGGGCGGTTAACTTTCCAACGGTCAATCGCTGCCTCTTAGGAACGCTAGCGGCCGATCGTGGCGCGAGCGTTTCCAAAGCGCGCCAGAACCTGCTTCGTCGTCACACAGACACACTGCATCGCATCGATATCATACATACTCCGGGGAAGGAGCGGTGTATAGACGACAGTCATGCCGGCGAGAGAATGCTGCGTCTGAGCAACGGCGCGGGTCAATTCCGCATGGTTCCTCACAACTAGGAATGTGCGCTGGGACCACGCGTCGAACTTCTCAACTGCATCGCGCATCGGCGAAGATCGCCGCCAACACTCACACGCAAAGTGAATGGCTGGTTTCGGGAAATCAGTGGCAATTATCAACAGCCAGGATGGGGTGAAACCAGAAATCCAACCTGATCCCCAAGCCCAATTTGACAGCCCGCACCCACCCCTCATCGTATCTCCCACACCACCTGCCCAACCACCGTGCGGGAGAAACGCCGATGTCCGACACCACCCTGCCCTTCACCCGCGCCGAATACGCCGCCCGGCTGGCGAAGACCCGCGCCGCCATGGCTCGCACCGGCATCGACCTGCTGATCGTCAGCGACCCATCCAACATGTCCTGGCTCACCGGCTACGACGGCTGGTCGTTCTACGTGCACCAATGCGTGCTGGTGCCGCCCGACGGCGAGCCGTTCTGGTACGGCCGTGGCCAGGACGCCAACGGTGCCAGGCGCACCGCCTACCTCGCGCACAACCATATCATTCCCTATCCGGACCATTATGTGCAGTCCACCCAACGCCATCCGATGGACCTGCTGGCGCACATCATCGCCGACCACGACTGGGACCGCACGCGCATCGGCGTGGAGATGGACAACTACTGGTTCAGCGCCGCCGCCTACGCGTCATTGCAAACCCATCTGCCGCAGGCGCGCTTCGCCGACGCCACCGCGCTGGTGAACTGGCAGCGTGCGGTGAAGAGCGCGCAGGAACTGGAGTACATGCGTCGCGCCGCCCGCATCGTGGAGGCCATGCACACGCGCATCCTGCAGAAGGCCGAGCCCGGCATCCGCAAATGCGATCTGGTCGCCGAGATCTACGACGCCGCCATCCGTGGCGTTGATGGTTTCGGCGGCGACTATCCCGCCGTTGTGCCGCTGTTGCCCTCAGGCGCTGATGCCAGCGCGCCACACCTCACCTGGAACGATCAGCCGCTGCGCGTGAACGAGGGCACATTCTTCGAGATCGCCGGCTGCTATCGCCGCTATCACTGCCCGCTGTCGCGCACGCTGTTCCTGGGCACGCCGCCCGCCGCGTTCGTCGATGCCGAGAAGGCCGTGCTGGAAGGTATGGACGCCGGCCTCGCCGCCGCGAAACCCGGCAACACCTGCGAAGACATCGCCAACGCCTTCTTCGCCGTGCTGCGCCGGCATGGGATCGAGAAGGACAGCCGCACCGGCTACTCGATCGGTCTGAGCTACCCGCCTGATTGGGGTGAACGCACCATGAGCCTGCGCCCGGGTGACAGAACCGAACTGCGACCGGGCATGACCTTTCATTTCATGCCTGGGCTGTGGCTGGACGACATGGGTCTC